>DATIGR010000187.1:0-22551 GCA_035454645.1 Burkholderiales bacterium
CTGCCGCACGCGCTGCTCGTATACGGGCCGCGCGGCGTGGGGAAGCTCTCACTGGCCGAGCGGGCTGCGCAGCTCCTCCTGTGCGAAGGCGCCGGGAAGCGGCCTTGCGACGCCTGCGACGCCTGCCGCTGGTTCCTCGCCGGCAATCACCCCGATTTGCGCCGCCTCGAGCCCGAAGCGCTCTGGGCCGAGAAGCCGGACAAGCCGAGCCGCGTCATCAAGATCGAGCAAGTCCGCGAGCTGGCCGACTTCCTCTACATCGGCTCGCACCGCGGCCGGCTCCGGGTGGCGCTCGTGCATCCCGCCGAGGACATGAACGAAAACGCCGCCAATGCGCTCCTCAAGGGCCTCGAGGAGCCGCCGGCGGGCGCGGTCTTCATCCTGGTGTCCCACCGTCCGGCGCAGCTCCTGCCCACGATCCGCAGCCGCTGCGTAGCGCTTCCGGTCCCTCTGCCGCCGCCCGCAGCCGCCCTGGAATGGCTGATCCAGAAAAAAATCAAGGACCCCGAGCGCTGGCTGGCCTACGCCGGCGGCGCGCCCCTCCGGGCCGAAGAGCACGCCGCCCACGGTCCCGTAGGCCTCGTTCCGGTAGGGGAGCGCGAAGCGCTTGAGCCGCTCGCCGACGCCCTGCAGAAGATCGCGCTCGACCGCGCGCTTATAGCCTTCGGCCTTCCCGCCAAATACCAGGCCGCGAGCGGCACCGTACCCCGGCAGCAAGCCCGCGCCTGGCTCGCATTCGCGCGCCACATGGGCGGGGAGAGGCTCCTTTGCCGGCACCCCCTGAACCCCAGGCTCTTCTCGGCCTCGATGCTGGGGGATATGCCAGATTTAACATAATACACATTGTCTGGCTTAAAGGCTCAGAGGTGTAATTAGCTTTCAAAGCTAATTACTTGTTCCGAAGCGCTTAGTTCAGCTTCCCGGTTGGCGGGAAAGGAAGCCTGGCGACCGGGATACCTTCGTCGACGAGCTCTTCGTGCTCCTGCTGCGTAGCCTGGCCGCGGATCGAGCGCGCCGGGGCTTCCTGGTAGTAGATGCGGCGCGCCTCGGCCGGGAATTCCTTGCCGACGTCTTCGCTCTTGGAGAGCAGCTCGTCCAGCATGCGCGAATAGAGCATTTGCGCGATCGCGAACGGGTCCTTGCCTTCCATCTCCGGGGTTTTTTCGGGGGTCTTGCTGGGGGTCTTGTCGGGCTTCGCGGCCGGCTTGGGCTCGGGGGCGCCCAGGTTTGCCCGGGTCGCCGACGGCACCTTCGAGACCCGCGCGGAGCCGCACGCCGGGCAGGAAAGCAGGTTCCGGTCGCGCTGCGAGGCGAAGTCGTCGGCCGAGCCGAACCAACCCTCGAAGCGGTGTCCGGCGGCGCAAAGCAGGTCGAAAACGATCATTTGAGTGATTTTACAATGCAGCCATGGGGCGCTACCGCGAAGATCCGCAAGCTTTGCAAGGGCTGGTGGAAAAAGACCGGGTGCACCGCGACCTCTACATCGACCCCGAGGTGTTCCAGCTCGAGATGGAGCGGCTGTGGTCGCGCGCCTGGATCTATGTGGGGCACACGAGCCAGGTGCCGCAGCCGGGCGATTTCATCACCCTCGACCTCGCCGCCCAGCCGGTGATCATGGTGCGGCACACCGACGGCACGGTGCGCGTGCTGATGAACCGCTGCGCGCACAAGGGCACCAAGGTCGTGTACGACTTTGCCGGGAACGCCGGCAAGACTTTCCGCTGTCCCTACCATGCCTGGACCTACCGTACCGACGGCACCCTGCTGAACGTGCCGCTGAAAACGGGTTACGACGGCACAAGGCTGTTCGAGACCCCGAGCGCACGAGGGCTGACGCCCGTCACGCACGAGACGTATCGCGGATTCGTCTTCGCGCGACTGGCCGACGGCCCCGGGTTCCGCGAGTACTTCGGCGACTCGCTCTCCTCGATCGACAACCTCGCCGACCGCTCGCCCGAGGGCGAGCTCGAGATCACCGGCGGCTGCCTGCGCTACCTCCACAACTGCAACTGGAAGATGTTCGTGGAGAACCTGAACGACACGATGCACCCGATGATCGTGCACGCCTCCTCGGCCGGCACGGCCAAGAAGCTCTGGGAAGGCAAGCCCGCCGACGCGCCCAAGCCCATGGCGATCGAGCAGTACGCGCCGTTCGCGAACGATTACAAGTTCTTCGACGACATGGGCGTGCGCGTGTACCCGCACGGCCATGGTTTCTCGGGTGTCAACTTTTCGATCCACTCTGCATATTCACCAGTAAAGGAATATGAGGAGGCGATGCAGCGCGCCTACGGGGAGGAAAAGGCAAAGCAGATCCTCGGCACCGTGCGCCACAACACCGTCTACTATCCCAGCCTCACCATCAAGGGCGCGATCCAGTCGATCCGCGTCGCCCGGCCGCTCGCCGCCGACCGGACGGTGCTCGAGTCCTGGACCTTGCGCCTGAAGGGCGCGCCGGCGAAGCTGCTCGAGCGCACCGTGATGTACAACCGCCTGATCAACTCGCCGATGTCGGTCGTCGGCCACGACGACCTGCATTGCTACCGCTCGGCGCAGGAAGGCCTGGTCGCCCGCGGCAACGAGTGGGTGAGCCTGCATCGAAATTTCGATGAGCAGGAGCTGGGCGGGGGCGAACTTACCTGCAACGGCACGAGCGAGATCTCCATGCGCAACCAGTTCCGCGCATGGCGCGAGTTCATGGCGCCGTGACCGACGCGGAACTTGTCGGATTCATCTACAAAGAAGCAAGGCTCCTCGACGAGAAGCGCTTCGACGAGTGGTACGAGCTCTTCACCGACGACGCCTATTACTGGGTGCCGCTGGTTCCCGGGCAGACGGACCCGCTTGGCCACAACTCGCTCGCCTACGAGGACAAGCTGCTGCTCAAGCTGCGCATCGAGCGGCTGAAACTGCCCACCGCCTATGCGCAAAAACCGGCGAGCCGCTGCCACCACGTCCTGCAGACGCCGGAAGTGGAGAAATCCGACCCGCAGCGAGGCGAGTTCCTGACGCGCACGCCCTTCATCTATACCGAGACCCGCGGCGATGAGTCGCAGCGCTACGCCGCCACGGCGTGGCACACGCTGGTGCGCTCGGAGGCAGGGCTGCGCATCCGGCTCAAGCGCGTCGACATCCTGAACGCCGACGCCGCCCTGCCCTCGATCCAGCTCTTCCTGTGAGCGCCGCGATCGTCACCGGCGGAGCCGCCGGCATTGGACGCGCAGTGGTAGAGGAGCTGCTGAAGAGAGGCCTGCAGGTGATCTCGCTCGATGTGCGGCGCTCGTCGCACAGCCACGAGAGGCTGCAGCACGTCGAGGTCGATCTCACCGATCTTGCAGCCACCCAGAAGGCCGCTGGCGAAATAGCGGCGAAGCATCGGGTCACTACGCTCGTCCACAACGCGGGAACGATCCGCCCTGCCCTGCTCCCCGACGTGAAGCTCGAAGACCTGGACGCGCTCGTCAACCTGCATCTGAAGGCCGCGCTCATCCTGCTGCAGGCCGCGCTGCCCGCCATGAAGGCGGCCGGGTACGGGCGCGTGGTCCTGGTCTCCTCGCGCGCGGTCCTCGGCCTGCCGACCCGCACGTCCTACGCCGCGACCAAGGCGGGGATGCTCGGCATGGCGCGCACCTGGGCGCTCGAGCTCGCGCCGCAGGGCATCACGGTCAACGTCGTGGCGCCCGGCCCGATCGAGACCGACAACTTCTACAGCGTGGTGCCCCGCGGGCAGGGTGAGCGGGTCGCGCAGGCGATCCCGGTCAAGCGCCTGGGCCAGCCCGGCGACGTGGCGCGCGCGGTGATGTTCTTCGCCGACCGGGACGCCGGCTTCGTCACCGGCCAGGTGCTCTACGTCTGCGGCGGCACGAGCGTCGGCAGCCTCACGCTGTAGCTACTCCACCCGCAGCTCGGCGCTCCCCAGCCCCTCGACCTCGAACCGCACCCGGTCGCCGGGCGCCACGGCCTTGGTGGTGACGATGCTGCCGGTGATCACGATCTCGTCGCGCAGCAGGCCGCGGCGGTCGGACGCGAGATGGTCGGCGAGCCAGGCGACCGCATCGAGTGGATGACCCATCACGTCTGCCCCCCGCCCTTCCCCCACGTCGCGGCCGTTGATGGAGGCGACGCCGCGCACCGCGACGAGGTCGAGGCGATGCCAGTCGTGCAGCGGCGCGCCCAGCACCGCGCCCTCGTTCCAGCAGTTGTCCGCGATCAGCTCGAGCGGGCGGCGCGCAAGCTCCTTGTAGTCCGCCTGGCGATCGTCCGCGAGCTCGAGCGCGGGCATGATCGCGCCGACCGCCTGCGCCACGCGTTCGCGGGAGAACGGCCGGTCCGCGGCCGGCAGGTCCTCGGCGATGTGCACCGCGATCTCGAACTCGACGATGAGGCGCACGTAGTCGGCCGCCCGGACCTGCGCCGGCGAGCGGTGCAGCGTCGATTCGAGCATCACTCCGGCCATGGGCATGTCGACGCCGACGAGGCGGCGCATCTCGGCCGAGGTGAGCGCGAGCTTGTAGCCGGCGACCGGGCCCAGCTTGTCCGCGCGCAGCGCGACGAACGCGTCCTGGATGGCGTAGGCCTCGTCCGCGGTGCGCGGCGCGAGCTCCTCGGGCAGGGGCGCGAAACGCTCCCGGCGCGCATGCGCCTCGAGCAGCCGGCGGGCCGCTCTTTCGTGCGGCGTCAGGCTTTTCCGGGATGAACCGCGCCGCAGCGGGGGCATTTGCGCTCCCCCTTGTAGAAGGCCTCGAAAAGCGGGGGCAGGTCGGCCACGATGTTCTGCACGTTGACGTCGACCCGGTGCACGAGCGCCCAGCACCGGGGGCAGTACCATTCGAAGCCGTCGTTCACGTCGCGCGGCCGCACTTTCTCGACCACCAGGCCGACCGTGCCGGCGGGACGCTGGGGAGAGTGCCGGCAATGCCCCGGAACGAGCAGGATCTCGCCCTCGCGGATCGGCACGTCGCGCGGCCGGCCGTTCTCCAGGACCCTCAGCACCACGTCGCCGCGCAGCTGAAAGAAAAACTCCTCGTACGGATCGTCGTGGTAGTCGGTGCGCGCGTTCGGCCCGCCGATCACCATGACGATCAGGTCCTCGGCCTCTCGGAACACCATCTGGTTGCCCACCGGCGGCTTGAGCAGATGCGCGTGCTCGTCGATCCAGCGCTCGAAATTGAAGGCTGCGAGGGCCACGCCCCATTCTAGAATAGGAACGATGAAGCTGAGCCAGCGCAGCTACGCCGACACGCTCGTCCTCGCCCCGGCGGGGCGCCTCGACCACGACAGCTGCGACGATTTCGGCGCCGAGCTGCAGCCGCTGGTGGAGCAGGCGCGCGACGGCCGCGCCCTGGTGCTCGACCTGTCGGCGCTGGAATACGTGTCCTCGGCGGGGCTGCGGCTCCTCATGCTGGCAGGCAAGCAGGCGCGCACCCAGGGCGGCCGGATCATGATCGCGGCGATGCGCCCGCTAGTCGCCGAGATCTTCCAGATCAGCCGCTTCACGATGCTGTTCGAGATCCATCCCGGCGTGCGCGAAGCGCTGACCGCGGCCTCGCCCCAGGCGGCGGCCGCCTTCGACGGCGGGTAGCGCGCCCATGCGGGTGCGCTTCTGGGGAACGCGCGGCTCGCTCCCGGTCGCGCTGACCTGGCGCGACGTGCGCGACCGCCTGGCGCGCGCCCTGGTCGCGGCCAACGGGCAAGGGCTCGACACCCTGGACAAGGCGCACGCGTTCGCCGAGCAGCACCTCGGCTTCTCGCTCACCCACACCTTCGGCGGGCATTCCTCGTGCGTCGAGCTGATCCCCCCCGACGCCGGACCCGACGAGTATTTCGTGTGCGACATGGGGAGCGGCGCGCGGCCGTTCGGCGAGCACATCGCCGCGCGCCAGGGCGGCCGCCCGGCGACGATCTACGTGTTCATGTCGCACATGCACTGGGACCACATCATGGGCTTCCCCTTCTTCGGCCCGGCGTACGTGCGCGGCAATCAGATCCGCATCCACGGCTGCCACGAAGCCCTCGAGCACGCGTTCCGCCGCCAGCAGGAGCCGCCCTCCTTCCCGGTGCCGTTCTCGCAGCTCGCGGCGGACATCGAGTTCATTCCCCTCGCCCCGGGGGAGGCGCACGAGCTGCCCGCGGTCACGGTGACGCCGCAGCTGCAGCACCACTCCGGCGACTCGTACGGCTTTCGCTTCAGGAGCCGCGGCAAGTCGCTCGTCTACACCACCGACTCGGAGCACAAGCTCGACGACCATGCCGCGCGCCGGCGCATCGTGGAGTTCTTCCGCGACGCGGATCTCGTGATCTTCGACGCCATGTACTCGCTCGCCGAGGCGGTCTCGGTGAAAGCCGACTGGGGCCACTCGAGCAACGTCGTGGGCGTGGAGCTGTGCCAGATGGCGAATGCGCGCCGGCTGGCGCTGTTTCACCACGAGCCGGCCAACGGCGACGACGCCATCGAGCGCATCCTGCGCGAGACGCGCCGCCTGGAGGAGCTCACGCGCGGCGTGCAGCGGCTGGAGATCATCGCCGCCTACGACGGCCTGGAGATCGAGCTCTGAGAATCGGCGCGGGCCCGCGCGCGCTCGGCACCGCGATCCTCGCAGCCTGCGCGCTCGTCCTCGCGCTCGACCGGCCTGCGGCTGCCGTGTGGCGCGAGCCGCTGTTCGACGCCTACCAGAAGCTCCTGCCGCGGCCGCGCGCCTCGGCGCCGGCGATCATCGTGGAGATCGACGAGCCTTCGCTCGAGGCGCACGGCCAGTGGCCGTGGCCGCGCACCGCGGTCGCCGAGCTCATGAGCGCGATCGCCCGCGCCGGGCCGGCGGCGGTCGGGGTCGATCTGCTTTTCGTCGAGCCGGATCGCTCCGCGCCCGGCGCCGACGCCGCGCTGGCGCAGGCGCTGCAGGGCCGCAAGTTCGTGCTCGGCATCGCCGGGCTCGACCACCCCGACCGGCGCTTCCGTGTCCCGCCGCGGGCGGCGCCGGTGCGCCAGTCGAGCGCGCGCGAGCTGCCGCTGCGGCGCTTCGTAGCGCACCTGCAGAGCCGCCCCGAGATCGACCGGGCCGCGGCCGGCCGGGGGCTGATCAGCGTCGACACCGCCGATCGCGTCATCCGCCGCGTGCCGCTCGTGGCGCGCGTGGGCGAGGTCACGGTTCCGGCGCTGTCGGTCGAAATGCTGCGCGTCGCCGCCGGCGTGCCGATCCTCGGGATCGACGAGCGCGGCGGCGAGCGCGTCGCGCTCGTCCTCGGCGACGTCGCGATTCCGGTTCAATCCGACGGCACGTTTCGGCCCTATTTCGGGCCGCACGATCAGGCGCGCTTCGTGTCCGCCGGGGACGTGCTGAGCGGAGCCGCGGGCGCCGAGCTGCTGCGCGACAAGCTGGTCCTCGTGGGCGTCACCGGGCTCGGCCTGCTCGACTTCCAGGCAACGCCTCTGGGCGAGCGTATTCCGGGCGTCGAGATCCATGCCCAGATCCTGGAGCAGGTTTTCGACCGGACGTATCTGCACCGCCCGACCGGCGCCGCGCTCATCGAAGCCGGCCTGCTGCTCGCGGCGGGCCTTGCCCTGGTCGCCCTCGTGCCGCGCGTGCGGGCGCACTGGTCGGTGTCGCTGCTCGCCCTCGTCCTCGCCTTGTTCGCCGCCGTCGGCCTGGCCGCGTTCAAGGCCGGGCGGGTCATCGACGTCGCCGGCCCCGCGCTCGGGGCGCTCGCGGTGTTCGGCGCGCTGCTCGCCGCCACGCTCGCGGAGGCCGACCGGCAGCGGCGGCTGCTGCGCGAAGCGCAGGCGCGCGTCGCCGGCGAGCTCGAGGCCGCGCGCCGCATCCAGATGGGGCTGCTGCCGGCGCCGCGGGTCCGGTTCGCGGGCGAAGCGCGCTTCTCGCTCGACGCCCGGCTCGAGCCGGCGCGCGTCGTGGGCGGGGACTTCTACGACTGCTTCATGCTGGACGCGCACCGCCTGTTCTTCACCGTCGCCGACGTCTCGGGCAAGGGGCTCCCGGCCAGCCTGTTCATGGCGCTTTCCAAGTCGCTCCTGAAGAGCATCGCGCTGCGCAGCGGCGCCGACCCGGGCGCGATCCTCGCCCAGGCGAGCGCAGAGATCGCGCGCGACAACGCCGAGTCGTTCTTCGTCACGGTGTTTGCGGGGATCCTGGACGCGCGCTCCGGGACGCTGGAATTCTGCAACGCCGGGCACGAGCCGCCCTACCTGTGCCGGCCGGGCCGCGCGCCCGAGCGCCTCGAGCACCCGGGCGGGCCGCCGCTGTGCGTGATCGAGGGCTTCGCCTACGCGAGCGCGCGCCGCCGGCTCGCGCCCGGCGAATCGCTCTGCGTGATCACCGACGGCGTCACCGACGCGATGGACCCGTCAGGCTCCTTCTACGGTCGGGAGCGGCTGACGGACCTGCTCCGGAAGGCGGGGGATCCGGCTTCTACACTCAACGTTGTGCGCGACGACGTGCGACGCTTCACCGGCAGCACCGAGCAGGCAGATGACCTCACGCTGCTCTGCGTGCGCTTCAACAGCTAGCGCACGTTGATCTCGACGCGCCGGTTCTTCGGCTCGTCGACGCCGTCGGCCGTCTGCACCAGGGGCTCGCGCTCGCCGCGTCCCGAGGCCTGGATGCGCTCGGCCGCGATGCCCTGCGCGACCAGGCTGGACCGTACGCGCTCGGCCCGCATCAGCGACAGCCGGTCGTTGTCGGCGTCGCTCCCGACCCTGTCGGTATGCCCGATCACCAGGATGTCGGGCGCCGGCCGCCGGCGCAGCTCCGTCAGCATGCGCTGGAGCTCGCCCTTCGATTCCTCGGCGAGCTCGTCCGTGCCGGTCACGAAGTACAGGAGGAACAACGCCGGGCGCGCCGGAATCGAGCCGAGAACGGCGCCGAACGCGCTTTTCACTTCCTGCTCGGAAAGCTGTGTCGTGCCGGCGTCGCGCCCGATGCGCTTGGCCGCATAAGGCTGGTTGAGCACCGTGCGCGTGCCCTGGCTCTCCACGATGACCGTGCCGACGTGGCCGTCCGCGCTTGGCAGCACGACGACCAGCTCGGCCCCGGGAGCGACCGCAGGGGCCGGCGGGGGCGCCGGCGGGGACACCGGCGGAGCGGAGAACTGGTGCGCTACGACGATGAACGCAATGATGGCGAGGACCGCCACCATGCGCTACCGCGCCGGCTCGTCGACCTTGACCACGAACTCGGTGCCGCGCACTCCCATGATGGCCGAGGGGGTGCGGACGCGCATCGCGTCCGGCGAGCGCTTCACCATCCGGCCGGAGACCACGGCGAGCGTGCCGCGCTTGAGCGAGGCGTCGAACTGCCCGTCGTGCGTCGTGCTGTTGAAGGCGTAGCGATCGATCGCCAGCGTGCTGCTCGGGCCGAGCGAAAGCAGGCTGTTGTCGAGGAAGGTGACCCCGACCGAGCCGTCGGCGCCGGTGACCAGGACATCGGCCTGCTTCACGCCCATGCCGGGCGCGGCGGCAAGGCGCTGGCCGTCGCGCTCGACGTGGACTGCGCCGCTCAGGTTCTTGATCTGGCCGACGTCGCTCGCATAGGACGCCGCCGTGAATGCCGCTGCCGCAAGGATGACCAGCCACCGCATCGTGACCTCCCTTCGAATGTCAGATTCTATAATGGGTGACCTCCCTGCGCCGTGTGGACAATGCCCGCGGTTTTACGAACTACGATGTTTCCGGCAAGCCTCGAGCAGCTGCACGCGCTGCGCGCGTTCCTCGAGGCATTTTGCGCGCAGGCGGGGATCGACCGGGAAGGCTGCCTGCGGCTCAACCTGCTGCTTGAGGAGTTGTTCACGAATACGGTCCGGCACGGGCACCGCGGCGACTCCGATGCCCCGGTCTGGATCAGCCTGGCCGCCGGCGAGGACCGGCGCGTGACCATCACCTACGAAGACACCGCGCCGCCGTTCAACCCTTATGCGCGCGACTCGCCCGACACCACGCAGGAGATCGGCAAGCTGCACGGCCGCGGCGTGCTGCTGCTGCAGCGGCTCGCGGCCAGCGGCGATTACGCGTACCTCTACGGCCGCAATCGCCTGCGGCTCGGCCTGAATCCGCTATAGCTCGGGTGCCCGGGGCCGGACTCCAACCGGCACGGCCTTGCGGCCAAGGGATTTTAAGTCCCTTGCGTCTAGCGATTTCGCCACCCGGGCGGCCGCTGGGATTCTGCCACGTCGGCAGGCAAGGCAAGGCGGGAGTCGGAATCGAACCGGCGTACACGGCTTTGCAGGCCGCTGCATGACCACTCTGCCATCCCGCCGAAGTGATGAGGGAAGGCCCGTTGCCGGTCGCCTTCCCTCGCGGATCTGGAGCGGGAAACGAGTCTCGAACTCGCGACCTCAACCTTGGCAAGGTTGCGCTCTACCAACTGAGCTATTCCCGCGAAGCAGGCGATTATAAGTCAACCGCGCATCGATGCGTAAGGCAGCGCCTTGCGCAGGTAGTAGAGCATCGAGATCACCGTGAGCACGGCCGCGACGTTGATCAGGATCGTGCCGAGCCACTGGCAGTCCAGCCCGAACAGCGGGTCGTGGAAGAGCAGCAGCGGGATGGCGATCATCTGGGCCACGGTCTTCAGCTTGCCGACGAACGCCACCGCGACGCTCGCCGCCTGCCCCATCTTGGCCATCCACTCCCGCAGCGCGGAAATCGCGATCTCCCGGCCGATGATGATCAGCGCCACCAGCATGTCGACGCGGCCGAGATAGAGCACCACCACGAGCGCGGCGACCACGATCAGCTTGTCGGCCACCGGGTCGAAGAACGCGCCGAAGGCCGACATCTGGTTCAGGCGGCGCGCGAGGTAGCCGTCGAGCCAGTCGGTGATGCCGGCGAGGATGAACACCGTGGTCGAAGCGATGTTCTTGCCCTGCCACGACAGCCACTCGTCGGGCAGGTAGTAAATCCCGATCAGCAACGGGATCAGGATGATGCGCGACAGCGTGACGAGGTTCGGGACGTTGAGCGGCATCAGTGAAGGTGCCTGTAGATCCGCTCGGCAAGCGGGCGGCTGATGCCCGCGACCTTCGCGATGTCGTCGACCGCCGCGGCCTGCACGCCGCGCAGGCCGCCGAAGTGCTCGATCAGCGCCTGGCGGCGCTTCGCGCCGATGCCGGGAATCTCGTTCAGCATCGAAGTGGTGCGCGCCTTGGCGCGGCGCGCCCGGTGCCCGAGGACGGCGAAGCGGTGCGCCTCGTCGCGGATCGCCTGGATCAGGTGCAGCCCGGGGTGAGAGGGCGCGAGCTGCAGCGTGCGCGACTCCGATTCCAGGACGAGCTGCTCCTCGCCGGGCTTGCGCGCGGCGCCTTTCGCCACGCCGACCACGCACACCTGGTGCAGGCCCAGGTCGTGCAGGACCACGGACGCGATTCCCGCCTGCCCCTTGCCGCCGTCGATCAGGATCAGATCCGGAATCCTACCGGCCTCGGCGCTCACGCGCTCGTAGCGCCGGGCGAGGACCTGGCGCATCGCGGCGTAGTCGTCGCCGGGCGCGATATCGCGGATGTTGAACCGCCGGTACTCGGCCCTCTGCATCTGCTGGCGGTCGTAGACCACGCACGCCGCCACCGTCGCCTCGCCCATCGTATGGCTGATGTCGAAGCACTCGATGCGCTGCGCGCCCTCGGGAAGCCCGAGCGCCTCGCGCAGCGCGGCGAGGCGCCCTTCCTGGGTGGCGCGGTCGCGCACCCGCTGGGCAATCGCGAGCGCCGCGTTCTTGCGCGCCATGTCGAGCCAGACCTTGCGCTCGCCGTGCGAGGGATTGAGGACGCTGATTCCCTCGAGCTCCACGGCTTCGCTCGTGACCACCAGCGCCGGCGGCGGCTGCTCGGCGTAGTGCTGCTCGAGGAACGCGGCGAGCACCTCGGCGGCCGTCGCGCCCTCCGCGTTCGACGGGAAGAAGCTGCGGTCGCCGACGTGGCGCCCGACGCGGATCATGACCAGGTTGACGCACGCGATCTCGCCGTCGATCACGCACGCCACCACGTCGGCGTCCACGCCGCGGTCCGACTCGACGTACTGCCGCACCTGCACGCGCGACAGCGCGCGCACCTGGTCGCGGTACGACGCCGCCTCTTCATAGCGCCGTTCATCCGAGGCTCTCTTCATTTTTTCCGTGAGCCTCGTGAGGACGTCGTCCTCCCGCCCCTCGAGGAACAGCGCCGCGTTGGCGACGTCTTCGGCGTAGGCCTCGGCCGAGATCCTGCCGGTGCAGGGCGCCGTGCAGCGCTTGATCTGGTGCAGCAGGCAGGGGCGCGAGCGGTGCTCGAACACCGTGTCCTCACAGGTGCGCAGCCGGAACACGCGCTGCAGGAGCTGGATGCTCTCGCGCACCGCGTAGGCGTGGGGAAAGGGGCCGAAATAGCGGTGGCGCTTGTCCTTGGCGCCGCGGTGGAAGCCGAGGCGCGGAAACTCGTGCCCGGTGATCGTCAGGTAGGGATAGGACTTGTCGTCGCGAAAGAGGATGTTGTAGCGCGGCGCGAGGCTCTTGATCAGGTTGTTCTCGAGCAGCAGCGCCTCGCCTTCGGAGCGCGTCGCGGTCACCTCGACCGACGCCACCTGCCCGAGCATCACCTGGGTGCGCGGCCCGTGCCCGGCCTTGTTGAAGTAGGAGGCAACACGCTTCTTCAGGTCGCGCGCCTTGCCGACATAGAGCGCTTCCCCGCTCTTGCCGAGCATGCGGTAGACCCCCGGCAGATTGGGCAGGCCGGCGACGAACGCTTTCGGGTCGAACACGATGATTTCATTATAAAACGTGTAAAATCCACGCCTTTTCTTATGGCAAAAGTCGAAGCCGTCGAGATCCGGCCGGGCAATCTCATCGAATGGGACAAGCGCGTGTGGCGCGTGCTCAAGTCCTACCACGTGCACGTCGGCGGCCGCGGCGGGGCGTTCATGCAGGTCGAGATGAAGGACATCGAGGCCGGCACCAAGACCAACCAGCGCTTCCGCACCGAGGACAAGATCGAGCGCGCGTTCGTCGACCCGCGCGAGATGCAGTACCTGTACCAGGACGGCGACAGCTACGTGTTCATGGACAAGGAGAACTACGAGCAGCTCTCGCTGCCGGCCGAGTTCCTCGAGGGCCAGGCGGGCTATCTGCTGCCGAACACCGACATCCAGATCAACTTCTACAACGGCCGCGCGATCGGCATCGAGATGCCGCCCTCGGTGGTGCTGACCGTGGTCGACACCGAGCCCGGCATCAGGAACGCCACCGCGACCAACACCTTCAAGCCGGCGAAGATGGAAACCGGCATCACGGTCCAGGTCCCGCCCTTCATCAACAAGGGCGAGAAGATCAAGATCGACACCGCCGAAGGCACCTACATGGAGCGCGCGTAGGAGAATCGGGGTCAGATCCCGATTTTTCAGGCGAGGGCCGCCAGCGCGCCCTGAGCCTCACGGTAGGCGACGCTCCTTCGCAGGTCCCGGCCACCTTTTTTCCGCATCCGCTCCAACCGTTGGGGGTTGCCAACTCGAAAATCCTTGAGCGACTCGAGCAGCGCGTTCTGCCCCTCGGGGTCGTTGCAGAGGAGAACCATGTCGCAGCCCGCGGCGAGCGCGGCGCGCGCGCGCTGCGGCGGCCCGCCGGCAGTGCTCGCACCCGCCATGGAGAGGTCGTCGCTGAAGACCAGGCCCTGGAAGCCCAGCCTGCCGCGCAGGATCTCCTGCAGCCAGTACCTCGAGTAGCCCGCGGGCTCCGCGTCGCACTGCGTGTAGATCACGTGCGCCGGCATGACGCCCGCGAGGCCGGCGTCGATCGCCGCGCGGTACGGGGCGAGGTCCTTCTTCAGGATCTCGGCCAGGCTTCTCTCGTCCCTGGGAACGTCGACGTGGGAGTCGGCCTGGGCGAAGCCGTGGCCGGGAAAATGCTTGCCGACCGCGGCCATGCCGGCGTCGGCGAATCCCCGCACGATGGCCGCGGCGAGCGCGCCGACGGCGTTCGGATCGAAATGCAGCGCGCGATCGCCGATTACCGTGCTCGAGCCGTAGTCGAGGTCGAGCACCGGCGCGAAGCTGAAGTCGACGCCGTGCGCGCCGAGCTCGGCGCCGATGATGTAGGCCGCGCCGCCTGCCGCCTCCTTCGCGGCCTCGCGGTCGCGATCCCACAGGCGCCCGAGCTCGCGCATGGCGGGAACCGCGGTAAAGCCCTCGCGGAAGCGCTGCACCCTGCCCCCCTCGTGGTCCACGCAGACGAGCAGCTGCGGCTCCCGCAGCCTGCGGATCTCCTCGATCAGAGAATCAAGCTGCCCGGGATCGTCGTAGTTGCGGGAGAACAGAATCGCGGCTCCCGCCGCGGGATGGCGCAGGCGCGCGCGGTCTTCGTCGGCGAGCGCGGTGCCGACCACGTCGATCACCGCCGGGCCGAGCGGAGCTCTTAGCTTGCGCACTCCAGGATCACCGTGGCGACCGCGACGCCGCGCTCGTCGGAGAGCGAGACGTGCGCCCGGATGATGCCGCGCGCCGAGAGCAGCGCCGACAGCGGCTGCGAGAACTCGAGCTGCGGCTTGCCCGAGCGATGGTTCGTGACCCACAGGCCGTGCCAGTTCGCCGGCGCCCGGATTCCGGTCCCGAGCGCCTTGGTGAACGCTTCCTTCGCCGCAAAACGCTTCGCGAGGTAGGACACCGGCTGCCGGTGATTGCGGAAGCGGTCGAGCTCCGGCTCGCACAGGATGCGCTCGGCGAAGCGCTCGCCCCAGCGCCCCAGGGCCTTCTCGACCCGGGCGATCTCCACCACGTCGGTGCCGATGCCGTAGATCACCGCGCCGCCCGCACCATCAGGCTCTTCATCTCGCGCACCGCTTCGCGCATGCCCACGAACACGGCGCGCGACACGATGGCGTGCCCGATGTGCAGCTCGCGCACGCCGGGCAGCGCGGCCACCGGCTGGACGTTGAAGTAGTTGAGCGCATGGCCGGCGTTGAAGCGCATGCCGAGCGCGCGGATCGCCTCCCCCGCAGCCTGGACCTTCTTCAGCTCCGCGACCACGGCGGGACTCTCGGCGTCGCGCCCCTTGGAGTGGAACGCATGCGCATAGGGGCCGGTGTGGATCTCGCACACCGAGGCGCCGATGCGCTTCGCCGCCTCCACCTGGCGCAGCTCGGCGTCGATGAACACCGACACCACGATTCCCGCCTGTGTCAGCTTCGAGACTTTTTCCTTCAGGATCTTTTCCTGGGACAGCACATCCAGGCCGCCTTCGGTGGTCACCTCGTGCCGGCCCTCGGGCACCAGCATCGCCATCTCGGGCTTCAGCCGGCACGCGATCGCGACCATCTCGTCGGTCGCCGCCATCTCGAGGTTGAGCTTGATGTGCGTGAGCTCGCGCAGGCGCCGCACGTCCTGGTCCTGGATGTGGCGCCGGTCCTCGCGCAGGTGCACGGTGATGCCGTCGGCGCCGCCCAGGTGCGCCTCGACCGCCGCCCACACCGGATCGGGCTCGTACGTGCGGCGCGCCTGGCGCACCGTGGCCACGTGATCGACGTTCACTCCGAGCTCAATCACAGGTCGTTCAGCTCCTTCAATACGGCTCGCGTGTGCAGCACCTGGCCGTGCAGCCGCTGGCCGATGAGCGCGCGCAGCAGCCTGCGCGCCTCGTCGCGCGTTTCGGGGCGCTCGTACGCGTCGGCGGCCAGGTCGAGCAGGGTCTGGCCGCTGACGCTGAGCTCCGAAGACGAGTTTCGCGTCGGCATGGGGCCGCGATCGGGCTCGTACACGTAGCGGCGGCCGGGCTCGATCGGCGCCCCGCTCGCCGCTTCGCGCTCGAGCAGCGGAGCATACCCGAGCTCGGCGAGGAGCCGCTTCTCGAAGCCTCTCAGCACCGCCGCCTGCGCGGCGCCGAGGCCGAGCGCCCTGAGCGCCTCGCCGTAGCAGTCGAACAGGGCCTCATGGGGATCGTCGCGCGGCAGCAGGCGCAGCAGAAGCTCGTTGAGGTAGAAGCCGCACATGAGGGCGCGCCCCGCGAGGGGCTGCAAGGCGCCGGCCCATTCCGCCGAAATCAGGTTGCCGAGCTCCGCCTGCCCCGACGCTCCCCGGCTCCAGCCCAGCCGCAGAGGATAGAACGAAAGCAGCACGCCGCGCATCGCCGAGCGCGGCCGGCGCGCGCCGCGCGCGAGCAGCGCCACGCGACCGAAGCCGCGCGTAAACGCCTCCACGATCAGGCTCGACTCCTTGTACGGGTACGTATGCAGGACGTACCCCGGCTCGTGGTCGGCGCGGCCCTTCATTGGTAACCGAGCTGGCGCAGGATGCGTGCGTCATCGGTCCACGCCTTGCGCACCTTCACCCAGGTGCCGAGGTAGACCTTGCCGCCGAAGAGCTTCTCCATGTCCCTGCGCGCCGCGCTCGCCATGCGCTTGAGCCGCTCGCCGTGCGCGCCGAGCACGATCGGTTTCTGGCTCTCGCGCTCGACCAGGATGGTCGCCTCGATGCGCCGGAGCTTGTCGCCCTGCCTGCGACCCTCCTCCTTGAAGCTGTCGATCACCACCTCGCAGCGATACGGCAGCTCCTGCCCCATCTCCTCGAAGATCTTCTCGCGCAAGAGCTCCGCGGCGAAGAAGCGCTCGTCGCGGTCGGTGAGCTGGTCGCTCGGGTACGCCGCGGGCGCCTCGGGCAGCGCCGCGCGCAGCGCGTCGAGCAGCTCGCCGATGTTCTTCCCGGTCCTGGCGCTCACCGGCACGATGGCGGCGAACTCGCGCACCTTCGACAGGCGGTCGAGGAACGGTATGAGAGCCGACGCGTGCTTGAGCCGGTCGATCTTGTTCACGGCGACGACGACGCGCTGCGCGGCGGGAATCTCGCCGAGCACCGCGCGGTCCTCGGGCCCGAAGCGCAGCGCTTCGACCACGAGGAGCGCCACGTCGGCGTCGCGCGCGGCCTCGCCCGCGCGGCGGTTCAGCCTGCGGTGCAGGCTGCTTCTCGCCCGGCTCTGGCGGCCCGGCGCGTCGACGAAGACGTACTGGCAATCGGGCCGCGTCAGGATGCCGGTGACGAGGTGGCGCGTGGTCTGCGGCTTGGCGGAGACGATCGAGACCTTCTCGCCGACCAGGCGGTTGAGCAGGCTCGACTTGCCGGTGTTCGGGCGCCCGGCGATGCCGATCGTGCCGCAGCGGTGCGCGCTCATTGCAGCTTGTCGAGCATCGCCCGCGCCGCGTCCTGCTCGGCGCGCTGGCGCGAGCTGCCCGTGCCCTCGGCGCGCCGATCCTCGACCACGCACTCCACGTCGAACGAGCGCTCGTGCGGCGCGCCGTGGGTCGCGGTCACGCGATACTGAGGCGCCGGCTGGCCGCGCGCGTGCATTAGCTCCTGCAGCCGCGTCTTCGCGTCCTTCTCCACCCTGCCGGGGTCGACGGCGTCCAGCCGCGCGCCGAAGGCCTGCACCACCGCGCGGCGCGCCGCGGGGTAGCCGCCGTCGAGGAAGACGGCGCCGATCAGCGCCTCGACGCAATCGGCGAGCACCGAGTCGGTGATCGTGGCCGCGCGCACCCGATCGGCCAGCCCGAGCTCGCGCGCCACGCGTGCGAGCGAGTCGCGCCGCACCAGGCTCGCGCGCAGCTGCGTCAGCTTGCCCTCGGGCAGCTGCGGAAAGCGCGCATAGAGCTCGTCCGCGACCGCGCAGCCGAGCACCCCGTCGCCGAGGAACTCGAGCCGCTCGTTGTGGTCCGGGCCGTGGCTGCGGTGCGTGAGCGCCCGCTCGAGCAACCGCGCGTCGCCGAAGCGGTGTCCCAGCAGCTCTACTGGCCGCCTTTCGAGTCCGCGGCGTAGTCGATGTACAGCCCGACCGGGCCGAACAGCGGCACTTCCTTGCGGTAGGCGAAGCCGATGACCAGCTGGTTGCCTTCGCGCGTGATCTCGAGGTCTTTCGGCGAGATGGTATTGATGTCGTCGATCGCGGCGCGGTTCTCGAACGCGCGCCGGGCCTCGGCCGGGTTCTGCGCCGTGGGCGCGATCGCCTCGATCGCGAGCTTGGCGCTGCGGTATTCCAGGAACGACGGGACGACCTTCATGGCGAACAGCGCCACCACCACCGCGACGAACAAGACCGCGATCAGTCCGAGCAGGCTGAGCCCCTGCTGTTGCGTCCCCATCGGTTTGCCGCCCATCGCGCCCTCCATTCCTAGCGGAACGATCCGAAGCGCCCGAGCTCGTTCAGGTTGAGCCAGATGAAGAACGCCTTGCCGACGATGTTCTCGTCGGGCACGAAGCCCCAGACGCGGCTGTCGCTCGAGTTGTCCCGGTTGTCGCCCATCACGAAGTAATGGCCCGGCGGCACCGTGCACGCCAGGCCGCTCGTATTGTAGTTGCAATTCCCGGCGAACGGGAACGCGCGCCCGGGAATCACCGACGCCGGCGCGTCCTGGTCGAGCAATATTTCATGCTCGGTGCCGTTCACCGTCTCGACGAAGCGGCGCGAGAACTGCATGCGCTCGCGCGACAGGTAATCCTCCACCTGGCGCAGCGGCACCGGCGTGCCGTTGAGGGTGAGGCGCTTGTTGCGGTACTCGACGCGGTCGCCCGGCACGCCGATCACGCGCTTGATGTAGTCGAGCGACGGGTCCTCGGGGTAGCGGAACACCATCACGTCGCCGCGCTCCGGGCGGCCGACCTCGATCAGCTTGCGGTTCGCGACCGGCAGGCGGATGCCGTAGAGGTACTTGTTCACCAGGATGAAGTCGCCGACCAGCAGCGTCGGCACCATCGAGCTCGACGGGATCTTGAACGGCTCGATCAGGAACGAGCGCAGCAGGAACACGATCAGGATCACCGGGAAGAAGCTGATCGAGTACTCGACCCACCAGGGCTGCTTCGCCGCCTTGGCGCGGGCCTTGCGCAGCCACGCGAGCTCGAGCAGCCATACCGCCCCGGTGACCACCAGGAGGATCAGCAGAAAGAGGGCGAAGTTCAACCCTCGCCCCGCTGCAGCACCGCGAGGAACGCCTCCTGTGGAATCTCGACCGCGCCGACCTGCTTCATGCGCTTCTTGCCCTCCTTCTGCTTCTCCAGCAGCTTGCGCTTGCGCGTGACGTCGCCGCCGTAGCACTTGGCGAGCACGTTCTTGCGCAGCGCCTTCACGTTCTCGCGCGCGATGATGTGGCCGCCGATCGCCGCCTGGATCGCGACGTCGAACATCTGGCGCGGAATCAGGCTCCTCAGCTTGTTGACCAGCTCGCGTCCGCGATGCTGCGCGCCGGAGCGGTGCACCATGCTCGAGAGCGCATCCACCCGCTCGCCGTTCACCAGGATGTCGAGGCGCACCATGTCGGCCGCGCGGTACTCCTTGAACTCGTAGTCGAGCGAGCCGTAGCCGCGCGTCGCCGACTTCAGGCGGTCGAAGAAGTCGAGCACCACCTCGTTGAGCGGCAGGTCGTACGAGATCACCACGTGGCGCGCCGAGTAGTGCAGGTTGGTCTGCGTGCCGCGCTTCTCCGTGCACAGGGTGATCGCCGGCCCGACGTACTCCTGCGGCACGAAGATCCTGCACGCCATGATCGGCTCGCGGAACTCCTCGATCGTCTCCACCGGCGGCAGGCGCGAGGGGTTGGACACCTGCTCCACCCGGCCGTCGCGCAGCTTCACCTCGTACACCACCGAGGGCGCGGTGGTGATGAGGCTCTGGCCGTACTCGCGCTCGAGGCGCTCCTGCACGATGTCCATGTGCAGCAGGCCGAGGAACCCGCAGCGGAAGCCGAAGCCGAGCGCCTGCGAGGTCTCGGGCTCGTAGTGGAACGAGGCGTCGTTCAGGTGCAGCTTCTCGAGCGCGTCGCGCAGCGCCTCGTACTCGCTGGCCTCGACCGGATAGAGCCCGGCGAACACCTGCGGCTTGATCTCCTTGAAGCCGGGCAGCGGCTTCGCCGCCCCGTTTTTCTCGTGGGTAATCGTGTCGCCGACTTTCGCCTCGCGCAGGCCCTTGACGCCCGCCGTGACGTAGCCGACCTCGCCGGCGCTCAGAACATCACGCGGGGTCGCTTTCGGAGTAAAGACTCCCAACTGTTCGCACAGGTGCGTCGCGCCGGTGCTCATCAGGAGAATGCGGTCCTTCGGCCGCAGCGTGCCCTGCATGACCCGAACCAGCATCACCACGCCGACGTAGTTGTCGAACCAGGAGTCGATGATCAGCGCCTGCAGCGGCGCCGCGGGGTCGCCCTTGGGGGCGGGCACGCGTGCGATCACCGCCTCGAGGATGGCGTCGACGTTCTCGCCGGTCTTGGCGCTCGCGCGGATCGCGTCCTGCGCCGGGATGCCGATCACGTCCTCGATCTCCTGGATCGCTTTCTCCGGGTCGGCCGAGGGCAGGTCGATCTTGTTCAGCACCGGGATCACCTCGACGCCCTGCTCGATCGCGGTGTAGCAGTTCGCCACCGTCTGCGCCTCGACGCCCTGCGAGGCGTCGACCACCAGCACCGCGCCCTCGCACGCGGCGAGCGAGCGGCTCACCTCGTACGAGAAATCGACGTGCCCCGGCGTGTCGATAAGGTTGAGGAGATACTTCTCGCCGTTCTTCGCCTGATATTCGAGCGCCGCGGTCTGCGCCTTGATCGTGATTCCGCGCTCGCGCTCGAGGTCCATGGTGTCGAGCACCTGCTCGGCCATCTCGCGCTCGGCGAGCCCGCCGCACATCTGGATGAAGCGGTCGGCGAGCGTCGACTTGCCGTGGTCGATGTGCGCGATGATGGAAAAGTTTCGGATCCGGGTCTGCATCGGGAAAAGCGCGCGATTTTAGCGCAGCTTGGCGATTGCTTCCGGCGTCAGCCGGTGCCTGCATACGAGATCGCCAAATACCAGGACCGGCACGTCGCGCCCGTACTTGACGCGCAGCTCGGGGTCGGAGTCGACGTCGATCTCCTCGAACGCGACGCCGAGCGCGCGCAGCTCGGCTGCCATCGCCTCGCACAGATGGCAGCCGCCGCGGCCGTACAGCTTAGCCCTTGTCAGTCAAGCCCGAAATCGTCACGAACGCGGTGCTTTCGCCGCGCCGGAGGTGAAGCGTGATGACCGAACTCTTGTCCAGGCCGGCGAGCAGCCGGTTGAACTGCTCGACCGACTTGAGCTCGGTGTGCTGCCCCTTGTGCACCAGGGTGAGGAGCACGTCGCCCTTGCGCACGTCGGCATTGGAGTCGGGCCGCACGTCGGTGACCACCAGGCCGTGCGACAGGCTGAGCCCCTTCTTCTGCTCGGCGGAGAGCTCGCCGACCACGATCCCGAGCCGGTTCGCCGGCGCCTCGGCCTGCGGCTTGGCGCGGCTCGCCGGCACGCTGGCGGCGATGCGGTCCTCCTGCAGCTCGGCGACGGTGATGCTCAGCTTGCGCGTCTGGCCCTTGCGCCACACATCCAGCGTCGAGTGCGAGCCCGGGCGCGTCGAGCCGACGAGCCGCGGCAGGTCGCTCGAGCTGTCGACCGGCTTGCCGTCGAACGCGATGATGATGTCGGTCGCTTCCACGCCGGCCTTGTCCGCCGGGCTGCCCTTCTCCACCGCGTTCACCAGCGCGCCGCGCGGCCGGTCGAGGCCGAACGAGGTGGCGAGGTCGCGGGTGACTTCCTGGATCACCACGCCGATGCGGCCGCGCGCCACGCGGCCCTTCTCGCGCAGCTGCTTCTGCACGTCGAGCGCGACGTCGATCGGGATGGCGAACGACAGGCCCATGAAGCCGCCGGTGCGGCTGTAGATCTGCGAGTTGATGCCGACCACCTCGCCGCGCATGTTGAACAGCGGCCCGCCCGAGTTGCCCGGGTTGATCGCGACGTCGGTCTGGATGAAGGGCACGAAGGAGCTCTCCTGCGGCAGCGAGCGCCCCTTGGCGCTCACGATGCCGGCGGTGACGGTATTCTCGAACGTGAACGGCGAGCCGATCGCCACCACCCATTCGCCGACCTTGAGCTTGCTCGGGTCGCCGAACTTGACCGTCGGCAGCCCGCTCGCCTCGATCTTGATCACCGCGATGTCGGTGCGCTTGTCGGTGCCGATCACCTTCGCCTTGTAGTCGCGCTTGTCGGTGAGGCGCACGTTGATCTCGTCGGCGCTCTCCACCACGTGCGCATTGGTGAGGATGTAGCCGTCGGCGCTGATGATGAATCCCGAGCCGATCGAGCGCGGCTCCTGGCGCGGGCCCGGGCCGGGCTGCTGGCGCGGGATGAAGCGGCGGAAGAACTCGAGCACTTCCTCGTCCTCCATCCCCGGCACCTGGGGCGCGGCGCCGGCGCGGCGCGCCGCGGGGGTGGTGCTGATGTTGACCACCGCGTTGCCCTGTTCTTCCACCAGCCGGGTGAAGTCGGGCAGCTCGCGCACCGCCTGGGCGAATGCGTACGCCGGCAGGGCGGCGCACAGAGCGGCGAGCCCAAGGGTCACTACGGCCTTTACTGCGTTCATCTCAGTCTCCCCAATACTACTGCGGGCGGCGATATTCGACAGCATTGGCGATGCGCTGCACGCTCGCCGCCGGCGTCTCCCCCACCACGGTCACCAAGTGGTTGGCGACCTCCCGGGTATAGATATGGATCGCGCCCATGGTTGCAAGCCCGGTGCGCACCGGGTCGCTGCGCCCCTCGAGCGA
>DATIGR010000188.1:0-5338 GCA_035454645.1 Burkholderiales bacterium
GAGCACCTCGATGCCGCCGGCGCGATCCAGTTCGGCGTGCTCAACATGGCGGAGTTCGCCATGGGGCCCACCGGCCACAACTGGCACTACGGTCACTGCCGCAATCCCTGGGACCCCGAGCGCATCACCGGCGGATCGTCCTCGGGCTCGGGCGCCGCGGTGGCGGCGCGCGCCGCGTTCGCCGCGCTCGGCTCCGACACCGGCGGCTCGGTGCGCCGGCCCGCCGCGTTCTGCGGCATCGCGGGCGTGCGCCCCACGCACGGCCGCGTGTCGGTGGAGAACATCCTGCCGCTTTGCCCCTCGCTCGACACGGTCGGCCCGCTCACCCGCACCGTGCAGGATGCTGCTTTGGTATTGGAAGTCATCAGCGAAATTTCCTTTGCCGGAGAGCTTGAGAAGCCCGTTGCAGGCCTGCGCATCGGCCGGCCGCGCCACGTGTTCTACGAAGGCTGCGACGCCGAGATCGCCGCGGCGATGGAAGCGTCGCTCGAGGCGTTCCGCCGGCTGGGCGCCTCCATCGTGGACGTGGAGCTGCCGGATTTCGCGAGACTGGGCGCGCTGGGCGGGGTGTTGCACGCTGCCGAGGCGAACCCGTTCCACGACGAATGGTTCCGCACGCGGCCGCAGGACTACTCGCCGCAGGTGCGCGAGCGGCTGGAGCGGGGCCGGCCGACGCTCGCGCTCGACTACGTGAAGGCGCTGCAGGCGCGCCGTCCCGCGGTCGCCGCGTTCTGCGAGGCGGTGTTCTCCAGGGTCGACCTGGTGCACGGGCCGGTGGTGTCGTTCCAGACCCCGACGATCGCCGAGACCGATCTCTCGACCGGCGAGGCGGCCGCGCAGATGCTCGGGCGCTTCGTGCGCCTTACGCGGCCGATCAGCTATCTCGGGCTTCCGGTGGTCGTCGCCAACGCCGGCTTCACCCGGGCCGGCATGCCGATCGGCATGCAACTCGTCGCCCCGCCGCTCGACGAAGCGACCGCGCTACGCGCGGGCCACGCCTTCCAGCGCGCTACCGACTGGCACCAGCGCGTTCCGCCTCGATAAGGCGCTTCAGGATCCGCCGCATCGCGATGCCGGGCTGATCGGAGGGCATGTGCTGCTCGCTCGTCATGTCGAGCGGCACGTCCGGATCGGTGCCTTCGAGGATGCGCTTGTCTTCCAGCGTGACCGCGCGGTCGAACGCGAGGATCTTCTCCACGTCGGCGCCCTGCCCGCGGTCCTCGATCAGGCAGAACTGCACCATCTGCGAGCGCTCGTCGGCGAGCGGGACCTGGATGTTGACCACGATGTGCGAAGGCCCGTCCGGGTAATGGATGCCCAGGCGAACGGCGAAGGGAGCGTACCAGGTGCAGTCGAGGCGGCGCTCGTTCACCTCATGCTGCGCATGGTGGGCGATCGCGACGCCCAGCCGCCCGCGGTAGTGGAAGCCGCCGTCGAACTCCTCGATCACCGCATCCCGGGCGACGAGGTGCTCGGGGGTGCCGAAAGTGCCGAGGTGCACGAAGCTCGGGTGCGCCATGTCGAGCTCGTTCTCCATGACGCGCAGCGCGGCGGTATTCCATACCTCGTAGAACTCGTGCACCAGGCGAAAAGCCGGGTCCTCGGCCTCGGGGATGCGGGGGATTGCATACAGCGGCTCTTCGAGCGCGACCCAGGCGTAGCCGTAGCGCGCCTCGCAGCGGAACGCTTTCACCCTGCGCTGCGGCCCCGGCCGGTGCTCGGGCAGCTGCGGCATCAGCACGCACTGGCCGCTGCGGTCGTATTGCCAGCCGTGGTAGGCGCACGCGAGGATGCCGTCGCGCACGCTTCCGAGCGACAGGCGCGCCGAGCGGTGGCAGCAGCGGTCCTCGAGCGCGGCGGGCTCGCCCTCGGCATCGAGGAAAAGGGCGAGCGCCTGACCGAGCAGCTCGAAGCGCTGCGGTCCCGCGTCCAGACGGTCGAGCGGGATGACGGGATACCAGAAGCGCCGGAACACCGGCTCGGCCATCACCTTCATTGCGGGCCTATTTTGGCATTAGACTTCCCTTGCCCATCCACAACGGGGGAACTCCATGCGCTTCGCCGCCGCCGTCGCCGCGCTCGTTTTTTCCGCCGCCGCCTTCGCACAGAAGGAAACCGCGATCCGCTTCGCGCTCGACTGGCGCTTCGAAGGGCCGGCGGCGCCGTATTTCGTCGCGATCGACAAGGGCTACTACAGGGCCGAGGGGCTCGCGGTGTCGATCGATCCGGGCGCGGGCTCGGTCGAGGGCATCAACCGCGTCGCCTCGGGGGCCTACGAGATGGGCTTCGCCGACATCAACTCGCTCGTCAAGTACCGCGACAATCCGCGCAACCTGCCGGTCAAGGCGGTGATGATGGTGTACGACACGCCGGCGTTCTCGATCGTGGCGCTCAGGAAGAGCGGCATCGCCAAGCCCAAGGACCTGGAGGGCAAGGTGCTCGGCGCGCCGGCGCCCGACGGCGCGTACGCGCAGTGGCCGATCTTCGTGCAGGCGAACAAGATCGACGCCTCGAAAGTGAAGATCGAGAACATCGGCTTCCCGGTGCGCGAGCCGATGCTCGCGCAGGGCAAGGTCGACGCGATCACCGGGTTCTGGTTCTCCTCCTACATGAACCTGAAGGCGAACGGCGTGAAGGACGACGACATCGTGGTGCTGCACATGCGCGACTACGGCGTCGACCTCTACGGCAACGTGATCATCGCCAACCCCGACTTCATGCGCTTCTCGCCGAAGGCGGTGGCCGGGTTCGTCAGAGCGACGATCCGCGGCATCCAGGACACGATCCGCAGCCCCGAGGCCGCGATCGACTCGCTCCTGAAGCGCAATCCGATCGCGAAGCGCGAAGTGGAGCTCGAGCGCCTGAAGCTCTCGCTCGCGAAGAACTTCGTCACCCCCGACGTGAGGAAGAACGGCCTCGGCGCGGTCGACATGAAGCGCCTCGAGCGCTCGATCGACCAGATCGGCCTCACCTTCCAGTACACCCACAAGCCGAAGGCGGCGGACATCTTCACCGCGCAGTACCTGCCGCCGCGGGAGCAGCGCCTGGTGAAGTAGCTTTTTGGTCAGCCTGCGCCAAGTCTCGATGGCCTACGGCCGCGGCGCCGCCGCGGTCCGCGCCCTCGACGAGGTCACGCTCGACATCGCGCACGGCGAGTTCATCGCCGTCGTCGGCCCTTCGGGCTGCGGCAAGAGCTCGCTCATGAAGCTCATCTCCGGCCTGCATCCGCCGGCTTCGGGAAGCCTGACCTTCGAGGGCAAGCCGGTGCGCGGGCCGCTCAAGTCGGTCGGCATGGCGTTCCAGAACTCGAACCTCCTGCCCTGGCGCACCGCGCTGGAAAACGTCCTGCTGCCGCTGGAGATCGTAGAGCCTTACCGGTCGAACTTCGACCCGCAGGCTTTTTCCGGCAAGGCGAAAGAGCTTCTGCATTCCGTCGGGCTCGCCGGGTTCACCGACAAGCACCCGTGGGAGCTCTCCGGCGGGATGCAGCAGCGCACCTCGATCTGCCGCGCGCTGATCCACGAGCCCGAGATCCTGCTGCTCGACGAGCCGTTCGCCGCGCTCGACGCGTTCACGCGCGAGGAGCTCTGGTCGGCGCTGCGCGACCTGCAGGCGGCGCGCAAGGTGACGGTGATGCTCGTGACGCACGACCTGCGCGAGGCGGTATTCCTCGCCGACACCGTTTACGTGATGTCGAGCCGCCCGGGGCGCATCGTGCGCCGCTGCGAGGTGCCGTTCCCGCGGCCGCGCGACCTGGAGATCACCT
The DNA here is from genome assembly GCA_035454645.1 of Burkholderiales bacterium. Taxonomy (GTDB): domain Bacteria; phylum Pseudomonadota; class Gammaproteobacteria; order Burkholderiales; family SG8-39; genus SCGC-AG-212-J23. The sequence goes on from DATIGR010000188.1 coordinate 3,767, forward strand.
ACACGCCGCGATTCCAGGACCTCGTGCACGAGCTCAGAGGCCTGATCGGCAAACGTGGATAGGCGCGAGTTCGCCATCAGGGTGCTGTCCCCGGTTTTTTTCGTGGTTCTCCTTTTCGTTTCGTGGGAGATCGTCTGCAAATCCCTCGACGTGCCGCTGACGATCCTGCCTGCGCCCTCGGACGTGTTCGGCGCGCTCTGGCAGTACCGCAAGGCGATCTGGGACAACTCGTTCGTGACGCTGTGGACCACGCTCGCCGGGTTCCTGATCGCCACGCTGTTCGGCCTCGCGCTCGGCATCGCGGTCGGCTGGCACCGCGCGCTCTACGCCGGCATCTATCCCGTGCTGATCGGCTTCAACTCGATCCCGAAGGTCGCGGTGGTGCCGGTGCTCATCCTGTGGTTCGGCCTGGGCGAGATCCCGGCGGTGCTCACCGCGTTCCTCATCTCCTTCTTCCCGATCGTGGTCAACGTCGCGACCGGGCTCGCGACCACCGAGCCCGAGCTCGAGGACGTGCTGCGCGCGCTCGGCGCCTCCAAGCTCGACATCATGCGCAAGGTCGGGATCCCGCGCTCGCTGCCTTACTTCTTCGGCTCGCTCAAGGTGGCGATCACGCTCGCCTTCGTCGGCGCGGTGGTGTCCGAGACCGTGGGCGCGAACAAGGGCATCGGCAAGCTGATGCTCGATGCCCAGGCGGCGTTCCAGGTGCCGATCGTGTTCGCCGGCCTGCTCGTGCTGGCGCTGCTCGGCATCGTGCTCTACGCCGCGACCGCGGCGATCGAGGCGCGCTTCACCGGCTGGGCCTTCCGCGGACAGGCCAGCCGCTAGCCGGCAGTAGAATAGGTCGCATGGCTCGCATCCCCTACGAAGACGAGATCATCATCTCGTGGGTCGAGCTGCATCGCGACGCGCGCTACCTCTCCGAAGTGCTGCATCAGAAAGGCCCCTGGAAGGGAATCATCGCCGTGACTCGCGGCGGCCTGGTGCCCGCGGCGCTGGTGGCGCGCGAGCTCGACATCCGGGTGATCGACACCATCTGCGTCACGAGCTACGACGCGGGCGCCGAGGGAGGAAAGGCGGGCGCTCCCGCCCAGCAGCAGGGAAAGGTGGAGGTGCTCAAGGGCGTGAGCGGCGACGGCGAGGGCTATCTGCTGATCGACGATCTCGTCGACACCGGCAAGACCGCGCAGGTGGTGCGCCGGCTCCTTCCCAAGGCGCACTTCGCGTGCCTCTACGCCAAGCCGGCCGGCCGGCCGGTGGTGGACACCTTCGTCAAGGAGTTCAAGCAGACGAAATGGATCCACTTCCCCTGGGATATCGAGTACAAGTTCGCCACGCCGATCAAGGACGGCGGACGCGTGGTGGGAGGCCCGTAGCCGGGGCAAAAAAAAAGAGCCCCGGGGAAGCGGGGCTCGAGTTACACCAGGGAGGAATCGTTCACCCGTCCTTCTTGTCCTTGTCCTTATCCTTGTCCTCGTCGGAAGGCAGCGGAGCCTGGGTGTCGTACGGCTGCGCGCCCGACTGCGGCAGCGGCGCGGCATGGGCAGTGAGCGCGATCAGGCCGAACAGCGC
>DATIGR010000189.1:0-8146 GCA_035454645.1 Burkholderiales bacterium
CCGGTGCGGTAGACCTGGTCCTGGCGGTCGGCGCGGATCATCTTCATGTGCGTCGGCACCACCACGGTCTCGAGGCCGTAGATCTGCTGGAACTCGTAGGCCTCGGTGTCCGCGGTGTTGGTCATGCCGGCGAGCTTGCCGTACATGCGGAAGTAGTTCTGGAAGGTGATCGAGGCGAGGGTCTGGTTCTCGTTCTGGATCGCGACCTTCTCCTTGGCCTCGACCGCCTGGTGCAGCCCGTCGGACCAGCGCCGGCCGACCATCAGGCGCCCGGTGAACTCGTCGACGATGATGACCTCGTCCGCCTGCACCACGTAATGCTGGTCGCGGTGGAACAGATAGTGCGCGCGCAGCGCGGCGTACAGGTGGTGGACCAGGTTGATGTACGCCGGCTCGTAGAGGCTCGCGCCCGGCGGCAGCAGCCCGAAGCGCGCGAGGATCTCCTCGGCTTTCTGGTGGCCGGCCTCCGACAGGATGATCTGGTGGTTCTTCTCGTCGACGTAGAAGTCGCCCGGCGGCTCGGGGTCGTCGGGCTTCTTCTTCTCGTGGGCCTGGCGCGTGAGCAGCGGCGCCACCTGGTTCATCTTCTGGTAGATCTCGGTGCGGTCCTCGGCCTGGCCCGAGATGATCAGCGGCGTGCGCGCCTCGTCGATCAGGATCGAGTCGACCTCGTCGACGATCGCATAGTGCAGGCCGCGCTGGAAGCGCTCCTCGACGTGCATCGCCATGTTGTCGCGCAGGTAGTCGAAGCCGAACTCGTTGTTGGTGCCGTAGGTGATGTCGGCGGCGTAGGCGGCGCGCTTCCGGTCGGGCTCCATGTGCGGCAGGTTGACCCCGACGGTGAGGCCGAGGAAGCGGTAGATCTTGCCCATCCATTCGGCGTCGCGGTTCGCGAGGTAGTCGTTCACCGTGACGATGTGCACGCCCTTCCCGGTGAGCGCATTGAGGACCGCGGGCAGCGTGGCGACGAGCGTCTTGCCCTCGCCGGTCTTCATCTCCGAGATCTTGCCGTTGTGCAGCACGATGCCGCCGAGGAGCTGCATGTCGAAGTGGCGCATGCGCAGCGTGCGCTTGGACGCCTCGCGCACCACCGCGAAGGCCTCGGGCAGGAGCTCCTCCAGCGTCGCGCCCTCGGCATGACGCTTCTTCAATTCACCGGTTTTTTCTCTTAATTGCGAATCCGAAAGCTTCTCCAGCGCCGGCTCGAGGGCGTTGATCGCCTGCACGAAGTGCGAGTACTGCTTGAGAAGCCGCTGGTTGCGGCTGCCGAAGATGCGCGCCGGCAGGCGCCAGAGGGCCTCTAGGATGGAGCGCAGGAATTCCACAATGGGCGGTGCGAAAACCGCCGATTTTACTGGAAAACCCTGCGCTTACTTGGTCGCGGCGACCTGGCTCGAGGTGACGAGGAACTTGGTCGGATTCTGCGCCGCGCCCCTGAAGCGCACCTCGAAATGCAGGTGCGGCCCGGTCGAGCGGCCGGTCGAGCCCACTTCGGCGATCTTGCGGCCGCGCTGGACGAGGTCGCCTTCGCGCACCAGGAGCTTCGAGCAGTGGGCGTAGCGCGTGACGAGATCGTTGCCGTGATCGATGTCGACCGCGTAGCCGTACTGCGGATGGAACCCGGAGAAGATCACCACCCCGCTCGCCGCCGCCACGATCGGCGAGCCGTAGTCGGCGATGAAATCGATGCCGTCGTGCATCGCCCACTGGCCGGTGAAGGGATCGATGCGCTTGCCGAAGCCCGACGGGTTGTAGGACGCCTTGACCGGCATCATGGTGGGGATCATCTTCTTCTTGACCGCCTGCTCGAAGAGCTGCGCCTCGAGCACGCCGAGCATGTCGTTGCGGCTCTCCACCTGGCGCGCCAGCACGAGCAGCTTGTCGCTGAAGTCCCCGAGCGACAGGTTCTGCGGCGGCAGCTGCGTGGGCGCGGCGCCGCCCAGCCCCGGCGCTTCGCCGATGCGGAACTCCTGCGGGCGGATTCCCGCCAGCGCCGACAGGCGCTCGCCGAGCGCGTCCATGCGCGTGAGCTGCGCCTGCATCTCGCCGAGCTTGATCGCCATGGAGTTGAGGTTCTGCTGCACGAACACCCGCTCGCGCTCGGCTTCGGCCTGCTGGGCGGCGGCGACCAGCTCCTGCAGCACCGGCAGCCGAACCTCGGCCGCGTAGCGCAGCGTCAGCCAGTAGAGCATCGCGGTCGCCCCGAGGATGAGCAGCAGGGCGAGGAACGCCGTGCCGACCAGGTGCGCAAGCGACATATGGACTGACCTCGCCCTCGCCAGCCGGTCCGAGATCAGGATAATCTGCACGACCATTACCTCCCTGCGATTTGTGCGTCCGCTCAAGCTCGACCGAATACTCGCGGCCGATGCCCTGCTGCAGCCGGTCCTCGCGAAGGCGCACGAGCTGCGTGCGCTCGCCGTGCTGCTTGACGCGTTCCTGCCGCCCGAGCTGGCGCGCCAGACCCGAATTGCCAGTTACCGGGACGGCCAGCTCACGCTGCTCGCGGCTTCTCCGGCCGCCGCGGCGAAGCTCCGGCTGCTCGCTCCGACTCTGGCAAAATTCTTTTCAGAACAGCGCTGGCAGGTTAATTCGGTTTCTACGAAGGTGCAACCAAACGCGTCACGTGAAAGCATTGTTGCGTCGCACAAAACCCTCGATTTGTCCACGTCCGCGCTCGACAGCCTGAGTCGCCTATATGCGACGATGCGCCGCTCGCCGGCGCGCGACGCCTTGCGCGTGCTGCTCGAGCGCCGCGGAGCTATCCCAGCAGGGCCTCCCCGGCAAACAAGAGCAGGACCGCCAGTAAGGCGAAAACAGCGTACTTGAAAACCTCCCAGGCGAGGCGCCGCCAGCGCGGATCCCCGGTGATGAGCCACGCGGCGACCGCGAACCCGAGCACGACCGCGACCACGACGAGCGCGATCCGCAGGACCGCGAACACCTAGCCGAGCTGGGTCGAGAGGCGAGCGATGCCCGCCGGGGCTTCCTCGGCGCGTTCGAACACCACGGTCTCGAGCGCTCCGGCCTCGGCCAGCGCGGCGCGCACCAGGCGGTTGTTGAGCGCGTGCCCCGACTTGTGCGCCGTGAAGGCGCCGAGCAGCGGCCGGCCGAGGAGATAGAGATCGCCGATGGCGTCGAGCAGCTTGTGGCGGATGAACTCGTCGGCGAAGCGCAGGCCCTCGCTGTTGAGCACGCCCTGCTCGTCGAGCACCACCGCGTTGTCGAGCCCGCCGCCGAGCGCGAGCCCGCTGTCCTTGAGGTCCTCCACCTCCTGCATGAAGCCGAAGGTGCGCGCGCGCGCGATTTCCTTGAGGTACGAGGTCTCGGCGAAGTCCACCGTGACCGACTGCGTGCTGCGCTCGATGACCGGATGGCGAAAGTCGATCGAGAACGAGAGCTTGAAGCCGTCGTAGGGCTCGAGGCGCGCGCATTTGTCGCCCTCGCGCACTTCCACGGTTCTCTTGACTCTCAGGAATCTCTTCGGCGCGGCCTGCTCTTCGATCCCCGCCTGCTGCAGGAGCAGCGCGAACGGCGAGGCGCTGCCGTCCATGATCGGCAGCTCGGGCGCATCGAGATCGACGAACACGTTGTCGATGCCGAGGCCCGACAGCGCCGACATCAGGTGCTCGACCGTGTAGATCTTGATTTCATCGCGCACCAGGCACGAACATAACCTCGTTTCGCCGACCAGCTCGGCGCGCGCCGGGATGTCGACCGGCGGCTCGAGGTCGATGCGGTGGAACACGACGCCGGTATCGGCCGGCGCGGGCCGCAGCGCCATACGCACCTTCTGCCCGGTGTGCAGGCCGACGCCGGAGGAGCGGATGAGGGACTTGAGGGTGCGCTGCTTGAGCATCTAGGACTTCGCCGACCCGCTCATTCTACTCCTCCCGGGTCCCGTTGCGGCTTTCGAGGAGCGAGCGGTAGCGCTGCTCGCTCTGCTGGGCGCGCTCTTCGGCCTGCAGCCGCTCGGTCAGGTCCTCGATCACGCCGAGCCGCGCGCGGCGCCCGGCGAACTCGAGGTCGAACGAGGTCACCCTGACCGGGATCACCTCGCCGCTCTTCTTGCGGTGGCGCCAGAGCCGCTGGCTGTAGTTGTTGCTCCAGTCGGCGAAGGCGCGGCGCAGGTCGTCGATGTCCTCCTCGGGCCGGATCTGGTCCGCGGTCATGGCCAGGAATTCCTCCCTCGAGTAGCCGTAGAGACGCACGGCCGCGCTATTGACCGCCAGGAACGCGAGCGTGTTGGCGTCCACCACCCACATCGGCTGCGGATGGACGTCGAACAGGGCGCGGTAGCGCCGCTCGCTGTCCTCGAGCGCCTTCTGGTCGCGCGCGCGCTCGGTGATGTCCTTGCCGACGCCGTGGTAGCCGATGAAGCTTCCCTTCTCGTCGAACAGCGGCTCGCCGCTCACCGAGAGGTAGCGCAGCTCGCCCGCCTTGTTGTAGCGCAGGAATACGAAATCGGAGAACGACTCGTGGCGCTCGAGCCGGGCGCGATGGTTCTCCCAGACCTTCTCCGGCAGCGCGCCGAGCCCGGGGATCTCCCAGCGCGTTTTTCCGATCACCACGTCGGTGTCGCCCTCCTGCGTATCGAGGCCGGCCACCTCGACGAAGCGCAATCGCTCGTCCTGCATCCAGTACCAGTCGGAGCTCATTTCGATCATGCGGCGGAAGCGGCGCTTGCTCCGGCGCAACGATCTCTTCAGGCCCGAGATGTCGTTCGCCACCAGCACGGTGCACAGCGGCGCGCCGGACTCGTCGCGCGCCACGGCGCCGCTCATCTGCACCCACACGGTGGAGCCGTCCTTGTGCACGTAGCGGCGCTCGGCCAGGCGCGGCTTCGCCTTTCCGGAGATCACCTGGGCGCGCGCCACCGCGGCGGCCTCGAGGTCCTCGATGTGGATCACGTCGAGGTGCGTCTTCTGCAGGAGCTCCTGCTCGGCGTAGCCGAGCAGCCGGCACATCGCCGGGTTGGCGCTCAGGAAGCGCCCGCCGATCGAGAACACCGCGATCGCCGCCGCCGACTGCTCGAACAGTGCGCCGAAGAGCGCCTCGCCCGACGCTGGAGCGTTCGATTCAGCCATGCCCGGTCATCATGACACAGCGCGAGGCGCGGGGCACCCGCGGCAAGGACCGGGCCCCCGCTTCTTGCGTTTCTTTTCCACGCGCTTTTTCCTCTCAGTCCGCCTGCTTGCGCAGGAAAGCCGGAATGTCGTACTTGTCGACGCCGCTCTGCTGCAGCGCCTCGACCGTCGAGGCGCGGTTGCGGCGGATCACCGCCGGCACCTGGTCGAGCTGGTGGTAGTCCACCGGCCCCGGGGCGTTGTCCGTGCCGGTCTTCTGGCCCGTAGTGTTACTGAGCACGAGCTGCGGTTTCTGCTGGCGCGCGGCGCTGCTCTGTCCGAGCCCCGTCGCCACCACCGTGACCCGCAGGTCCTCGGCGAGCGCATCGTCGTAGACCCCGCCGTAGATGATGGTCGCGTCCTCGGCGGCGAAGGTGCGGATGATGTTCATCACCTCCTTGGTCTCGCGCAGCTTCAGGCTCGGCCGCGAGGCGGTGATGTTCACCAGCACGCCGCGCGCGCCGGCCAGGTCCACGCCCTCGAGCAGCGGGCAGGCGATCGCCTGCTCGGCGGCGACGCGCGCGCGGTCGATGCCGTTCGCGCAGGCCGAGCCCATCATCGCCATGCCCTGCTCCGACATCACGGTCTTCACGTCCTGGAAGTCGACGTTCACCAGCCCGGGCAGGTTGATGATCTCCGCGATACCGGCGACCGCGTTGTTCAGCACGTCGTCGGCCGCCTTGAACGCGTCCTCCTGGGTCACGTCCTCGCCGAGCACCTCCTCCAGCCGGTCGTTGAGGATCACGATCAATGAATCGACATGCGGCACCAACGCCTCAATGCCTTGCTCGGCAACTTTCATCCGCTTGGAGCCCTCGAAGGTGAACGGCTTGGTGACCACCGCCACGGTGAGGATGCCGAGGCCGCGAGCCACCTCGGCGATCACCGGCGCCGCGCCCGTGCCGGTGCCGCCGCCCATGCCCGCGGTGATGAACACCATGTGCGAGCCGGCGACGGCCTCCTCGATGCGCTCGCGCTCGGCGAGCGCGACGGCGCGCGCCTCCTCGGGCCTCGCGCCGGCGCCCAGCCCGCTCGAGCCGAGCTGCAGCTGGTTGCGCGCCTTGTTGCGCGAGAGCACCTGGGCGTCGGTATTGACGGCGATGAACTCCACGCCCTGCACGTCCTGCTCGATCATGTGGTTGACGGCGTTGCCGCCGGCGCCGCCGACCCCGATCACCTTGATGACCGGGCCTGTTGCCTGACTGTCTACGATCTCGAACATTGTTGTTGTCTCCTTGCCGTGTTGTGACACCTCAAAAATGACGCTGGAACCACTCCTGCATGCGCCCCAGGACGGCCCTGACCGAGCCGCTGTGGCGCGAAAGCTTGCCCTGCTCCCTCTGCGCGGCGCCCTCGTACAGCAGGCCCATCGCGGTGGCATAGCGCGGGGTGCGCAGCACTTCGGCCAGCGCCCCGGCATAGCGCGGAACGCCGACGCGCACCGGCATGTGGAAGATCTCCTCGCCGAGCTCGACCATGCCCTGCATCACCGCCGAGCCGCCGGTCAGCACCACGCCGCTCGACAGCAGCTCCTCGAAGCCCGACTCGCGCAGCACCTGCTGCACCAGCGAATAGAGCTCCTCGACCCGCGGCTCGATCACCTCGGCGAGCGTCTGGCGCGACAGCGAGCGCGAGCCGCGCTCACCGATCCCCGGCACCTCGATCATCGCGTTCGGATCGGCGAGCGCGCGCAGCGCGACGCCGTGGCGGATCTTGATCGCCTCTGCGTCGGCGGTCGGCGTGCGCAACGCCATCGCGATGTCGTTGGTGATCTGGTCGCCGGCGATCGGGATCACCGCCGTGTGCCGGATCGCGCCGTGAGTGAACACCGCGATGTCGGTGGTGCCGCCGCCGATGTCGAGCAGGCACACGCCCAGGTCCTTCTCGTCCTCCGACAGCACGGCGCGCGACGAGGCGAGCGGCTGCAGGATGAGGTCGTTCACCTCGAGGCCGCAGCGGCGCACGCACTTGACGATGTTCTGCGCCGCCGACACCGCCCCGGTGACGATGTGCACCTTCACTTCCAGCCGCACCCCCGACATGCCTATCGGCTCGCGCACGTCCTCCTGGCCGTCGATGATGAACTCCTGGCGCAAGACGTGCAGGATCTGCTGGTCGGTCGGAATGTTGACCGCGCGCGCCGTATCGATGGCGCGGTTCACGTCGAGCGGGGTCACTTCGCGGTCCTTCACCGCCACCATTCCGGTCGAGTTGAAGCTGCGGATGTGGTTGCCCGCGATGCCGACATACGCCGAAGCGATCTTGCGGTCGGCCATGAGCTCGGCCTCCTCGAGCGCGCGCTGGATCGCGGCAACCGTCGCCTCGATATTCACCACGACGCCTTTCTTGAGGCCCTTGGATTCGTGGCTGCCCATGCCGAGGAGCGCAGCCGCGCCGTCGGCGCCCAACTCGGCCACCAGGCACGCCACCTTGGAGGTCCCGATGTCGAGAGCCACGATCAGGTTCTTGTTCTCTTTCGGCATTTTCGGTCAGCCGTTCGCGTCCGGCACGCGCAGCGCAAACCCGTTCGGATAGCGCAAGTCGACGTAGTCATGCTTCTTTTTCTTGTCCACCGCAGGATAGATCTCGATGAAGCGGCGCAGCCGATCTTCCGCGAGGTCGGCGTCGCGCCCGAGCATGACGTGCAGTCCGTTTCCGAGCCGCAGCTGCCACGCCAGGCGCTGCGTGAGCACCACGCGCTCGACGCTCGTGCCGAGCGGGGCGACGAGCCCGTTAAAGCGCCGGTAGCGCCGCATGACTTCGGCCGCAGTGCCGGCAGGGGCGACGAATACGGGCAGCGCCTGTTTGGTGTTCGCGGAGAAAGTCTCGCCGAAAGTATTCACCAGCCGGCTCGTCTCGTCTCCCGTGCCCCAGCGCGCCAGCGCGATATGCTCCTGCACCGTGATCTCGAGCCGCGCCGGCCACACGCGGCGCACGGCGACGGCGCGCACCCATGGCAGGCGCTCCACGCGGCTGCGAACCTCGGCCAGATCGGCGGCAAAGAAGTTCTCCGCGCCGTT
>DATIGR010000190.1:0-5217 GCA_035454645.1 Burkholderiales bacterium
CGACGACAGCCTGTCTCGCTTGGCCGGAGGCATCGGCGGACGCGGCCCCGGTGAGACGAAACTCGAAATCGACCGCCGGCGGGTGCGCGAGCGCATCACCCACCTGGAGCGGAAGATTGACGCGCTCAGCCGCGACCGCGCGGTGCGGCGCGCCCAGCGCAACCGCCGCGACATGCCGGTGGTGTCCATCGTGGGCTACACCAACGCGGGCAAGTCCACCCTTTTCAACGCGCTTACCCGCGCCAAGGCGTACGAAGCCGATCAGCTGTTCGCGACCCTGGACACCACTACGCGCCGCGTCTGGCTGCCCGAGGCCGGCGCGGTGGTCGTTTCCGACACCGTCGGCTTCATCCGGGACCTGCCGCACGGCCTGGTGGCGGCGTTCCGGGCGACGCTCGAGGAAACGGTGCATGCCGATCTCCTGCTGCACGTGGTCGACGCTTCGTCCAGCGCGCGCGAGGAGCAGGTCCAGGCCGTCGACAAAGTGCTTGCCGAGATCCCCGCCGGCGCGGCGCCGCGCCTTGCCGTCTGGAACAAGATCGACGCGGCCGGGCTGGAACCGGGAGCCGAGCGGGATCAGTATGGTAGGATTTCCCGCGTATTCGTGAGCGCGCGCACGGGCGTCGGGTTGGAGTTGCTGCGCGGCGCCATCGCAGAATTCGCAAAGGCCCGGGCCGCGCAACGAAGCGCCACCGCACTCCCCCTGCAACTCACTAGATAAATGTCCTTGAACGACCCCAACTGGGGACGCGGCTCCCGCGGCCCGCAGGGTCCCGGCGGCGGCAACCAGGGCCCGCCCGACCTCGACGAGCTGTGGCGCAACTTCAACCGCCGGCTCTCCGAGCTCTTCGGCCGCCGCCGCGGCGGCGGCGACGAGCCGCCGCGGCCGCCGAGCGCGCGCGGCCTGGGCGGGGGCGCCGGCGTCATCGCGGCGCTCGCGCTGGTCGTCTGGCTGGCAAGCGGCTTCTACATCGTGGTCGAAGGGCAGCGCGGCGTGGTGCTCACGTTCGGGCGCTATTCGCAGGAGACCATGCCCGGGCTGCGCTGGCGGCTGCCGTGGCCGATCCAGTCGAACGAGATCGTGAACCTCGCGCAGGTGCGTACGCTGGAGGTCGGCTACCGCAACAACGTGCGCACCAAGGTGCTCAAAGAGTCTCTGATGCTGACCGACGACGAGAATATCGTCGACCTGCAGTTCGCGGTGCAGTACCTGGTGAAGGACGCGCGCGACTTCGTGTTCAACGTGCGCCGCCCCGACGAGTCGGCGATGCAGATCGCCGAGACCGCGATGCGCGAGGTGATCGGCAAGAGCCGCATGGACGCGATCCTGTACGAGACCCAGATCGACGTCGCCAACCGCGCGCGCGACCTGATGCAGTCGATCCACGACCGCTACGGCACCGGCATCACCGTCAGCACGGTGACGATCCAGAACGCGCAGCCGCCCGAGCAGGTGCAGGCGGCGTTCGACGACGCGGTGAAGGCGAACCAGGACCGCGAGCGGCAGAAGAACGAGGGCCAGGCCTACGCCAACGACGTCATCCCGCGCGCCCGCGGCGCCGCGGCACGCCTCGGCGAGGAGGCGCAGGGCTACCGCCAGCGCGTGATCGCCAACGCCGAGGGCGAGGCGTCGCGCTTCCGGCAGGTGCTCGCCGAGTATTCCAAGGCGCCCGCGGTGACGCGCGAGCGCATCTACATCGAGACCATGCAGGCGATCCTCACCTCGACCAGCAAGATCATGATGGACTACCGCGGCTCGGGGAACCTGCTCTACCTGCCGCTCGACAAGGTGATGCAGAGCGCGGGCGCGCCCGACGGGGCCGCGGCGAGCGCCGCGCCGGCGGCGCCGCCCGCCGAGGCGGGGCCACGCTCGCGCGAGACTCTGCGCAATCGCGATCGGGGCGATCGCTGATGAGAGCGCTCGGTCCCATCCTCGCGGTCATCGCCGTGATCGCGCTCGTCGCCTCGAGCGCCATGTTCACCGTCGACCAGCGCCAGAACGCGATCGTGTTCCAGCTGGGAGAGGTGAAAGAGGTGATCAGCCGCTCGGGGCTGCACTTCAAGTGGCCGCTGCTGCAGAACGTGCGCCAGTTCGACATGCGCATCCTCACCTACGACGACGTCGAGCCGCTGCGCTTCCTCACCCAGGGCAACCGCCCGGTGCTGGTGGACTCCTTCGTCAAGTGGCGCATCACCGACGTGCGCCAGTACTACGTCTCGGTGCAGGGCGACGAGTTCCGCGCCGCGACCCGCATCCGCCAGACGGTGTCGGGCACGCTGCGCGAGGAATTCGGCACCCGCACCCTGCACGACGTGGTCTCGGGCGAGCGCGACGTGATCATGAACCAGGTGCGCCAGAAGGTGGACGACGACCTGCGGCGCATCGGCGTCGAGATCATCGACGTGCGCCTGAAGCGCGTCGACCTGCCGACCGAGGTGAGCGAGTCGGTGTACCGGCGCATGGAGGCGGAGCGCAAGCGCATCGCCAACGAGCTGCGCTCCACCGGCGCGGCGGAAGCCGAGAAGGTGCGCGCCGACGCCGACCGGCAGCGCGAGGTGATCCTCGCCGAAGCCTACCGCGACGCGCAGAGCGTGCGCGGCCAGGGCGACGCCCGGGCGGCGGCGACCTACGCCGCAGCGTTCAACCAGAACCCCGAGTTCTACGCCTTCTACCGCAGCATGGAGGCCTACCGCTCCACCTTCCGCGGGCGCAACGACCTCATGCTGCTCGAGACCAACTCCGACTTCCTGCGCTACTTCAGGGACTCGCTAGGCAAGCCCGCGCAGCGCAAGTAGCGCCATGGGAACGACGTTCCTCATGGCGCTCGCCCTGATGCTGATCCTGGAGGGCGCGCTTCCCTTCCTCGCGCCCAACCTCTGGCGCGACACCTTCCGCAAGATCATGCAGATGACCGACGGCCAGATCCGCTTCGTCGGGCTCTCGTCGATGATCGTCGGGCTGCTGCTGCTGCTGTGGGCGCGCGCATGAAGTGGGTCCTTCCCGAGTACATCGAGGATATCCTCCCGGCGGAGGCGATGCGCATCGAGCGGCTGCGGCGGGCGATCCTCGACTTGTTTTTTTCCAGGAATTACCAATTCGTAATCCCGCCGTTGCTCGAATACGTCGACTCGCTGCTCACCGGCACCGGGCACGATCTGGAGCTTCGCACCTTCAAGGTGGTCGACCAGCTCTCGGGGCGCATGATGGGCTTGCGCGCCGACATCACGCCGCAGGTGGCGCGCATCGACGCGCATCTGCTCAACCGCCGCGGCGTGACGCGCCTTTGCTACTGCGGCAGCGTGCTGCACACGCGCCCGGCGGCGCCGGGCGCGACGCGCGAGCCGATCCAGATCGGCGCCGAGATGTACGGCGAGCCCGGCGTCGGCGCCGACGTCGAGATGCTCGAGCTCCTGTGCCGCGCGCTCGAGCTCGCCGGCGTGCGCAAGGCGCGCGTCGACATCGGCCACGTGGCGGTATTCCGCGCCATCGCCGAGGCGGCCGGGGTCGGCCCCGAGCGCGAGGTGGAGCTGTTCGAGGCGCTGCAGCGCAAGGACACGCCGGAGATCAGGAATCTCAGCCGCTCGCTGAAAAGCGCGCATCGCGAGGCGCTCCTCCTGCTGCCCGGCCTCTACGGCGGCGCGGAAATCCTCGACCAGGCCGAGAAGCAGCTTCCCCCGCTCCCCGAGGTGAAGAAAGCGCTCGCGACGCTCGGCAAGCTCGCCAGGGCCTGCAGGTTTCCCGCCAGCTTCGACCTCGCCGAGCTGCGCGGCTACCACTACCATTCCGGCGTGGTGTTCGATGCTTACTGCGACGGCGTAACCGGAGCGGTGGCTCGCGGCGGGCGCTACGACGAGGTCGGCAAGGCTTTCGGCCGCGCGCGGCCGGCGACCGGCTTCTCGATCGACTTGCGAAGCCTCGCCGGAGTCGTGAAATGAACGCCCGCAACGTCGTGGTCATCGGCACGCAATGGGGCGACGAGGGCAAGGGCAAGATCGTCGACTGGCTCACCGACCGCGCGCAAGGGGTGGTGCGCTTCCAGGGCGGACACAACGCCGGCCACACGCTCGTGATCGGCGGCCGCAAGACGGTGCTGCACCTCATCCCCTCCGGCATCCTGCGCGACAACGTCGACTGCTTCATCGGCAACGGCGTGGTGGTGTCGCCGCAGGCGCTCGCCGCCGAGATGGACGAGCTCGAGGCCGCGGGCGTGCGCGGCGTGGTGGCGCGCCTTTCGGTGAGCGAGGCGTGCCCGCTGATCCTTCCCTACCACGCCGCCCTCGACCACGCGCGCGAGGCGGCGAAGGGCAGCCGCAAGATCGGCACCACCGGGCGCGGCATCGGCCCGGCCTACGAGGACAAGGCGGCGCGGCGCGCGATCCGGCTGCAGGACCTGTTCGAGCCGGCGCGCTTCGCGCAGAAGCTGCGCGAGCTGCTCGACTTCCACAATTTTGTCCTCAAGAATTATTATCGTTTCGAGGAAGTCGACTACCAGAAAACGCTCGACGAAACGCTGGCGCTCGCGCCGCGCCTCGCGCCGCTGATCGCCGACGTGCCGCGCGCGCTCTACCACGCCAACCGCGCCGGCAAGAACCTGCTGTTCGAGGGCGCGCAGGGCTCGCTCCTCGACATCGACCACGGCACCTATCCGTTCGTCACCTCGTCGAACTGCGTCGCCGGCGCCGCCGCCGCGGGCGCGGGGATCGGGCCGATGCATCTGCATTACGTGCTCGGCATCACCAAGGCATACAGCACGCGCGTCGGCGGCGGGCCGTTCCCGACCGAGCTGTCCGACGACGTCGGCGAGCATCTGCGCCAGCGCGGCCAGGAATTCGGCGCCACCACCGGACGGCCGAGGCGCACCGGCTGGTTCGACGCCGCGGCGCTCAAGCGCTCGATCCAGCTGAACGGCGTCTCGGGCCTGTGCATCACCAAGCTCGACGTGCTCGACGGCGTCGAGGCGGTGAAGATCTGCGTCGGCTACCGCATCGAGGGCGAGCTCTCGGAGATCCTGCCGGTGGGCGCCGAGGAGCTCGAGCGCTGCGAGCCGGTCTACGAGGAGCTGCCGGGCTGGAAAGAGAGCACGGTCGGCATCAAGTCCTACGCCGCGCTGCCGCAGGGCGCGCGCGCCTACCTGGAGCGCATCGAGACGCTCGCCGGCGTCCCGATCGATCTGATCTCGACGGGACCGGATCGCGACGAAACGATCGTTCGTCGCC
>DATIGR010000191.1:0-4166 GCA_035454645.1 Burkholderiales bacterium
CCTGCGAGTCGTCGGCTCGTTCGGCGACTGCCCGCGCTGCCTCGCGGTGTGCCCGGTCGGCAACGACTACCACGCGCATCTCGCCGACATCCAGAAGCACATCCCCGAGAAGACGCCCGAAAAGGTCGCCAAGGCCGCGGCTTTCAAGCAGGCGCGCAAGAGCGGCGCCGGGCTTCCCGGGCTTTCCGAGTGGAACATCCGCTGGGTCGGCGAGAAGGGCTACCAGGGAATCGTCGCGCGGCAGCTGCAGGAATTCAAGAAGAGGCAGCAGCAGTGAACGTCTTCAAAAGGCCGTTGAGTTCTCAGGAAATAAAGCAGAAGGCCAAGGAGCTCGGCGCGGACCTCGTCGGCATCGCCGATGGAGCGAAGCTGAACACGCGGGAGATCACCGAGCACGACGGCGGCCGGGTGATCGTGCTCGCGCTGCGGCTGCAGGCGGGAACCTCGCGCATCCGCGCGTGGAACGACCGCAACAAGTTCTACAACGACGAGCTCTCGCTCACCTTCCTCGAGGAGGTGTCGCTCGAGCTCGTGTACTGGCTCGAGGACGCGGGCTATCCGGCGATCATCGTGCCGCCGACGCACGTCGACCCGTGGCGCTACGACGGCGACCCGGAAAAGCACCGGGGGACGCTCCTGTCCCTGCCGCACGCCGCGGTGGAGGCAGGCCTTGGCAGCCTCGGATTGAATCTTCAATTGCTGACCCCCGAGTTCGGCCCGCGCGTGCTCCTGACCGCGGTCCTGTGCTCGGTCGAGGTGCAATGCGACCGCCCGATGACCGAGGCGCTGTGCCTCGGGCCCGAGTGCGGGCGCTGTCTCAAGACCTGCCCCGCCGACGCGGTGCGGGAATGGGACCGCGACTGGGAGGCGTGCGACCGCTACCGCTCGCCGCACGGCTTCGCGCAGCTTTCCGAGTACCTCGGGCGCGTGATCGACGAGCCCGACGCGGCCCGCAAGAAGCAGATGCTGCGCTCGGAGGCGAGCTTCGACCTGTGGCAGAGCATCCTGCGCGGCGCGGGCGTGATCACCGGCTGCCGGCGCTGCGCCGACGTCTGCCCGGTGGGCGCGGACTACGAGCCGATGCTGAGGGACGCGCTCGAGGTCATTCCCGAGAACACGCACGAGAAGGAGGCGCGCCTCGCGGCGATGGCCCGGGGCGGGACTTCGGCCGCGTATACGCGGCAGGTGCATTGGATTGGTAGAATCAATCCGAGGAGGAGGAACCCATGAAGACGAAATCGGCAGTGCTCGCCGTCGCGGCGCTTTTCGCCTGCAGTGTCCATGCGGCAAACGAGCTGAAGATCGGCTACCTCTCGACGCTGTCCGGCCCGGCGGGGGCGATCGGGGTGGAGATCCGCGACGGCTTCAACCTCGCGCTCAAGATGGCGGGCGGCAAGCTCGGCGGGCTGCCGACCGAGGTGGTGTTCGCCGACGACACGCTCAATCCCGAGACCGGCAAGCAGCTCGCCGAGCGCCTGATCAAGCGCGACCGCGTCAACCTGATGACCGGCGTGGTGTTCTCGAACGTGATGCTCGCGGCGTGGCCGACGATCCAGGCGGGCAACGTGTTCTACATCGCGCCCAACTCCACGCCGACGCGCATCTCGGGCGAGGGCTGCAACCCGCGCTTCGTCTCCGCGTCGTGGCCGAACGAGGGCTACCACGAGGCTGCCGGCCACTACGCGAAGTCCAAGGGCTACAAGAGCGCCTACCTGATCGCGCCGAACTATCCCGCGGGCAAGGACGCGACCTCCGGCTTCAAGCGCGGCTTCGGCGGCACGATCTCGGCCGAGGTCTACACCAAGCTGAACCAGCTCGACTATTCCGCCGAGCTCGCGCAGATCCGCGCCGCCAAGCCGGCCGCGCTCTACGCCTTCCTGCCCGGCGGCATGGGCATCAACTTCATCAAGCAGTTCGTCGCCGCCGGACTGTCGTCGGAAGTGCCGCTGGTGGTGCCCGGCTTCGTCTCCGACCAGGACATCGTGCGCGCGGTCGGCGATCCGATGCTCGGCATCTTCGACACCGCCCACTGGTCCTACGACCTCGATAACGACGCCAACCGCAAGTTCGTCGCCGCGTTCGAGAAGGAATACAACCGCATCCCGAGCGTGTTCGCCGAGCAGGGCTACACCACGGCGCTGCTCATCGACAACGCGGTGCGCGCGGTGAAAGGCAAGATCGAGGACGAGAAGGGCTTCCACAAGGCGCTGATGGCCGCGCCCGCGCGCTTCAAGTCGCCGCGCGGCGACTGGAAGTTCGCGCACAACGGCACGCCGGTGCAGGACTACTACCTGCGGGTGCTCGCCAAGGACAACAAGGGTCGCATCGTCAACAAGAAGATCGGCACGGTGATGAACGACCATGTCGACTTCTGGGCGAAAGAATGCAAGATGAAGTAGCTGCGGGAGATCGGCGGAAGAAAGGGGTCTGACCCCCGTTGACCCCGATTCTGCTTTTCGAGCAGTCGCTGAACGGCCTGCAGTTCGGGCTGATGCTGTTTCTCCTCGCCGCCGGGCTGACGCTCGTGTTCGGGATCATGGACATGATCAACCTGGCGCACGGGTCGCTGTACATGGTCGGCGCCTACCTGATGGCGACGTTCGCCGAGGCGACGGGGTCGTTCTGGGCGGCGCTGCCGCTCGCGCTCGTCGCCACCGCGCTGGTCGGCGCCGCCCTGGAAGTGAGCCTGCTGCGCAAGCTCTACGAGCGCGACCACCTCACCCAGGTGCTCGCCACGTTCGCGGTGATCCTGATCGCGAACGAGGGGGTGCGCATCCTCTGGGGCAGCCAGTCGCTGATGCTGAATCCGCCCGACGGCCTGACCGGCCCGGTGCAGCTTCCCGGCGGCGTGCAGTACGCCTCCTACCGCCTGGCGATCATCGCCGTGGGCGCGGCGGTTGCCGTGTGTCTCTATCTGCTGGTCACGAGAACAAGGATGGGAATGCTGGTGCGCGCCGGCGCCTCCAACCGCGAGATGGCGGTGGCGATGGGCGTGAACATCCGGCGCCTGTTCACCGTGGTGTTCGCCCTGGGCGCCGCCTTGTGCGCCCTCGCCGGCGCGATGCTCGGACCGATCCTCGCGGTGCAGGTCGGCATGGGCGAGAACATCCTGATCCTCGCCTTCGTGGTGATCGTGATCGGCGGCATCGGCTCGATCCGCGGCGCGTTCGTCGGCGCTCTCCTCGTCGGGCTGGTCGACACGATGGGGCGCGCGCTGCTGCCGATCGCCTTCGCCCAGATGTTCTCGCCGCAGGTCGCCTCCAACCTCGGCCCGTCGATCAGCTCGATCCTGATCTACGTCCTGATGGCCGCGGTGCTGTTCCTGCGCCCGCAGGGGCTGTTTCCCGCCCGCGGATGAAGCGCATCCTCGCCGTCGCCGCTCTCGCGTGCGCCTTCCCCTGGATCATGCAGGCGCTCGACCAGCACTTCTACACCAGCTTCGCGACGCGGATCCTGATCTACGCCATGGCGGCGGCGAGCCTGAACCTCGTCCTCGGCTACGGCGGCATGGTGAGCTTCGGCCACGCCGCGTTCTTCGGCGCCGGCGCCTACATCGTCGGCATCCTCGCGGCGGAGGGCGTGGCGAGCCTGTGGATTTCCTGGCCGCTCGCGATCGCGGCCGCGGCGCTCGCCGCGCTCGTCATCGGCGCGATCTCGCTGCGCACGCGCGGGGTGTACTTCATCATGATCACGCTCGCCTTCGCGCAGATGATGTACTACGTGTTCGTGTCGCTGAAGGCGTACGGCGGCGACGACGGCCTTTCGCTGCCCGGGCGCTCGAGCGGCCTCGGCGTGAGCCTTTCCAACGACATCGTCTGGTACTACGTGGTCCTGGTCTTGTTGATGTTCATTCTCTATTTGCTGCACCGGCTGGTGCGCTCGCGCTTCGGCCGCGTGATCGAGGCGATCCGCGAAAACGAGACGCGCGCCACCGCGGTGGGCTACCCGGTGTACCGCTACAAGCTCGCCTGCTTCGTCATCTCCGGCGCGATCGCCGGGCTCGCCGGCGCCCTGATCGCCAACCAGACGAGCTACGTCGGCCCGGCGCTGCTTCACTGGGTGCAGTCGGGGACGCTGATGATCATGGTGATCCTCGGCGGCGTCGGGCGCTTCTGGGGCGGCCCGGTCGGCGCCGTCGTGCTGCTCGCGCTCGAGGAGCTCTTCTC
>DATIGR010000192.1:0-7715 GCA_035454645.1 Burkholderiales bacterium
ATAGCCGGGCTCGGTGACGCCGACGTTCACCGGGCTGGGCTTCTCGAGCCTGAGGTAGCCGGGCGGGAAATGCTCCCTGATCGCGGCCGCCGCCTGCGGCGTGTTCGGCAGCGTCAGCATGCGGATGCCGCCCACCGAGGCGTCGACCTCCTTCGGCTTGGCCGCGCCGATGGCGAAGAAGAACATGTCGGCCTTGCCCGAGGCGAAGGTGTCGGCGCCCGCCACCACGTTGGGCACCTGCACGGCGCGCATGTCGCTCCGCTTCATGCCGACGGTGGCGTACATCGCGTCGAGCAGCGGGATGATGATCTTCTGGCTGGTGAAGCCGTCGAGCGCCGGCCGGCCCTTCAGGTCGGCGAGCGTCTTGATCGGCGAGTCCTTGCGCACGAAGATCGCCGAGCGCAGCGGATACATCACCGCGACCGCGCGCAGCTCCTTGTGCGGCCGGCCCTCGAAGTGCTCCTTGCCCTCGATCGCCCAGGTGATCTCGGCGATGTTGGCGAGGCCGAGCTGCATCTGCCCGGTGTTGACCGCGGGGATGAAGACGTTCGGGCTGGCGTAGGGCTGGATCGTCGCGCGCACGTTCCCCTTCTCGTTCAGGAGCTTCGCGATCACCGAGCCCGACGAGTGGTAGATCGAGCCCGGGTTCGAGGTGCCGATCGCCACCTGCTGCGCCGAGGCCGTGCCCGCGGCGAGCGCAAGCGCCGCGATGAGCGTTCTTTTCATCGAGTGTCCTCCTCCTGTAGTGCTAGCCATTGTAGACCGAGATCTCGACCAGGTTGAGGTCGGGGTCGCGCACGTACACCGAGCGGATCGGCCCCGCCGCCCCGGTCTTCGCCACCGGGCCCTCCAGGATGGGAACCTGATTCTTCTTGAGATTCTCGATCACCTGCTCCAGGGGCAGCGACGCGATGAAGCACAGATCGAGCGTGCCGGGCGCGGCGACGTGCGCCCGGGGCGTGAACTCCCGGCCCCACTCGTGCAGGTTGATCTTCTGGTTGCCGAACCTCAAGGCAAGCCGGTTCTCGCCGAATTTCTCCAGCTTCATCCCCAGCACCTGCGTATAGAAGCGGATGCAGCCCTCGCGGTCGCGAGTGGTGAGGACGATGTGGTCGATGTGGTCGATCATATGACGGCGGCTTTCCTCAGCCCGGCAATCTGCCCCGGGTCGTATCCCAGTTCCTTCAATACGGCTTCGGTGTGCTCGCCGAGCTTCGGCGCGGGCGAGCCGATCGCGCCCGGCGTGGCCGAGAGCTTGGGCACGATGCCCGGCACCCTGAGCGGCGCGCCGTCGCCCGCGATCACCTTCTCGAGCATGCCGCGCGCCGCGTAGTGCGGGTCGGCGGCGATGTCGGCCGCGCTGTAGATGCGGCCCGCGGGCACTTCGGCCTGCTCCATGATTTCCAGAATTTCGGTCATGGGTTTCTCCCGGGTCCACGCCGAGATCGCGGCGTCGATGCGCTCCATCTGCGCGGCGCGGCCGTCGTTGCGCGCGAGCGCCGGGTCGTCGCGCAGGTCGGTGCGGCCGATGGCGCTCATCAGCCGGTGATAGAGGCTGTCGGCGTTGCCCGCGATCAGCACATATCCCTCTTTGCAGGGATAGAGATTGGAGGGCGCGATTCCCGGCAGGGTGCTGCCGGTGCGCTCGCGCACGTAGCCGTCGGCGTCGTACTCGGGCAGCAGGCTCTCCATGCAGTTGAACATGGCCTCGTAGAGCGCCACGTCGACGATCTGGCCCTTGCCGCTGTGCAGCGCCATCAGCGCGCCGATCACGCCGTGCAGCGAGGCGATGGTGTCGCCGATCGAGAGATTCGGCCGCGCCGGAGGGCGGTCCGGGAAGCCGGTGACGTAGCGGAATCCCGCCATCGCCTCGGCGATCGCGGCGAAGCCCGGCCGGCCGCGGTAGGGGCCGGTCTGCCCGTAGCCCGAGATGCGCACCAGCACGAGCTTCGGGTTCTCGCGCGAGAGCGCGTCCCAGCCCAGGTTCCACTTCTCGAGCGCGCCGGGGCGGAAGTTCTCGATCACGATGTGCGAGCGGCGCGCGAGGCGGCGCGCGATCTCCTGGCCCTCGGGCTTGCGCAGGTCGCAGGTCACCGATTTCTTGTTGCGCGACTGCACCTGCCACCAGAGCGAGGTGCCGTTGCGCAGGCGGCGCCACTTGCGCAGCGGGTCGCCCTCGCCCGGCGGCTCGATCTTGACCACCTCGGCGCCGAAGTCGGCGAGCGTCTTGCCGCAGAACGGCCCGGCGACGAGCTGGCCGAGCTCGAGCACGCGGACGCCCGCGAGCGGGCCGCGGTGATCGCTCGGCGTCATTTCCTCGGCGGCGGCAGCGTGCCCTTCGCGAACACCTCGACACCCTCCGGCGGCGTGAACCAGCGGTGCGCCGAGCGCATCCAGCCGTGGCGCGTGACCCGATACCACTGCGGGTCGTCGAACGAGCCGCCGGCGAAGGCGCGCATGCCGGGCAGCGCCTCGGCGGTCCAGGTGACGGTGCCGCCGCAGACGACGCAGAACTCCAGCCGCAGCCAGCGCCCGCTCTCGTCGGAGCGGTGCTCGTAGGTGCGGCGCTCGCCGATCAGTCTCTCCACCGCGTCGTCGTTGAAGTACGCGCCCAGGCCGAAGGCGCTGCCGGTGCGCTTCTGGCAGAAGGTGCAGTGACAGGCCGAGTTGCGCGCCGGCTGGCCGCGGACGCGGTAGCGCACCGCGCCGCACAGGCAGCCGCCTTCGTGGGTTTCGCTCATTGTGCCGGCGGCTATTTGCGCTTCAAGAGGCGCAGCGGATTGTATTCAAGCACGGTATCGCCGCGCTGGTTGATGACCTTGTTGGCAAAGCGCACGAGGCCGCGCTCGCCTTTGGACGCGCGCCGGTGCTCGGTCACCTCGCACTCGACGTGGATGGTGTCGCCGACGAAGGTCGGCCCCTTGACGTCGAGGGTGGCGTTGAGGAAGGCAAGCCCGGTGTCCTGCATCGTCGGCAGCAGCAGGCCCTCGGCGAAGGAGTACACCAGCGCACCCGGGACCAGGCGAGCTTTTCCTTTCTCCGCCACCGTGAAGAGCTCCTCGGTCAGCCAGGTGAGGTTGGCGAAGGCGGCGAGGTCGGCCTCGACGAGGGTGCGCCGATGCGTGCGGAAGCGCGCGCCGAGCTTCAGGTCATCAAACGCAAGGCCGCGCCCGACGAGTTTTACTTCTTCTGGAATTCGCTCCTCGCCTTCTCGAACGCCGCCTGCATGCTGTTGAAGGCCGCGTCGGCGCCCTGCATCATGTCGTGCCACGCGTCGGCGGACGCGGCCTGCAGCCGCTTCATCTCGGCGAGCGCGGCGTCGCGCTTCGCGCGGAACTCCTCGAGCTGCTGCGCGGACTGCGCCTCCCACTTCGCGGCCTGCGCGTTCCACTGGTCGATCTGCGACTTGAGCTTCGCGACGTACTCGTCCCGGTTCATGGGCGCCCTCCTTGCTGAGGGATTCTAGCCGACCCCTTTCGCCATCAGCGCGGCGGCGAGCAGGATCAGGACCACGCCGGCGAGCTCGAGGTGCAGGATGCGCCGGATCGCGGGCACGGCCGCCGGGTCCGGCGCCCTCTTGCGCCAGGAAAGGAACTTCACCGTCGGATAGATCGACAGCAGCGCGACCAGGACGAAAAGCGCGAGCTTCGCGATGAAGGCGCCGTTCGCGAAGTAGTACGCGGCGCCCTTTTCGAAGTAGAACACCCGCAGCAGCCCGACGACCAGCAGCACCCCGGCCGAGAGGCCGAGCACCGCGTCCGCAGCCGCGAGCCGCCGCACGGTGCGCGCGTTCAGCTCGTCGCGGATCAGCACGAACTCGACCGTGATCGCCGCAACGACGGCAAACGCGGCCAAGTGGTGCAGGAAAGCGAAGATCGCACTCACCTCCTAGTCATCCCCTGGCGGGCATCGTGCGTTGGAGGTGGCATGGCAGAAGCTGCCGATCCTTCGGCGAGCATCGCAACCCGGATCATCCACCTCCGCGGCATTCGCGCGATTGTCGATTCGGATCTCGCAGCACTCCACGGCGTGCGGACCAAGGCGCTGCTGCAAGCAGTTCGCCGCAATAGCGACCGGTTCCCGCCCGACTTCCTGATCAGCCTTGATAATCAAGAGGTTGCCTCTTTGAGGTCACAAATTGTGACCTCAAAAGCCGGCGGTCGCGGCGGCCGCCGCTACAGGATTCACGCATTCACGGAACACGGCGCCGTAATGGCTGCCACCGTATTGAACTCATCACGCGCCATCGCGGTATCGATCTTCGTTGTGCGCGCGTTTGTCCAGATGCGCGAGTCGCTCATCCAACATCGTGAGCTCGGCAGACGACTCGATCAGCTCGAAGCGCGGCTGGATGAGCGACTTGGCAAACATGATCAGGCTATCGCCGAAATTCTCGAGGCCATTCATCAACTGATTGCGCCACCTCCGCCGCCAGTGAAGCGGCGCATCGGTTTTGTCCGCTAGTACGACTTCGGCAGGCCGAGCACGCGCTCGGCGATGAAGCACAGGATCAGCTCGCGGCTCACCGGCGCGATGCGCCCGACGAAGGACTCGCGCAGGTAGCGCTCGACGTGGTACTCGCGCGCGTAGCCGAAGCCGCCGAAGGTCATCACCGCCTGCTGGCAGGCGTCGAAGCAGGCCTCGCCCGCGAGGTACTTGGCGGCGTTCGCCTCGGCGCCGCAGGGCTTCGCAGCGTCGTAGAGCGAGGCGGCCTTGAACGTCATCAGGTTCGCCGCCTCGAGCGCCATCCAGTTCGCGGCGAGCGGGTGCTGGATCGCCTGGTTCCGGCCGATCGGCCGGTCGAACACCACGCGCTCCTTCGCGTAGTCCGCCGCGCGCTTGAGCGCGCAGCGCCCGAGGCCGACGAGCTCGGCGGCGATCAGGATGCGCTCGGGGTTCATGCCGTGCAGGATGTACTCGAAGCCCTTGCCCTCCTCGCCGATGCGGTCGGCCTCCGGCACCGGCAGCGCGTCGAAGAACACCTGGTTCGAGTCCACCGCGTGCCGGCCCATCTTGTCGATCTCGCGCACTTCCACGTACTTCCTGTCCAAATCCGTATAGAAGAGCGTGAGCCCGGCTTCGGCTCGTGCGAGCAGAAGGACCTTCTCGGCCACCTGCGCGGTCGAGATCCAGACCTTCTGGCCGGAAACGAGGTATTTCCCGTCCCGCTTCTCGGCTTTCACCTTGATCTGTCTCGTGTTCAGGCCGGTATTGGGTTCGGTAACGGCAAAACATGCCCGTTCCTTGCCGGCGATCAGCGGGGGCAGCCACCTTTCCTTCTGTTCTTGACTTCCAAAGACGACCGCAGGGTTGAGGCCGAAGATGTTCATGTGCACTGCCGACGCGCCGCTGAACCCGGCGCCCGACTCGGCGATCGCCTGCATCATGACCGCGGCTTCGATGATGCCGAGCCCGGCGCCGCCGTAGGCCTCGGGCATCGCGATGCCGAGCCAGCCGTCGCGCGCGAACGCCTGGTGGAAGTCCGCAGGAAAACCGCCTTCGCGGTCGCGCTTGAGCCAGTAGTCGTCGGGGAAGCGCTCGCAGAGCCTCGCGATCGCTTCGCGAATGCGCTGCTGCTCGTCGGTCAGCTCGAAATTCATTTCCTCCGCCGCGCGAGCTGCGCGATGCCGAGCGCGATGAGGATCAGCGGCCACCAGGTGGCGAGGATCTCGCGCAGCTGGCGCCACTGCAGGAAGTCGAGGTTGTGCGCGAGGAACAGCACGCCCAGGACGATCAGCACGACCGGCCAGACCAGGTTTTCGCGCCCGTTGGCCATCGCGGCTCTAGTTCAGGCGGGATCGATCCAGTTGTGCAGCGCGATGCCGCCGTCGACCACGATCGACGCGCCGGTCACATACGCGCCGAAGCGCTCCGAGAGCACCGCGAGCGCCATGCCGGCGACGTCGGCGGGCGTGCCGAAGCGCCGCAGCGGGATCCGGTCGACCATGCCGGGCGGCGCGTTGAAGCCGCCGCCGGGAATCGCGCCCGGCCAGAGGGCGTTGACGCGGATGCCGTGCGGGCCGAGCGCGCGCGCGAGCTCCTTCACCAGCATCGTCTGCCCGGCCTTCGCCGCGCTGTAGTGCGGGATGTTGCGCGGCGACTCGGCGTGCAGCGAGGCGATGACCAGCATGCGGCCCTTGATCCTGTGGTCGATCATGTGCGCGCCGAGCCTCTGCGAAAGGATGAACGCGGCGTCGAGGTTGACGTGCAGCATCTCGCGCCACTGTTCATAGGTGGAATTGCGGATGGTCTGATCTTCCCGCCGGCGCGGACTCGCGCAGTGCACGAAGATCGACACCTTGCCGAGCCGGCGGATCGCCTCCGCGGCGAGCTTCTCGGCGCCCTCGCGGGTGGCGAGGTCGGCCTCGGCGAGGTCGGCGCGGAAGACCTGCGCCCCCTCGGCCTCGAGCGCGTCGGCGATGCCGCGGCCGATGCCGTGCGCGGCGCCGGTCACCAGAGCGCTGTCGCCCTCAAGCAGCCGGGACGGCACTCGCTACCTTCACAGGGGCCTTCCTCGTGCGGACGAGAAGCAGGTAGGCGGTCGGGATCACGAACAGCGTGAACAGCGTGCCGACGAGCAGCCCGCCGACGATCACCCAGCCGATCGCCTGGCGCGCCTCGGCGCCGGCGCCCATGGCGAGCGCGAGCGGCAGCGCGCCGAGCACCATCGCGCCGGTGGTCATCAGGATCGGCCGCAGGCGCAGCGTGGCCGCCTCCGCCACCGCCTCGGCCGCGGCGAGGCCGCGGTCGCGCAGCTGGTTGGCGAACTCCACGATCAGGATGCCGTGCTTGGTGATCAGCCCGATCAGCATCACCAGCCCCACCTTCGAGTACACGTTGAGCGTTCCGCCGGTGAGCCAGATCGCGGCGAGCGCGCCCAGCCCGGCGAGCGGCACCGTGAGCATGATGACGAGGGGCGAGACGAAGCTCTCGAACTGCGCCGAGAGCATGAGATAGATGAACAGCGCCGCGAACAGGATGACGAACACCAGGCCCGCGCCCGACTCGCGGAACTCGCGCGACACCCCGTCGAGGTCGGTGCGCGCGGTCTCGGGGAGAATGGGTCTTGCAGCCTCGTCCAGGAAGTCCAGCGCTTCGCCGAGCGTCGACCCCGGCGCGACGTTGGCGGAAATGATCGCGGCGCGCGCGCGGTTGAAGTGGTTGAGCTCCTTCGCCGCCACGGTCTCGCGCACGCGCACCAGGTTGGAGAGCTGGACCAGCGTGCCGTCGCGCGCGCGCACGTAGATCGAGGTGAGGTCCGCGGGCGTGTTGCGGTCCTTCGCCTCGAGCTGCACCACCACGTCGTACTGCTTGCCCTCGCGCTTGAAGCGCGTCACCTGGCGCCCGCCGAGCAGCGTCTCGAGCGTGCGCCCGATCACCTCCACGTCGATGCCGAGCGCCGCGGCCTTCTCGCGGTCGATGTCGACCGAGAGCTGCGGCTTGTTGAGCTTCAGGTCCGAGTCGGCGTTCACGATCACGCCCGAGCCTCTCGACTTCTCCAGGATCTTGTTGACCGAGGCGTCGAGGTCCTCGTAGGTGTTGTCCTGGATCACGAACTGCACCTGCGGCGTGCGGAAGCCCTGGCCGAGCGAGTTCGGGTTCACCGGGAAGGCGAGCACGCCGGGCAGCGACGCCGACAGGCGCGGCGCCATCGACGCGGTGATCTCGCGCGTCTTGCGGCTGCGCTCCTCCCAGGGCACGAGCTGGGTGAAAGT
>DATIGR010000193.1:0-12141 GCA_035454645.1 Burkholderiales bacterium
GAGCAGCCGCGGGACGATCGCGATGTTCTCGCCCACGCGCAGGTGCGGAAAAAGGCCGACCTGCTGGATCACGTAGCCGATGCGCCGGCGCAGCAGCGGAGCCGGCAGCGTGCGCACGTCGGTCCCGTCGATGAGAATCCGGCCGCTGTCGGGCTCGTAGAGGCGGTTGACGAGCTTGAGCAGCGTCGTCTTGCCGCAGCCCGAAGGCCCGAGCAGGACCGTCAGCTCGCCGGCCTGCATCGACACCGTGCAGTCCTCGAGCGCGGGACGCGCGGCATCGGGGAAGCGCTTGCTGGCGCGCTCGATGTCGATGGCGCCCATGGCGGCAGGGCTACTTCTTGAGCAAGCCCCGGTCGCGCAGGAACGTCCCGGCGACGGCGGCGAATTCCTTCTTGTCCGGCCCGTCCACCTGCCAGTTGAGCGCCGCCATGACATCGTCCGTCAGAAGGGGCGCGAGCCGGTTGAGCGCCGCGGCGATGGCGGGATTCTTCTCCAGCACGTCCTCGCGGACCACCGGCGCGGCCTGGTAGACGGGGTAGAAATTCTTGTCGTCGCGCAGCAGCGCGAGGCCCATTCCGCTGATCTGGCCGTCGGTGCCGAACGCCACGGTGACGTCGACCTCGCCCGCCTTCAGCGCCTCGTAGCGCAGGCTGCCGGTGCCGAGCTGCTTGAACTCCTTGAACTCGAAGCCGCCGTAAGCCCGCTGCAGCCCCTTGATCCCGTCCGCGCGCTCCGCGAACTCCGGCGGCCCGCCCAGGCGCAGCTCGCCGGCTCTGGCCGCCAGGTCCGAATACGTCGCGAGGCGGTGCTTCTCGGCAAGCGCCTTCGTGGTGGCGAGCGCCTGCGTGTTGTTGAAGGGCGCCGGATCGAGCCAGACGAGCCCGAAGCGCTCCCGGTAGCCTTTGCGCACCGCTTCGACGATCGCCGCCGCGTCGCCGAGCGGCTTGTCTTTCAGCACCGTCAGCAGCCCGGTGCTGGTGTACTCGGGATACAGGCTGATATCGCCCTTCTGCAGCGCAGCGTGTGCGACGGGCGTGCCGCCGAGGTTGAACCTGCGCTCTACCGTGAAGCCGGCGTCCTCGAGCAGCAGGGCATACATTTCGGCGAGGAGGAACGACTCGGTGAAGTCCTTCGAGCCGACCTTGAGAGTGGCGCTCGGAGACCGGCATCCGGCGAGCATGCCCGCCGCGAGCAGCAAAGGGAGACAGAACTTCAGCCAGCGAGTCGACATGGATGTCCTCTCTTCAGTGCCCGGAGGGTGACTCGAGCAGCCGCTGCAAGGCGGCGAACAGACCCTCGATCCCGAGGGTCAGGATCGCCACCGAGATGGCGCCGACCAGCATGATCGGCGGCTCGAGCAGCGCAAATCCGCGGTAGATGAAATCTCCCAGCCCGCCGCCGCCGATGAACGCGGCGAGCGTGGCGCTCGCAAAAACCTCGACCGCCGCCGTGCGCACGCCTGCGACGAGCACCGGCGCCGCGAGCGGAACTTCCACGCGCCACAGCATCTGTCCCGCGCGCATGCCCATTCCGCGGGCCGCCTCCAGCACCGCGGGGTCGACGCCGCGGAACGCCGCCTCGGTGTTGATCAGTATCGGCGGGCAGGCGAGGACAGCGAGCGCCGCCAGCGCCGGAGCAAACCCCACTCCCAGATACGGCACGGCCAAGAAGAGGATCGCGAGGCTCGGGATGACGCGCAGCGCGCTGAACACGCCGGACAGCTCGCGCCACAACGGCCGGCGGCGGGCGATGTACAGGCCGAGGGGGATGCACAGCGCCGCGCCGATGGCGAGCGCCAGCAGGGAAAGGCGGATATGCGTCGCGAGCGCCTCGGCGAACATGCCTCGGTTCGCAAGCGCGTACCCGTAAGCGGCCTCCAGCATCGGCTCATCGATCTCGAGCTGCCTGCTCGACGAGCTGCTTGACGTTCGGATAGGGCTGCGCGCCCGAGAGAAGATAAATCTTGCCGGCTCGGGAAACGATCAGACTCCAGGGCGTGCCGCGCCCGCCGGTGGCGACGGCGTTCTGGACGTCCTGCTCGATGCGCCGGTCGTGCCTGCCGCTCGCCAGGCACGAGGCGAACTTCGCTTCGTCGAGGCCGATCTCGCGGGCGATGCGCGGCAGCACCGCGTCGACGTCGGTCCTGTTGTTCGAGGGCGTGAGCTCGTAGAACCGGTCGGCGAACTTCCAGAACGCCTCGTTGCCTCCGAGCTCGGCCGCGCACTCCGAGGCCGCGGCCTCCTTGCGCGCCTTGACCGGATGGATCTGATCGAGCGGGAAATGGCGGTAGACCCATCTCACCTGGCCGCCGGACTCGTCCACGATCTTCCTGACGGTGGCATGGAAGCTTTTGCAGAACGGGCACTCGAAATCGGAATACTCGATCAGCGTGACCGGCGCGTCGAAGTTGCCGCGGATATGGTCGCGGCCCTTGGCGACCGGCCGCAGCGCCGCGGCGCGCGCGTCGGCCTCGCGCTGCTCGCGCTGCGCCGCCTCCGCGCGCTGGCGCTCGACGTAGCGCTCGACCCCCGCGTCGACCGCGCGGTCGAGCTCGCCGCTCTCGCGCAGCTCCTTGAGGATCGCCTCCTTGATCCGCTCGACGAGCGCCGCATCGGCCGCGTCGCGGCTCGGGGCTTGCGCACCGGCAGCCGCGGCGAACCCCATGAGCGCGGCCAGAAGGGCTCGCGAAAGCGCTGCGTTCATCGGATGTCTCCTTTTGGGGGATTCTAGCGAGCTTGGCTATAGAATGGCGGCCTCGCAATCATGAATCTCCGGATCATCCGCCGCGTCTCGATCTCGCTCATCGCCACGCTGATGTTCGCCCAGGCGAGCGTGGCGCTCGCCGCCTGCTCGATGGACCGCGGTTCGCTCGCGCCGATGCTCGGGATGTCGTCGGACTGCGGCGATTGCGCCAACCGCTGCATCACGCACTGCACTGCGGACTTGCAGCTCCCGGGATCTCTGGCCGCGCTCGTCGTCCATCCGGCGGACGCGCCGGTTCTTCTTCTGGCGCGCGCCGATGCCGATCGCGTGCCGCGCGCCGCGGACCCGGTCTCGCCTCCAGGCGCCGTCCCCCTTCGCATTCTGCTGCACTGTTTCCTGATCTGATCTCCAGGTAGCGCAGTCGTTTCGGCCGCGGCCGCGCGCCGCGTATTCAACGCCGTTGGGAGATTAAGATGTCCGCAGCTCGAATGAACAGACGCGAGTTCCTGGGTATCGGCCTCCACGGGGTCGCGCTCGCGCTTGCGCCGCGCCTTGCCCATCCCGCATCGGCTCGTACGCTGCGGCTCGCGCCGGCGCGCCAATCGCTCGTCGGCGAGGGAAACCCGGACACGGCGGTTTGGGCCTACAACGGCAGCGTTCCGGGCCCCGAGCTGCGCTTCAGGCAGGGGGAGCGGCTGCGCATCGAGGTCGAGAACGCGCTCGGCGTCGATACCACCGTCCACTGGCACGGAGTGCGTGTGCCGAACGCGATGGACGGGGTTCCCGAAGTAACCCAAAAGCCCATTGCCGCGAACGGCGGCCGTTTCGTCTATGAGTTCGACCTGCCCGATGCCGGCACCTTCTGGTACCACCCGCACCTCGGCAGCCCGGAACAGGTGGGGCGCGGCCTCTACGGGCCGCTCATCGTCGACGAAGCCCGGCCGCCGGCGGTGGATCGCGACGTCGTGTGGATGCTGGGCGACTGGCGCCTCGACCGCGAGGCGCGCATCGTCGAGGACTTCGGCAATTTCATGGACGCGAGCCACGCCGGCCGCATCGGCAACACGGTGACGGTGAACGGCGCGCTGCGCGAGAGCTTCGAGCTGCGCGCCGGCGAGCGCATCCGGCTGCGGCTGGTCAACGCCGCCAATGCGCGCATCTTCGGCCTCGAATTCCGCGGCCACGATCCGGTGGTGGTCGCGCTCGACGGTCAGCCGGTCGAGCCGCACCGGCCGGAAAACAGACGCGTAGTGCTGGGGCCTTCGATGCGCGCGGACGTGCTGCTCGACGCCACCGGCGAGCCGGGGCGCTCCTATCAAGTGGTCGACGACTTCTATCCGCGCCGCGCTTACCGGCTGCTCGATTTGCGCTATGGAAAGGACCGGCTGCGCGCGAGCGCGGGCGCGCCGCTGCCAAAGCTCGCCGCCAACCCGCTCTCGGAACCGGACCTCGCCAAGGCGCAACGCCATCGCATCGACTTCGGCGGCGGCATGATGGGCAACATGCCCGGCATGGGAATGGGCATGGGCATGGGGATGGGCATGATGGGAGGCCGCAACCGCATGGCGTGGACGGTGAACGGCAGGGCGATCCCCGACAACGGCCATGCGCACGAGCCGATTCTCGAGCTCGCCCTCGGACGCTCCTACTTGCTCGAGCTGGTCAACGACACCCAGTGGCACCACCCGATCCATCTGCACGGACACGTGTTCCGGGTGCTCACGCGCGAGGGCAAGCCTGCGCGCCACCGCGAATGGCTCGATACCGTGCTCCTCGATCCGCGCAGCCGCGCCGAGATCGCCTTCGTCGCCGACAACCCGGGCGACTGGATGATCCATTGCCACATCCTCGAGCACCAGGCGAGCGGCATGATGGCCGTGATACGGGTGGCATGATCGATTTCCGGCTGCAGCGCTACGCGCTGCTCGCGCTCGTCTCGGCCCTGCTCTTCGGCGCGGCAGCGCCGGCGGTGAAGCCGATCGCCGGCGCCATGAATGCGGTTCTGCTCGCTGGCCTGCTCTACCTCGGCTCGTTCCTCGGTCTCGCCGCGGCGCGCGCGTTCCGGGGCCGTGCAGAAGCGAAGCTGCAGCGCCGCGACCTGCCGGCGCTGGCCGGCGCCATCGTCTCGGGGGGGTTGATCGCGCCGGTCCTGCTTGTGTGGGGCTTGAGCGGCCTCGCTGCTTCAGCGGCTTCGTTGCTGCTCGCCTCGGAGGCGGTGCTGACGATGCTGGTGGCCGCGCTCCTCTTCCGCGAGGCGGTTGCCGGGCGGGTATGGATTGCCGCCGTCCTGATCCTCGGCGCCGCCGCCTTGCTCGCCAGGACACCGGAGGCGGGCTTGCCGGTTTCACCGCACGCAGTCGCGGTGCTCGCTGCCTGCCTGCTTTGGGCGCTCGACAACAACTTCACGGCGCGAATAGCGCTTGCCGACCCGTTCGCGATCGCCATGTGGAAAGGGCTGGCCGCGGGCGGCGTGAACACGCTGCTCGGGCTCGCGATTGCGCCGTCGGCGCCGACGCTGTCCTGGGCCGCGGCGCTCGCAGTCGGTGCGATCGGGTATGGAGCGAGCCTGGTGCTGTACGTGCTCGCCCAGCGTCATCTCGGTGCGGCGCGCACCGCTGCGCATTTCGGCACCGCGCCGTTCTTCGGCGCGGCGCTCGCGGTCGCGCTTCTCGGCGAGTCGCTGACCGTGGTTCTCGCGGCGGGATTTGCGCTGACGGCCGCGGGGACCTGGCTTACGCTCAGCGAGCAACACCGTCACGAGCACACGCACGACGCGATGGAGCACGACCATCGCCACGTGCACGACGAACATCATCAACACGCCCACGACGGCGGCGAAGGCACCGAACCCCACTCACATGCCCATCGCCACGCGCCGCTGCGGCACAGCCATGCGCACTTTCCCGACCTGCATCACCGCCATCGCCATTAGCGTGGCTGCGTCGGCGTGCGGCGAAAGCAAGCCCGATCCCGGCCAGCTCGCCTTGGGTGAGAAGGCCTATGCGCAGCACTGCGCCGCTTGCCACGGCGCGAGGCTCGAAGGCCAGCCCAACTGGCGCGCCAGGCTGCCGAGCGGGCGCATGCCCGCGCCGCCGCACGACGACAGCGGCCACACGTGGCACCACCCGGATGATGTGCTGTTCGGAATCACCAAGCACGGCCTGGTGCCGCCGTACGCGCCGCCCGGCTACCAGAGCGACATGCCGGGGTTTGCGGGCAAGCTGTCGGACGAAGAGATCCGCGCGGTGCTCGCGTACATCGGCTCGCACTGGTCGAGGGAAGTGCAGAAAGCGCGCGCGGAAATGACCGCCAACAGGAGCCGTCGATGAGCTTCAGGATCGCATTGTTCTGTGTGCTGGCAGCGCTCGCCCGCGGTGCGGAGGCGCAGTCCGTCACGCTGCACCACGTCCACGGCCTCGCCTACAGCGCCGACGGCAAGCGCTTGATGATCCCGAGTCACCAGGGTCTCGCCGTCTACGAGAACGGCAAGTGGTCCAAGGCGGCGGGACCCGAGCACGATTACATGGGCTTTGTCGCGACGGCGAAGAACCTCTACAGCAGCGGCCACCCTGCGCCGCGCTCCGGCCTCGTGAATCCGTTCGGGATTATCCGCAGCCGCGACGGCGGCAAGACCTGGGACAAGCTCGGCATGGAAGGCGAGACCGACTTCCACCTGCTGGCGGCGGGCTGGAACACGAATGCGATCTACGTCTGGAACCCCGAGCCGAGCTCGCGCCTCAAGTCGCCGGGGCTGCACTACACCGTGAACGACGGCTTCACCTGGACGCGGTCTGCTGCGAGCGGGCTCGCCGGCAAGCCGCACGCGCTCGCGGTGCATCCGGACGATCGCAACCTGGTCGCCGCGGCGACTTCGCAGGGCCTCTATGTTTCGCGCGACGCCGGCCGGCGCTTCGAGCGCATCGCCGGCGGCGGGCAGGGGCTCGCGGCGTTCTTCGACCTGGACGGCGTGCACATCTGGTACGGCGCGTTCGGCGGCCGTGCGACGCTGTCGCGCCTTTCCGTCAAGGACGCCGTGCCGATCGACGTGCCGTTGCCCCCGATGACGAACGACGCGGTCGCTTACATCGCCCAGAACCCGGCGCGGCGGCTGGAGTACGCGATCGCGACCTTCGAGCGCAGCGTCTACGTTTCGAAGGATGGCGGGAAAAGCTGGAGCCGCATCGCCGACCGCGGCGGCACGCGGTAAGCCCGGCCGCTAGGCGCCGAGCTCGGCGCGCGCGCGCCGCAGGACGACCCGGCCGGAGCTGACGCCAAGAGCGGCGAGCATCGCCGCCACCGCCACGTCGGGCCAGAGGGTGCCGGTGCCGACGACCCCGGCGGCGGCGACCAGCACCGCGATATTGGCGATGACGTCGTTGCGCGTGCAAAGCCACACCGACTGCATGTTCGCGTCGCCGTCGCGGAAGCGATAAAGGAGCGCCGCGACCCCCAGGTTCACCAGCAGCGCGAGCACTCCGACCACGCCCATGGTGATCGGCTCCGGGGCCACGCCGAGCCAGATGCGCCACGCCGCGTAGCCGAGCACCGCGATGCCGTAAACCGACATCACCGCTCCTTTGAGAAGCGCTACCCGGGAGATCCATGCGCCGCCGAGCGCGATCGCGCCGAGGCTCAGCGCGTAGTTGGCCGAGTCGCCGAGAAAGTCGCCGGCATCCGCGGCGAGCGCCGAGGAGCCCGACCACGCGGCCGCGACCACCTCGACGAGGAACATGGCCGCGTTCGCGACCAAGGCGATCCACAATACCCGGGGGTACGATATCCCCTTCGGCGTGCAGCAGGCGTCGCTCATGCGGCGATCAAAAACCCTGTAGCGGCTACAAGGTCAAACGCTTATGCGAATCGGAGAGCTTGCCCGCCAGGCGGGCGTGGATGTGCAGACGGTGCGCTACTACGAGCGTGAAGGATTACTCGATGCGCCGGCGCGCACCGCGTCGGGCTACCGTGCCTACGGCCCGCGGCACCTCGAGCGGCTCAATTTCGTGCGCCACTGCCGCTCGCTCGACATGCCGCTCGCCGAGATCCGGCGGCTGATCGAGCTGTCGCGCGATACGCGCGTGTCCTGCGATCAGGTCAATGCGCTCGTGCGTACGCACCTCGAGCGGGTCCAGGCGAAGCGCAAAGCGCTGCAGGCGCTGGAAGGACAGCTGCAGGCGCTGAGCGCGCAATGCGAGAGCGGCCATCGCGTCGCCGACTGCGGGATTCTGGAGGAGCTGATCCACGCCGCGCACGGCGAGGCGTGCGCCTGCCACCCGGCCCAGTTGTCCGGTCAATCGCCGCTGTAGGCGACGGTGCAGCCGAACGGGCGGGTGGACGGCGTGGCGACCTTGCGTCCGGCGGCGAGGTCTTCGAGCGCCGCCCGGACGTAGTTGCGTGCGGTGCGCGCTTCCCTGGCGCTCGTCGTGGAGTTGTCCGAGATGGCGCCGGAGTAGACGATCTCGCCCTTCAGGTCGATGACGAACATCTGCGGGGTCACCACCGCTCCGTAGGCGCGGCCCATGGTGCCGGCCGAATCCATGAGCAGCGCCGCGGGTGCGCCGCCGCGCGCTCGGTGCAGCGCGTCGGCCCTGTCCGGCGGCAGGTAGTCGCGCCGCGACGGATGCGTGGAGATGACCGAGAGCCAAACGATTCCCTGCGAAGCTGCCCACTTCTGCAATTCCGGCATGACACCGCTTTCGTACTGCGCTCGCACGAACGGGCACGAAGCGCTCGTCCATTCCAGAACGACCGTCTTGCCCTTGAACTCGGACAGGCGGCGCTTGCGCATCACCGTGTCGGGGACTTCGAACTGCGGAGCGGGGCTCGCCGCGAAGGCGGGCAGGCCGCTCAGCGCACCCGTTGCGAAGATCAGGAAATGGCGCCGGTTCATGGGCCAAGGGTAAACTAAAGCCATGACAGTTTACATGCAGACGACGAAGCGCCCCCTCAAGAGAACGCCGATCAGCGAGGCGGAGCGCAAGGCGCGCGTCGAGCTCGCCGCCGCCTACCGCATCTTCGCCATGCTCGGCTGGACCGAGATGATCTTCAACCACATCACGGTGCGCGTGCCCGGCCCCGAGCTGCGCTTTCTGATCAATCCGTTCGGACTGCACTACAGCGAGATCAAGGCGTCCAATCTCGTCCTGATCGACATCGAGGGCAACCCGGTGCGCGAGACCGAATGGCCTGTGAACCGGGCCGGCTTCGTCATTCACTCGGCGATCCACGGCTCGATCCCGCAGGCGCATTGCGTGATGCACACCCACACCACGACCGGCCTTGCGGTCGCCTGCCTCGAGGAAGGGCTTTCGCCGCACAACTTCTACGGCGCGATGCTGGTCGGCAAGGTGGCGTACCACGAGTTCGAAGGCGTCACCGTCGAGCCCGGCGAGAGGGAGCGCCTGGTGCGCGACATCGGCGACAAGCCCGCGGTGATTCTGCGCAACCACGGCCTGCTCGCCTGGGGACCGAGCGTGCCGGAGGCTTTCCTGATGCTCTGGACGATGCAGCGGGCCTGCGACGTGCAGATCGCCGCCTCGGCGGCCGGCGCGGTCCATCCGATCCGCCCGGAAGTGTTCCCGCAAACCGTGCGCGAAGCAGGCCCGGCCGAGAAGCGCACCTGTGACGATGTGTTCGCCGCCCTGCGGCGGCGGCTCGATGCGGTAGAGACCTCCTACCAAGATTGACGTTAACGTAAACGTCAACTAGGCTTGCCGCCATGACCGACCTGTCGGACTCGAGCAAGCTGGTCTACAAGGCAAGACACAAGATCCGCTTCGTCACCGCGGCGAGCCTGTTCGACGGCCACGACGCGTCGATCAACATCATGCGGCGCATCCTGCAGGCTTCGGGAGCGGAGGTGATCCACCTCGGCCACAACCGCTCGGTCGACGAGGTGGTGAGCGCGGCGCTGCAGGAAGACGTGCAGGGCGTCGCAGTCTCGTCATACCAGGGCGGCCACCTCGAGTACTTCAAGTACATGCTCGACCTGCTGCGCGCGCAAGGCGGCGGGCACATCAAGGTGTTCGGCGGCGGCGGCGGCGTGATCGTGCCCGCCGAGATCAAGGAGCTGCAGGACTACGGGGTGGCCCGCATCTACTCGCCCGAGGACGGGCAGCGCATGGGCCTGCAGGGAATGATCAACGACATGCTCGCGCGCTGCGACTTCGACGCGTCGCGCAAGGACCCGCAGACCCTCGCCCAGGTGATCACGGCGCTCGAACTGGGTGTTCTCGATAACAAGGCGATCCTCGAAAGAGCGCAAAGCAATCCTGCTCCGGTGCTCGGCATCACCGGCACCGGCGGCGCGGGGAAGAGCTCGCTCACCGACGAGCTCGTGCGGCGCTTTCGCCTGGACCAGGGCGAGCGGCTCAAGATCGCGGTACTGTCGGTCGACCCGACACGCCGCAAGACCGGCGGCGCGCTCCTCGGCGACCGCATCCGGATGAACGCGATCCACGGCCCGAACGTCTTCATGCGCTCGCTCGCCACGCGCGAGACCGGAACGGAGCTCTCTGCGGCGCTCGGCGACGCGGTGGCCGCCTGCCGCGCCGCGGGCTACGGGCTGGTGATGGTCGAGACCGCGGGCATCGGGCAGGGCGACGCGGCGATCGTGCCGCACGTCGACGCCTCGCTCTACGTGATGACCCCCGAGTTCGGCGCGGCGAGCCAGCTCGAGAAGATCGACATGCTCGACTTCGCCGACTTCGTCGCGATCAACAAGTTCGACCGCCGCGGCGCCGACGACGCGCTGCGCGACGTGCGCAAGCAGGTGCAGCGCAACCGCGAGGCGTTCAAGTCCGCGCCCGAAGACATGCCGGTCTTCGGCACCATCGCTTCGCGCTTCAACGACGACGGCGTGACTTCGCTCTACCACGCGCTGGCCGAAAAGCTGGGATTTCAGCCGAAGACACTGCCGAAACCCGCTGGCAAGGTTTCCTCGGCGGTCCATGCCATCGTCCCGCCCAAGCGCCAGCGCTATCTCGCCGAGATCGCGGAGACGGTGCGCGCATACCACCGGCACGTCGAGAGCCAATCCCGGCTCGCGCGCGAGCGCCAGCAGCTCCTCGCCGCCCAGGCGATGCTCGGCAGGAGCTTTGCGGAGCTCGACGACCTGATCGAGTCGAAGCAGCTCGACGCCGAGGCGCAGAGGCTGCTCGACACCTGGCCCAGGGTGGTCAAGTCCTACTCCGGCGACGAGCAGGTGGTGAAGGTGCGCCACAAGGAGCTGAGGACCAAGCTCACACACACCTCGCTCTCGGGTACCAAGGTGCCGAAGGTCGCGCTGCCGCGCTACGAGGACCACGGCGAGCTGCTGCGCTGGCGCATGCGCGAGAACCTGCCGGGCGAGTTCCCGTTCACCGCGGGCGTATTCCATTTCAAGCGCGAGAACGAGGACCCGACGCGCATGTTCGCGGGCGAGGGCGATCCGTTCCGCACCAACAAGCGCTTTCACCTGCTGTCGCGCGACATGCCGGCGAAGCGCCTGTCCACCGCGTTCGATTCGGTCACGCTGTACGGCTTCGATCCCGACGAGCGCCCCGACATCTACGGCAAGGTCGGCAACAGCGGCGTCTCGATCGCGACGCTGGACGACATGAAGGCGCTCTACGCCGGCTTCGACCTGTGCGACCCGTCCACCTCGGTGTCGATGACGATCAACGGCCCGGCGCCGACCATCCTCGCGATGTTCTTCAACACCGCGATCGACCAGCAGGTCGAGAAGTTTTCCAGGGAAAAGGGCCGCTCACCGACCCCGGCGGAGCATGAATCCCTGAAAAAAAACACGCTGGGCACCGTCCGCGGAACGGTGCAGGCCGACATCCTGAAGGAGGACCAGGGGCAGAACACCTGCATCTTCTCCACCGAGTTCTCGCTCAAGGTGATGGGCGACATCCAGGAGTACTTCATCGCCAGCCAGGTGAGGAACTTCTACTCGGTGTCGGTCTCGGGCTACCACATCGCGGAAGCCGGCGCGAACCCGATCTCGCAGCTCGCGTTCACCCTCGCCAACGGCTTCACCTTCGTCGAGACCTACCTCGCGCGCGGGATGAAGATCAACGACTTCGCCCCCAACCTGTCGTTCTTCTTCTCCAACGGCATGGATCCGGAGTACGCGGTGCTCGGGCGCGTGGCGCGGCGCATCTGGGCGCTCGCCTTGCGCGAGCGCTACGGCGGCAACGAGCGCAGCCAGAAGCTCAAGTTCCACTCGCAGACGTCCGGGCGCTCGCTGCACGCGCAGGAAGTCGCCTTCAACGACATCCGCACCACGCTGCAGGCGCTGATCTCGACGTACGACAACACCAACTCGCTGCACACCAACGCGTACGACGAGGCGATCACCACGCCGACCGAGGACTCGGTGCGCCGCGCGATGGCGATCCAGCTCATCATCAACAAGGAATGGGGCCTGGCGAAGAACGAGAACCCCAACCAGGGCTC
>DATIGR010000194.1:0-10012 GCA_035454645.1 Burkholderiales bacterium
CGCGCCCGTTCGAGGAATACCGCCGCATGAGCATCCCCGGCGGCATCGACATGCCCGGCGCCGAGCTCGCCTGGCGCATCCACGACCTCGCGCCCAAGCCGGACACGCTAGTGGTGGTGAATTGCGCCGGCCGCACGCGCAGCATCATCGGCTGCCAGTCGCTGCGCAACGCCGGCATCCCGAACCCCGTGGTCGCGCTCAAGGACGGGACCATGGGCTGGGAGCTCGCCGGCTTCACGGTGGAGCGCGGCGCCGGGCGCGTTGCGCCCCCTCCCTCGGAGGACGGCCGCAAGAAAGCCCTGGCGGCAGCGGAGCGAGTGGCGGCTCGCTTTTCAGTGAAACTCGTGAAATCTGATCGGATTCGCGAATGGCGCAAAGACCCGAATCGCACCCTGTACATCCTGGACGTGCGAACGCGCGAGGAGTTCGAGCGCTCGCATGTCGCGGGATCGCGCCATGCGCCGGGCGGGCAGCTCGTGCAGGCCTCCGACGAGTACGTCGGCGTGCGCAACGCGCGCGTCGTCCTCGTCGACCCCGACCAGGTACGCGCGATCATGACCGCGTCGTGGCTCAACCAGATGGGGTGGAACGACGTCTACGTGCTCGAGGACCCCGAGCTCGGCGCAACCGAGGCGCGCGGGCGCGACATCCCCGTCATCTCTCTTTGGCAAACCGTATCTGCAATCCCCCCGGACGCCGCGGTGCTCGACCTCTCCACGAGCCTGCGTTTCGCGAAGGCCCATATTCCCGGCGCCTGGTGGGGGGTTCGCTCAAGGCTGCAGGAGGCAAGAGAAAAGATTCCCCGGACGGACCTCCTGGTTCTCACTTCCGAGGACGGCGTGCTGGCGCACCTCGCTGCGCCGGAAGCAGCAACCCTGTTTTCGCGAGTCGTGGTGCTGGAGGGCGGAAACGCGGCGTGGAAAGGCCAGACCGAGTCCGGCGTCGAACGCGCCACCACGACGCGCGACGACGTGTGGTACAAGCCTTACGACCATGCCGCGGACTACCTGAAGCACGCGCGCGAGTATCTCGAATGGGAGGTCGCGCTGGTCGACCAGATCAAGCGCGATCCGACGATACGATTTCGGGCTTTCCCCTGATGGCCGGGCGCTATTACGAAGATTTCGAGGTCGGCGCGACCTACCACCACCGCCCGGGGCGCACGCTGCTGGAGGCCGACAACACCTGGTTCACGCTGCTCACGATGAACACCCACCCGATCCATTTCGACGCCGAGTACGCGAAGCGCACCGAGTTCGGCAGACCGCTGGTCGTGAGCACGCTGACGCTCGCGGTGCTCGTCGGGATGAGCGTCGCCGACACGAGCCGCAACGCCGTGGCCAACCTCGGCTGGAAGGAGATCAAGCTGCCGAAGCCCGTGTTCGCGGGCGACACGCTCTACGCCGAGTCCACCGTGCTCGACAAGCGCGAGTCGAAGTCGCGCCCGACCGAGGGCATCGTCACCCTCCGTACGCTCGGCCGCAACCAGCACGGCGAGGTGGTGTGCGAGTTCGAGCGCACCTTCCTCGTGATGAAACGGGGTCACCCTTCTGGAAGTGACTAACCAAATCCTGGCTGCGGTAGACCGATGGCTCGAGCGCGAGGTCGCGCCGCACGCGGCGAAGCTCGAGCACGACGACGTCTGGCCCGCGGCGATGGTCGAAGGCATGCAGAAGCTCGGCCTGTTCGGCGCCACCATCGGCCCGCAATACGGCGGCCTCGGGCTTTCCGCGGGCCTCTATACGCAGATCGTCAGCCGCATCTCGGAAGTGTGGATGTCGCTCACCGGGATCTTCAATTCGCACCTGATGATGGCGCTGCTGGTCGAGAAATACGGATCGGCTTTTCTCAAGAAATCTTTCTTACCCAGGTTCGCGAGCGGAGAAATCCGCGGCGGCCTGGCGCTCACCGAACCCAACGCCGGCACCGATCTCCAGGCGATCCGCCTGCGGGCGCGCCGCGAGGGCGACGGTTACGTGCTGAATGGCACCAAGACCTGGATCTCGAACGGCATCCAGGGCTCGTGCTTCGCCGTGCTCGCCAAGACCGATCCGGAAGCGCAACCGCGCCACAAGGGCATGGCGATGTTCCTGTGCGAGAAAGGGCCGGGGTTCAGCGCGAGCCGCAAGCTCGAGAAGCTCGGCTACAAGGGCATCGACTCGGCCGAGCTCGTGTTTCAGGACTACCGGGTGCCGGCGGCCAACCTGATCGGCGAGGAAGGGCGCGGCTTTCACCAGGCGGTCGGCGGCCTCGAGCTCGGGCGCCTCAACGTCGCGGCGCGCGGCGTCGGCGTCGCCAAGGCGGCGCTCGACGAGGCGGTGAAATACTCGCAGCAGCGCCAGACCTTCGGCAAGCCGATCTGCGAGCACCAGGCGATCCAGCTCAAGCTCGGCGAGATGGCGACGCGCGTCGAGGCGGCGCGGCTCCTGGTGAAGAACGCGGCCGAGATCTACGACCGCGGCGAGCGCTGCGACATGGAAGCCGGGATGGCGAAGTACTTCGCCAGCGAGGCGGCGTTCGAGAACGCGCACGAGGCGATGCGCATCCACGGCGGCTACGGCTACTCGAAGGAGTTCGCGGTCGAGCGCCTGTACCGCGACGCGCCGCTTCTCTGCATCGGCGAAGGCACCAACGAAATGCAGCGCCTCATCATCGCGCGCCAGCTCATCCAGCGGAACAAGATCTGATCGTCCATCTCGTCGACGGCACGTACGAGCTGTTTCGCCACTTCTACGGTCTGAAACGTCTCAATAAGGAAAACGACGCTGTTAACGGCGTGCTGCGCACGGTGCGCAAGATGATCGAGCAGGGCGCGACCCACATCGGCGTCGCCACCGACCACGTGATCGAGTCCTTCCGCAACGGGCTCTGGCCCGGCTACAAGACGAGCGAGGGCGTGGAGCCGGCGCTGCTCGCGCAGTTCCACCCGCTCGAGAAGGCGCTCGCCGCGATGGGCGTCGCGGTGTGGCCGACGGTCGAGCTCGAGGCCGACGATGCGCTCGCCTCCGCCGCGCGCGCGGCGTCAGAGGACGCGCGCGTCGAGAAGGTGTGCATCTGGACCCCGGACAAGGACCTCGCGCAATGCGTGCAGGGAGATCGGGTAGTACAGGTTCACAGAAGAACAAACACCATTCTCGATGCAGAGGCGGTGCGCAACAAATTCGGCGTCGAGCCGAAGCGCATCCCAGACTTCCTCGCGCTCGTCGGCGACAGCGCCGACGGCTACCCGGGAATCGACGGCATCGGCCGCGTGGGCGCCGCACGGCTCGTCAACCGGTACGGCGCGATCGAGGACTTTCCGCCACCGGTGCTGGGCGAGCGCAGGGACCTCGCACTGCTGTTCAAAGACTTGGCAACTCTTAGAACCGACGCACGCCTTTTCGAGAATGTGGACCAACTCCGATTTCTCAGCCCGTGAGACCGGGCATCGTGAAGCCGGCAGCCTTCAGGTCCCTGATCAGCTCTTCTTCCTGCGCGGCGCTCAGCTCAACCAGCGGGGGACGGCACGTCCTCCATTCGGGATCGTTGCCGAAATGCGCCACCGCGCTCTTGAGCGCGGGGATCATCGGCTGCTTCTGCACGATCTTGCGCGTGGCGGTGATGCCCGCCTGGAGCTTGTCCGCATCCGCCGAGCGCCAGCTCTTGTAGACGTTGGCGATCGGGCCGGGGTTGATGTTGCCGGTGGCGGTAATGCAGCCTTTGCCGCCGTTCCTCATGTTGTCGAGCAGGAATACCTCGCTCCCGGCGAACACGTCGAAGCCGCTCTTGGCGAAGCTGTCGAGCATCGCCTTGGTGTTCGACCAGTCGCCGGAAGAATCCTTCACGCCGGCAACGATCCCGGGATACTTGGATAACAGTTTTTCGATCAACCCCAAGGAAATCCCGACTTGGGCGACCGGCGGGATGTGATAGAGGTAGAGCGAAAGGCGCTCGTCGCCGACGCGCTCGATCACCTCGGCGAAGTTGCGGTACAGCCCCTCGTCGGACACGCCCTTGTAGTAGAAGGGCGGCAGCATGAGCACCCCGGCGCAGCCGAGCTCGACCGCGGCGCGCGTCATCTCGATCGAGTCCGAAAGCGCGCAGTGCCCGGTCCCGGGCATGAGCGTCGCCGCCGGGATCCCGCCGGCGACCAGGGCCTCGAGCAGCTTTCTTTTCTCGCCGACCGACATCGAGTTCGCCTCGCTGTTGGTGCCGAATACCGCGAGCCCCGCGCAGCCCGACTTGAGAAGCCAGCGGCAGTGGCGCACGAAGCGTTCGGCGTCGGGGGAATAGTCCTTCCTGAAGGGAGTAATGACGGGCGCAGCCACGCCCTCGATCCGCTTGACCTTGTTGCCTGGTTTCATGACGTTCCGTTGAAGTTATTGCCGGGCTTCTGGGCATTCCGCTAGAGTGAGCCGCCAATTATGCAGCGACTTTGCCGCCTTCTCTGCGCCGTGTCGCTCGCCGCGGCGGGCGCCGCCCACGCCGGCGGCGTCGTGGTCGTGAGCTCGGGCAGCGCGTCCGGATTCTGGCTCGTCCTCGGCGCCTGGGCCGCCCTGCTGCCTCGCCCGGCCCCGGAGGTCTCGCCGCACCACATCCGCGGCGACCCGGCGCCCGCCCCCGCAAGAGATTCCTGCGTCTTCGTCGCGGGCGTGCGCCACTGTCCCCTGCCGAAGCTGAGTGCCGAACCTCGCTAGAGCGGTCAGCATCGGGGACCTGCGCGTGCTGGCGAAGCGCCGGCTGCCGCGCGCGATCTTCGACTTCCTCGACGGCGGCGCCGAAGACGAGGTCACCCTGCGCGAGAACCGCGCCGCCTTCGAGCGCGTGCGGCTGCTGCCCAGGGTGCTGGTCAACGTCGCCGAGGTCGACACGCGGATCAGCCTCTTCGGAAAGCCCTGCAGGCTTCCCCTCGCGATCGCACCCACCGGCGGTATCAGCGCCGGCCGACCCGGCGCGGAGCTGATCCTCGCGCGCGCCGCCAAGGCCTACGGCGTGCCGTTCACGCTCGCGACGCCCGCCGCTTTCACGCTGGAGCGCGTCGCCGAGGAGGTCGGCGGGCGCCTGTGGTTCCAGCTCTACGCGGTGCGCAACCGGGAATTCCGCGAGAAGCTTCTTGCCCGGGCCGAAAGCGCGGGCTACGAGGCGGTACTGGTCACGGTGGACCTGCCGGTGTCGGGAAAGCGCGAGCGCGACCCGCGCAACGGCTTCAACACGCCCTACACGCCGAACTGGCGCAACTCGCGCGACGTGCTCTTCAAGCCGGGGTGGCTCCTCGAGATCGTGCGCCACGGCCTTCCCGGCATGGCGCACTTCGTGGATTACGAGTTCAGCACGCCGAAGGGCACCGACATCGTCACGGCGGTCGGCCGCGAGATGGACGCCGGCCTCGACTGGGAGGCGCTCAAGCGCCTGCGCGAGCTCTGGCCGCGCAAGCTCCTGCTCAAAGGCGTCGAGCGCCCCGATGACGCCGAGCGGGCCGTCACGGTCGGCTGCGACGGCATCGTGGTGTCGAACCACGGCGGCCGCCAGCTCGACGGCGCCGCAGCAACCCTGGACGCCCTGCCGGAGATCTCCAGAAGTGTCGGCTCGAAAATCACCGTGCTGCTCGACGGCGGGGTG
This sequence comes from Burkholderiales bacterium, assembly GCA_035454645.1. Lineage (GTDB taxonomy): Bacteria > Pseudomonadota > Gammaproteobacteria > Burkholderiales > SG8-39 > SCGC-AG-212-J23. The sequence goes on from DATIGR010000194.1 coordinate 5,599, forward strand.
CGCCGTGGGGTGGACATCGTGAAGGCGCGCGCGCTCGGCGCGCAGGCGGTGCTTACCGGACGGGCGACGCTCTTCGGCGCGATGGCGGGCGGCGAGCCGGGCGCGCTGCGCGCGCTCGAGATCCTGTCGACCGAGCTCGAGCGCGCGATGCAGCTCTGCGGGGCGCGCTCGGTCGCGGAGATCGGGCCGCACCTCGTGCAGCGAAATTCCTGACGTAGTCGGGCGCGCTGAACACCCATTCGAGCGCGTCGTAGAAGCGCTCGGCCGGCCGGCCGCGGTAGATGTCGTTGCGCACCAGGCGCTCGAGCCCGTCGGGCACGTGGAAGATCATGCCCACCAGCCGGTTCGCGGAGACCTGCACCCGGGTGGCCCGTACCAGTCGCTTTTCCTGGTAGTTCCTGAACGCGACCGCGAAATCTCCATCCGCTTCGTCCGCGCACAGACCGAGGCACACCGCGTCCTCCATCGCCATCGCCGCGCCCTGCGCCATGTACTGCAGCATGAAGTGGGCCGCGTCGCCGAGGAGCGTCACGCGCCCGCGGCACCAGTTGTCCACCGGCTCGCGGTGCAGCAGCATCCAGCGGCGGAACTCCTTTGGCGTGCGCATCAGCTTGAGCGGCTTGTCGCAGTAGTGCGAGAAGAACGGCAGCACCTCGTCGGGCTGCGCGAGCTCGTTGTGCCCGCCGCTCGTGTGTTTTCCGATGATCGTGGCGACCAGGTTGAAGAGCTTCCAGCCGCGCAGCGGGTAGTGGACGATGTGCGCGTTGTGCGCGGCCCAGAGCGTCGCCGCGGCGAAGCGCAGATCCCTGGGCACGTCCTCGATGTTCAGCACCGCGCGGTAGCACATGTGCCCGGTGATGAGCGGCAGCGTATCGCCGACGATGCGCTCGCGGATCACCGAGCGCCCGCCGTCGGCGCCGATCAGGGCGGGGCCCTTGATTTCGCCGTTCTGGGTCTTGACGGCGACGGCGGAGCCGCCGTCTTCGAACCCCGTGACCCGCGTGCTCGTGCGCAGCTCGATCAGTCCAGGCAGCGCCTTGCAGCCGTCGAGGAGCGAGCCGTGGATGTCGGCGCGATGGGTCACCGCGTAGGGATTGCCGAAGCGCTTCGCGAAGCGCTTGTCGAGCGGAATGTCGATCACCTTCTCGCCGCTCACGCCGTCGAACATGAGCAGGTGCTCGATGAACACCGCCTCCTTCTTCACCAGGGCGCCGACGCCGAGGGCGTCGAGCGCGTGCCAGGCATTCGGGGCGATCTGGATGCCCGCGCCGATCTCGCCGAACTGCGAGGCCTGCTCCAGCACCACCGAGCGGAACCCCTTGCGCGCCAGCGCGAGCGCCGCGGCGAGCCCGCCGATGCCACCGCCGGCGACGACCACGGGCTCTGCGTTGCGCGCCTTCATTCCAGCATGTTAAGCGCTGCGCGACCAAGCGGGGAGGCGGGATCGGCCATCGTTTCGACGATTTCGAAGTGGTTGAGGCCCTTGCCGATGATGCCGGGCGCGCGCAGCTTTTCCGCGAACTCCTTCGATTGCCGGAGGAATTCGGCCGACTCGTGCTCCGCCCAGCCGACGATGACCGGGCACTTGATCCTGTCGACATGGCGGATCGGCGAGTACTCGTGCTCCAGGCGCTCGTCCAGGCGCACATAGTCGTTGCGGGCGCTGAGGCGCACCGGCAGCAGGTCGTAGATGCCCGAAACCACCATCGCTGTTCTGACAAGATTCTTCTTGATCAAGGCGCATGCAGCCAGATGCCCGCCGGAGGAATGCCCGCAAAGCACCACGTCCCGGGAGAGGTTCTGGTAGACCCATTCGATTCCCCGGCAGACCTGGCCGACCATCTCGGCCATCGTCACTGTGGGAAGAAGAGCGAAGTTGAGCGCCACGTAGGCCGCGCCGGACTCGACGATCGGCTCGGCGAGGAACCCCTGTTCGCGGCTCGACTGCCGGCGCCACGCGCCGCCGTGGACGAATACCAGCGCTTTGTTTCCCGAGCCGTAGATGTCGAGCGTCTCGGGCGGGGTCGGCCCGTAGCGCTGCACGCGCGGCTCGCCGAGGCGCTTTCTTACGGCGTCGCTCTTCTCCGCATACCGCTTGATGATCTGGTCGGCGTGCGGCACCCAGACGCGCTGCTCGTACTGGTCGTCGAGCGCCTGCTGGTCGTAGTCGCGGAAGACCTTCGTCAAAAGAGGATCGCGATGCCGTCGAGCTCGCCTTCGGAGTTCACCAGGTCCACGCGCTTGTGCGCGATGCGGTAGCTGTCGCCCGCGCGGCGCAGGCGGTGCTCGACCAGCGCGCCGTAGACCCGTTGCTTTTCGTTCCGGAACTCGATGAGCTGGAGGGTCGAGTTGACACGAACTTCGGAATCCTGCTCCGAAAGAATCATCACGTTGCCGACCTGGTGCACCGTCCGCGCGAGCGGCTGGCGCGCATGCGCCCGCGGATGGCGCGCCTGCTTGACGCGCAGCTCGAGAAGCGTCTTGTCGTCATGGATGATGGAGCTCGTCTCGTACGGGTCTTTTTGATTCTTTTCCAGGGGGACCCAGTAGGTCGCATCGTCGGAGAACAGCTCTAGCCACGCCTCGAGCTGCCCGGTGTCGAGAAGCCTTGCCTCGTGGTAGAGGAACTGCTCGACGTTCATTGGGACATGTAGCGCAGCCACGCGGCGAACTGGGCGCGGATGAAGATCTCGCTCGTGCCGGTGCCGCCGCGGCGCACGCCGTTCGCTTCGTCGACGTCCCTGCCGTGGCCGCGGCCGAGGTAGGCCCAGTCGACCGCGCCGGAGGCGAAGCCCTTCTGGATGCGCTCGTAGACCTCGAGGTCGTCGGTCAGCACCCACGAGCCGGTGCCGTTCACGACGTTGGAGAACGCGATCGTGTCGCGGAACATGCGCGGCGGCGCGTTCTTCAGGCGGAACGAGTAGGTGTAGACCACCGAGCGGTCGACCGCGACCGGATGGATGATGCGCAGCTGCCGGAACTGGCTCATGAACGAGCAGTTCGGGTAGATGATGGTGTTCCAGAGGGTCACGCGGAGAATGCGATCAGCTCTTTCAATTCCGTGTTCTTTGATCAATGTAGAGCGGTATTCCTCGAACACCGGGTTTCCCATCCCGACGACCAGCCGGCTGTCGTCGTGGTAGTCGCCCATGTAGCCGTGGCCGTGCGGCGTGGTCCACATGCCGATCGCTTCCCACACCGCGTCCGGCGCGCCGTTCTGGCGCATCTGGCGCACCGCGATGTCGGAGTAGTGCTCCTCGCCCGGCTTGCCCGGCTCGGGCGCGTTGCGCGCTACTGCGACCGAGGAGGCGTGCACCCACGCGGGATGCGCGCCGTCGAGGTGGTTCTCGAGCATGAGCTTCCAGTTCCCGTTGTAGGCGTGCTTGAACACCCCGCCCGCGACCTCGAGCTCGCCGCCGGGCGCGCGGTCCACGAAATCGTCGAACGAGGCCCTCGTCGGGCCGAGGAAAGTCTCCAGATCGTCTCCGTCAGGGAACAAGGAGGCGAAGATGAATCCGCGATACACCGAAACCCTGGGCACGGCCTTCAGGCCCTTCGGCAGCTTGTCCTTGTCGTAGCCGCTCTCGAAAGGCACGGCGCGCAGCGCGCCCGAGCGGTCGTAGCTCCAGCCGTGGTAGGGGCAGACAAAGCGCTCGGTGTTTCCCCGGCCCTCGGCGCACACCAAGGCGCCGCGGTGCATGCACCGATTGATCAGCACGACAATCTCTTCCGGAGCTTTTCGAACTACCAAGACCGGCTCGCGCCCCATGCGCGTCGTGAAGTAGTCGCCGGCGTTCTTCACCTGGCTCTCGTGACCGAGGACCAGCCACGCGCGGCCGAAGACGCGCTCCATCTCGAGATCGAAGATCGCGGGATCGGCGTACACCGAGCGGTGCACCCGGTCGGGCTGCACCAGCATCGCGAGGCGCTCGGGGCCAAAGGCGCTCATGGCGCCGATTCTAAGCGCTTCATGATACAAAGCCGTCATGAACCTCGGCGTCGAAACGAAAAGCGGTTCGGTGGTCCTCGGCAGCGGCACGCACCGGTACCGCGTGGTGGAGAACTGGGCCAAGCTGCCCGAGGGGTGGGAGTTCAAGGACGTCGCCGCGGTAGCCGTGGACAGCAACGACCGCGTCTACGTCTTCAACCGCGGCGAGCACCCGATGATCGTCTTCGACCGCGAAGGCTGCTTCATCCGCTCGTGGGGCGAGGGCAGCTTTCCGCGCGCGCACGGGCTGCATATCGACGCGAACGACATCCTTTACTGCACCGATGACGGCGGCCACGTCGTGCGCAAGTGCACGACGGAAGGGAAGGTGTTGCTCGAGCTCGGCGTGCCGGGGAAGCCGGCGCCCTACATGAGCGGCATGCCGTTCCACCGCTGCACGCACACCGCGCTCTCGCCGCGCGGCGA
>DATIGR010000195.1:0-12116 GCA_035454645.1 Burkholderiales bacterium
GTAGCCCATGCCGAGGAGCAGCGCTCCCGCCAGCACGGCCGGGAGCACGGCAGTCGAAGCGACCGCGAGCCCGAGCAGGCAAAGCAGGAGGCCGGCCTGTGACACGAGGATCGGCCCGAAGCGCCTGACCCAGGCGCCCGCGGCAACCGTGCCGACCATGGAGCCGAGGTAGACCGCGGTCACAAAGTAGCCCACGCTCGCGGGCGCCACCCCGAGCGCCGGCGCCGCCGCGGGCGCGACCACCGGCGCGAAGTACACCGCGGTCGAGACCAGCGTCTGGATCGCGAGCGTCGCGAAAAGAGGAAGGGCGACGCTCAGCGGGCTTTTCTGAACGCGTCGAGCAGGGCTTGCGCGCGATGGGCGACGGGGTAGTCGACCATTTCGCCGTCGACCTGGACCGCCGCCTCGCCTTTCGCCTCCGCCTGACGGAAGGCGCTGACGATGCGCTCGGCGCGCGCGAGCTCCGCATCGCTCGGCAGGTACGCCGCGTTCACCGGCGCGATCTGGTCGGGATGCACGCACAGCCGGCCCTGGAAGCCGCCGCGGCGGCTGCGCTCCAGCGTCCGGGCGAAGCCGTCGGCATCCTTGAAGTGAAACCAGGGGCTGTCGATCGGGCCTTCGAGCCCGGCGGCGCGCGAAGCGAGCACCACCCGCGCGCGCGCCTCGGCGAGCTCGCTTTCGTCCGGGCCGACCGTGAGCCCGAGCTCGTGCGCGTAGTCGGCGGCGCCGAAGGCGACGCGCTTTACCCGCCACGCGCCCTTGTAGGGACGCAGGCTCCGCGCCTGCAGCACGCGATCGATGCGGTGCAGGCCGGCCGCAGTCTCGATCTGCGGCATGAGGTCGATCGAGCCCTCGGCGATGCCGCGATCGCGCTCGAGATTCCAGATCAGCCAGTCGATCGCGTGCAGGTCGGCCGCGCTCTCCACCTTCGGCAGCACCACGCCTTCCACCCGGGGGTGCAGCACCTCGTGCAGATCGCCGAAGCAGAACGGCGTCGCCGGCGCGTTCACCCGCACGTAGCCGCGGCCGCGCCGCGGCCGCTCGAGCGCGGCGGCGGCGCTCTTGCGGGTCGCGGCCTTCTCCGCGACCGCGACCGAATCCTCCAGGTCGACGATGACCACGTCGGCGTCAAGCGTGAGCGCTTTCTCCACGCGACGCGCGACATTTCCGGGCGCGAACAGGAACGAGCGATTCATTCGATCAGGGCTCTTTCATTCCACTGCGGATAGGGCAGGAGCGGACTGCCCGGTTCCGGCCGCCCCCTGCGAATCTGCACCACCACCGGCTTGGCGCCCGCCTGCGCGCCGTCCTTGGGCGAGACTTTATAGGTTCCGAGGGGCGTCGGTACTTGCGCCTCCGCGAGCGCCGAGCGCAGCTTTTCCTGGTCGAGCGTCCCGGCGTCGCGCACCGCCGCGGCGAGCACCACGCCGGCGGCGTAACCCTGGGCGGCCGCAAGGCCGGGCGCAGCGTCCCACTTGGCCGCGAACGCTCTGGCAAAGGCGCGCGCGGGCTCGCGCACACGCGGATCGAAGTCCGCCGCGCCGAGCGCGAACTCGGCGTCCTGGCCGACGAGCGCGATGAAGCGCGGGTGCGACGCGGCGCGCGCGAAAAAGAGCTTCGGCGCGTAATTCAGGCGCTTGAAAGTCTTCACCATTTCCGCGGCGTCGCGCGCATCGCCGAACGCGATCCAGGCCTCGGCTTGCGCGGCGCGCGCCTGGGCCACCTGCGGCTCGAAGTCCACCGTGCCGGGACGATAGACCTCAACGCCTCCTGACTGGAAGCCTTTCTGGGCACCGGAATGCGTAGCCTCGGCCATCTCGAGCGACGCGGCATCGTCGCGCGCCAGGATGAAGAGCCGGCGGTAGCCGGCTTCGGCCGCGACCCGCAGCACGCCCTCGCCGTACGCGGAGTACGGCGGCGTGCTCTGGAAGAGATACTGCGGCGCTCGGCCATGGATCGCCGGCATCGGGCCCGCGGCGTTCACCATCACGCGGCGCTCGCGCTCGGCTTCGGCGGCGGCGACGAGCGTCGCGGCGGAGCCGTACGGGCCGATCAGAAGATCCGCCTTCTCCTCGCGGATCAGCTGCGCGTACAGCGGCCCGGCGCGCGCCGCCCGCGACGCGTCGTCGAGCACGCGCAGCTCGACCCGCCTGCCGAGCAATCCGCCCGCAGCGTTGACTTCGTCGCGCCAGAGCTCGATGCCGCGCGCATATTGGGTGGCGAGCTCGGCGTGCGCGCCGGTTTGCGAGACTACCGCTCCGACCACGATCGCCGGCTCCTGCGAGAGAGCGCCGGATAGGCCCGCTAGCCAAACGAGGAGAAGCCGAATAGTGTTCAAGGATGACCCTTCACGAGCGCCTCGCCCGCATTGTAGGGGCGGCCCAAGTGCTGACCGCACCCGAGGATACGAAACCGTACCTCACCGACTGGCGCAGGCAGTACTCGGCGCCGGCGGAGTGCGTCGTGCGGCCGGCGACCACGCAGGAAGTGTCGCAGGTGATCGCGCTGTGCGCGCGCGAGCGCGTCGCGGTCGTGCCCCAGGGCGGCAACACCGGGCTGGTCGGCGGGTCGGTACCCACCGGCGCCCGGCGCGAGCTGGTCCTCGCCCTCGGCCGCATGAACCGGATCCGCGCGCTCGACGCGCTGAACGATACGGTGACGGTCGACGCGGGCTGCGTGCTCGCCGAGGTGCAACGCGCCGCCGACGATGCCGGGCGGCTGTTTCCGCTGTCGCTCGCCGCCGAGGGCAGCTGCCAGATCGGGGGCAACCTCTCGACCAACGCCGGCGGCGTGAACGTCCTGCGCTACGGGAACGCGCGCGAGCTGGTGCTCGGCCTGGAGGTCGTGCTGCCCGACGGCCGGGTCTGGGACGGGCTGCGCGGCCTGCGCAAGGACAATACCGGCTACGACCTGAAGCAGCTCTTCCTCGGCGCCGAAGGCACGCTCGGCGTGATCACCGCCGCCGTGCTGCGGCTCTATCCCCGGCCGAGCGCGGCCGCAACGGCGTGGATCGCGCTCGACAGCCCGCGCGCGGCCGTCGAACTGCTCGCCGCGCTGCGCAGCCGCCTCGGCGAGCGCATCTCGGCTTTCGAGCTCGTGTCGCGCGCCTGCCTCGAGGCGGTGCTCGCCCACGCCGCCGACCTGCGCGACCCGCTGCCCGCGCCTCATCCCTGGTACGTGCTCGCCCAGCTCGCCGACAGCGGCAGCACCGCGGAGCTGCACGAGCGGGTCGAGCAGGCGCTCGCCGAGCGCGAGGCGGTGCTCGCGCAGAGCGGCGAGCAGGCGCGCAGCCTGTGGCGCATCCGCGAGAGCATCCCCGAAGCGCAGTTCGCGAACGTCAAGCACGACGTCTCGCTGCCGATCTCCCGGATCCCGGACTTCGTCGCCGAGGCCGAGCAGGAATTGAAGGCGTGTTTCGTGCAGACCGAGATCTACTGCTTCGGGCACGTCGGCGACGGCAACCTGCATTACAACGTCGGGCCGGCGCGGCTGGCTGCGAGCCGCGACGCGATCAACCGCATCGTTTACGCCGCCGTCGAGCGCTTCGGCGGCTCGATCTCCGCCGAGCACGGCCTCGGCCAGCTCAAGCGCGAGGCGATCCGCGGCCACAAGCCGCCGATCGAGCTCGAGCTCATGCGCCGGCTCAAGGCGGCGCTCGACCCGGACGGCGTGATGAATCCGGGCAAGGTGCTCTAGCGGCGCCTGAGCTCGATCGTCCGGCCGGCGAGCTCGCCGACGATGCGGTTTCCCTCGACCCGCCCCTTGAAGCCATCCCACGCGATCTCGCGCCCGGAGAGGCGCGCGCCGCCTGCGCCCAGCACCTCGATGCTCTGGTAGTTCTGCTCGATGCGCACTTCCACCCCGGGGCCGCGCCACACGCCGCGCGCATCGGCGGGCACGATCCACAGGTGAAGCCGGCTTTCGTCGCCCTGCCCGGGGTGGCGCGAGCCGAGCTTCACGGTCTCGGCCGCGTCGGGCGACCAGCCTGCCATCGCAAAGGCGTGCGAGACGATGCGAGTGCCGGGAGCGAGCTCCTCGATGAAGCGCGATTGCAGCTTCGCCATGAGCGCCGGCAGCAGGTACACGGTCACGACGCTCGCCCGGGAGATGTCGGCGACCAGCACATCGCCCTGCACGAAGCTCACTTTGTCGGCGACCCCGGCCGCGCGCGCGGCCCGGCGCGACTTTTCCACGAGCTCGCCGTCGAGCTCGATGCCCAGGCCGCGCGCGCCGAACTGGCGGGCAGCGGCGATCACGATCCGCCCGTCGCCCGAGCCGAGGTCGACCACCAGGTCACCCGGGCCGGTGCGCGCCAGCGCGAGCATGCGCTCGACCACCTCGGGGGGCGTAGTGATGAACGGCGGCTGCCACTCTGTTTCCTGCGCTGGAGCCGCCGCCGCCGCAACTCCCAGCGCGAACGCGAGCAATTGCCTCACTGCATCAGGCTGACGATCTGCTTGCGCACTTCGGGCTTCGACCAGTCGAGCTCGCCGACGTGGCGGTAGCGGATCGCACCGTCGGGCCCGACGATGTACGTGGCGGGAAGCACCTTCGCCTGCCAGGCGCGCGTGGTCTTGGTGTCGCGGTCGAGCAGGATCGGGAAGCCGAGCGGCACGGCATCGAGGAACTTGCGGATGCGCGATTCGGGCTCCGCCAGGTTGACCCCGAGCACCGCGAACGGCCGGCCCGCGAGCGCGCTGCGCAGCCGCTCGATGCTCGGCATCTCCTCGCGGCAGGGCTCGCACCAGGTCGCCCAGAAATTCACCAGCACCACCTTGCCGCGGTACTCGGCCAGCGAGTGCTTCCGGCCCTGGAGGTCGACGAGCTCGAGGGCCGGGGTCGCGCCCCCCGCCCAGGGCTTGAGCTCCTCGGCCGCCGCCGGCAGCGCCAGCGCGAGCAGGAGAGCGAGCAGCCTCAAGCGCCGGCGGCGCGCGCGGTGAGGGTGTACTTGAAGGCGTCGGGGTCGAGCTGATCGAGCCGCGCGTCGCCGGTCTCGCCGTTCGGGTACATCAGGTACGGCAGCTTCGGCCCGCTCGAATTCGGCAGCACGACGTCGTGTCCCGTGTTGTAGGCGAGCCAGTTCATTTCCCAGCTGCCGAACAGGCGCTTGCGCGCGGCGAGCACCTTCGGGTCGTCGACCGCGAGCTTCCCGGGGGGCTCCTCGAGCACGACCTTGCGCACGTCGGCCGGATCGACCGGCACCCAGCCGTAGCCCTGCGCGAAGAATTCCGCCCGGCAATGCTGCGCGCGCGACACGTTCGGCGTGCCGACGCCCAGGCTCGCGTAGCCGTGCGCCGAGCGCGCCACGCGCAGGCCGTACACGTCGCGCGCGGGAACGCCGACCGAGCGCGCGAGCCCCACGAACATCGCGTTGAGATCGCCGCACTTGCCGCCGAGGTTGCGCGTCTCGAGCATGGACTTGATGTCGCCCCAGCCGCAGCCGCGAACCTTCGGGTCGCGGAAAGTGTTCTCCACCACCCATTCGTAGATCGCGCGCCCCTTCTGCAGGTCGCCGCGCGCGTTCTTCACGATGTCGGCGGCGGTCTCGCGCACGATGCCGTCGGTCGGAATGAGCTCCGTCGGCGCGGTGAAGAACTCACGCTGCGCGCTGCTCAGGCGCTCGGCATCGCTTTGCGCGCGCGAAAGGTCCACCGCATGGTCGCGCGTGGCGAAGCGGCTCGTCAGCTCGAGCACCGGCGCCTGCGTTCCGGGGCTCCATTCCGCGTACAGCAGGGTCACGCCGTACTTGTCATCGCGCACGATCTGCGCGCGTGCCGCGTTCCCCCGCCATTCGTTGCCGCGGTTACGCTGCCATGCCGTGTCGTGCGTCATGGGCAGCGGCAGCCATACTCGGGTAATCCCTTGCGGCTTGACAATCTCCACCCGCGTCGTCACTTCATAGGTGCGCCAGTCGGCCGCCGCAAGCGCCTCACGCCATGGGAGAGCGGACACAGCGGCCATTGCAGTGGAGGATTTCAGAAATGCTCGACGTTCCATGGTGACTCCTCTGGTGAGATCTAGCCAGACTGGAAAGCGGGGTTTGCTGCGGAACTGCCGGGAGGCGTGTGAAGAAAGAAGTCGCTCAAAGCATGCCCGGGGCGGCCACGCAGGCTCTCCCGCCCGCCGCCTTTCACGCTGCGGGCGAGGCCGATCATCACGGCGAGCGAGCGCGAGCTGCGGGACGTCAACCGGTCCAGGACGAACACCGCCTTACTCTAACTCAAAAAAAAAGCTCACTAAACCCTGACCATGACATGGATTCGCTGCACGCTGTTGTTGCCGAAGCCGGCGAGGTCCCACGGCGGCTCGAGCGGCTGCGTGTTGCCCGCGGCGTCGGTGGCGCGGCAGGCGAGCTCGTGCTCGCCCGGCGCCGCCTGCCATAGGAAGTTCCACGATTGCCAGCAGTGCGCGCTTCGGCCGGGCGCGACCCCGGCCGCGCTCCAGGCCCCGTCGATGCCGAACTCGACGCGCTCGACCGGGGCGGCGCCCGACCATGCCCGGCCGACGATCTCGACCGGCCCCGCCTCGACGATGCGCCGGCGCGTGTAGAAATCCGGGATGCCGGGCGGCGACATCAGCGAGTTCACGCGCATGAGCGTGCATGGCTCGCCCTTCTCGCCCGGCGCGCGCCGGAAGTGGTAGCTGCGCGCCTGCTGCAGCCCGTCGAACGGCCGGTCGATCGCCTCGATCGAGCGCAGCCACTTCACGCTCGCCATCCCGTACCAGCGCGGCACCACGAGCCGCAGCGGCGCGCCGTGCTGCGGCGGCAGCGCCGCGCCGTTCATCGCATAGGCGAGGAGCGCCTCGCCGCCCAGCGCCTGCGCACGCGACAGGCTGCGCGCGAAATGATGCTCGACGCCGGCATCGATTCCGCGGTCGGCACCGTGGAACACGAACTCGCTTGCTTCTGAAAGCAAGCCTGTTTTTTCGAGTAAGGCCGGTAGAGGCACACCCGTCCAATCGGCGGTCGAAACGCCCTCTTCCAGCCACGGCACCGACGGGTAGCGCGGCGACATCTGACCGCGCCCGTTGCCGGCGCACTCCATCGTCACGCGCAGCGTGGACGCGGGCAGCGCCTTCAGCTCGGCAAGGGAAAGCGAGCCGGGCCGGCCCACCAGGCCGTGGATCTGGAGCTTCCAGCGGCTTTCGTCGGCCTGCGGGATATCGAAATGGACGAGCAGGTAGTGCAGCCCGGAAGGCGTCAGCTCGTGGCGCAGCGCTTCGAGCGGCATGCCGCGGTTGCGCGCCGCGAGCGCCACCTCTTCGGCGGTATAGCGGCCCGCGATCGGCGGCCGGCGTAAGGACATCGCGCCGATTCTATAATCCCCGAGATGAAGCTAGGGGAGTTCATGGCGCGCCTTCCCACGGGCGACCTCTGGGTGTTCGGCTACGGCTCGCTCATGTGGTCGCCGTGCTTCGACTACCAGCACAAGGCGCCCGGCCGGATGCATGGCTACCACCGCGCGCTCTGCATCCTGTCCACACGCTACCGCGGCACGCCGAGCAAGCCCGGCCTGGTGATGGGGCTGTGCCGCGGCGGGTCGTGCTGGGGGATGGCGTACCGCATCGACGCGCCCGGGCTGCGGCGCGCGCTCGCGCGCCTGTGGTACCGCGAGATGCCGCGGCGCGTATACCAGCCGCGGCTCATCCGGGTGCGGCTCGCGTCGGGGCGCCGGGTACGCGCGCTTGCCTTCGTCGCCGATACCACGCACCCGGCGTGCGTGCGCGAGCTCGACCTGCACGGCCGCGCGCGCCTGGTGGCGCAGGGCATCGGAGTCCGCGGGCCGTGCATCGACTACATCCGCAATACGCTCGACCACATGCACGATGTCGGCGTGCGCGATCCGCACCTCGAGCGCATCCTGCACGCCGCGATCGCTTTGCGCCAGAATGGAGGAAATGGCGAGCGATCTCTGGCCCGCGCGTCTGCACCACCTGCGGCGCGACAGCCCGAAGCCCGAGCCGCTGGCGCGGTTCTACGGCGAGCTGCTCGGCGACCCGGTCGCGCCGCTTCCCGGCGGTAGCTGGCTGGTCGCCGGCCGCGGCCGGCGGCTCGTGGTCGGCGAGGGCGCCGCGGCATCGGTCCCCTACTTCGCTTTCGAGCTGCAGAACGCGGCGCACCTCGCCGCCTATCGCCTCCAGCTGGGCGAGACGCAGGCGTTCTCCTCCCCTCTCTTCGCGGACGGCGCGTTCGCGGTACGCGACCCGGATGGGCGTCGCGTGGTGTTCGGCATCTCGAAAGGAACCGATGCGCCGAGCGGCCTGCCCGGCCGCCTGCAGCACTTCGTGTGCGCCACCCCCCGCCTGCCCGAGATGCTCGAGTTCTACCGCGGCCTGGGCATGGTCGAGTCCGACCGCGTGCTCGAGGCAGCGGAGCTGAGCGCGGTGTTCCTGCGCTCCGACCCCGAGCACCACAGCTTCGCCGCGTTCCGCGCGCCGGAATCGCGGCCCGACCACCACTGCTACGAGACCACCGGCTGGCTCGACATCCGCGACTGGGCCGACCGCATGGGGCGGCTGCGCATCCCGCTGTGGTGGGGACCGGGTCGACACGGCCCCGGCAACAACCTGTTCTTCATGATCGAGGATCCCGACGGGCACAAGGTCGAGTTCTCGGCCGAGCTCGAGCTGATGCCGAAGGACACGCCGCCCCGCACCTGGCCCCACGAGCAACGCACCCTCAACCTCTGGGGCTCGGCCTGGATGCGCTCGTGATTCGCTTCAGCGCTTCTTCGAGAGTTTTTCTCTGGGTCCCGAAGTTGAGGCGAATGAAGCGCGGGTCCCCGAACTGCGCGCCGGGATAGACCGCGACGCCGTGGCGCAGGAAAAGGTCGGCGGCGTCCGGGATGCTCGAGCAGTCGATCCAGGCCAGATAGGTCGCCTCGACGTGCGCCATCGGCAGGCCGATCGTGCTCTCGACCAGGTCGCGATTGCCGCGCAGGTAGTCGAGCTGCGCGGCCAGCCAGTCGTCGCCGTGCTGGAGCGCCGCGAGCGTCGCCGCGAGCCCGAACACCGACGGCGATCCGATCACGTGGGCGGCGAGTTCGCTGGAGAAGGCCTTGCGCAGCGCCGCATCCTCGATGATCGCCCAGCCGCAGCCCGCCGCCGGGATGTTGAAGCTCTTGTTCGCCGACATGAGCGTCACGGTACGCTTCGACACCTCCGGCGCGAGGCTTGCGATCGGCACGTGGCGCAGGCCCTGGTCGAGGATCAGGTCGCAGTGGATCTCGTCGGAGACGATGAGGAGATCGCGCGACAGCGCCGCGAGCTGCTCCAGCTCCTCGCGCCTGAACACCGTGCCGCCCGGGTTCTGCGGGTTGCACAGGAAGAACGCCTGGGTGTTTTTTCTCAGAGAGGTTCGAAACACGTCCCGGTCGAACACCCAGCGCCCGTGCTCGAGGACGAGCGGGATCTCGCTGAAGTCGCGCGGCGCGAGCTCCATCGCGCGCTTGAAGTGGTGGTAGACCGGCCGCGGAATGAGCGCGTGGCCGCCGGCCGGCACGAGCTGGCGCGCGGCCAGGTGCAGGCCCGGCACCACGCCGGGCAGGAAAACGATCCAGCCCGGGTCGACAGTCCAGCGGTACAGCCGCTGCATGCGCTCGGCGATCGCGGCGCGCAGCTCGGGCGGCGGGGTGCTGTAGCCGAAAACGCCGTGCGCAACGCGCGCCAGGAGCGCCTCCCGGATCGCGGGCGCGGCGCGGAAATCGGTATCGGCCACCCACAGCGGGATCACGTCGCGCCCGGCGTAGCGCTCCCAGCGCGTGCTCCAGGTGCCGGCGCGCTCGACCGGAATATCGAAGTCGAAGCTCATGCAAAAAAATAACGCCGGGGGGCGCCCGGCGTCGAGTGACGGTGCGCTTGATTACTTCTTCTGGGTGGACAGCTCGTCTTCTTCCAGGCTGTCTCCCGCGCCTTCCTCCTCCTTCGGCTGCATCTGCTCCTCGGCCGCCTTCAGCGGGTCTTCCTCCAGGCGGTTGGCGCTGTCGTCGACCTCCTCGGTCTTGATCGCGCGCGACTCGGCCTGAAGGTGCTCGGGGAACTTGGTGGCGATCGCGGGGAAGGACACGATCAGCGTAATCGCGATCACCTGCAGGATCATGAACTCGAACATGCCCTTGTAGATCGTGCCGAGCGACCATTCGCGCACCACCTGGCGCAGGTAGTACGCCGACATCGCGACCGGCGGCGAAAGAAACGCGGTCTGCAGCACGACCGCGACCACCGCGCCGAACCAGACCATCACCATGTCGGGCGCGATGCCGAGCGACTCGCTCAACTGCGGCCGCAGCGCGTCCATCACCGGGTAGAAGATCGGTAGGAACACGAGGATGATCGCCGGCCACTCGAACGGCCAGCCGAGCAGGAAGATGAGCACCAGCACCACGATCAGCATCGCGACCGGCGAGAACGGCAGCGCGAGCATCGACTCGGTGATCCAGTTCGCGGTGCCGAGGCGGGCGAACACCGCGCCGAAGATGTTCGAGCACATCGCGAGCAGCAGCACCATGCTCGAGGTGGCGGTGGTGTTGAGCACGGCGCGCTTGACTCCGGCGTAGCTCAGCTTGCCGTACGCGGCGGCGAGCACCATGGCGCCGAGCGCGCCGATGCCCGAGGCCTCGGTCGGCGTCGCGAGACCGGCGAGAATCGACCCGAGCGCGGCGGCGATCAGCGCGACCAGCGGCACCACCCCGATGATCACTTCCATCACCATCACCGGGATGCTGTGAACGCGCTCGGCCTTCGGCACCGGCGGCCCGAGCTTCGGGTTGATGAACGAGCGCCCGAGCAGGTAAGCGAGGTAAAGCCCGGCGAGCAGGAACCCGGGGCCGAACGCCGCGGCGTAGAGATCGGCGACCGACACGCCGAGCACCGGTCCCATCACGATCAGCATCACCGAGGGCGGGATCAGGATGCCGAGCGTCCCGCCGGCGGTGATGGCGCCCGCGGCCAGCCTTCCGTCGTAGCCGGTGCGCACCATGATCGGGCTCGCCATGATGCCGAGCACGGTGACCGCCGCGCCGACGATGCCGGTCGCCATGGCGAAGATCGCGGCGGTGAGGATGACCACGGCGAACAGCGAGCCGCGGATCGGCGCGAGGAGGTTGCGCAGCGCGACGAACAGGCGCTCCATCAGCCCGGCCTGCTCGGTGAGGAATCCCATGAAGATGAACAGCGGCACCGCCGCGAGCAGCTCCTCCTTCATCAGGCCGATGGTCTGGAAGTACGCCAGGCTGAAGACCACCTCGCCCAGCCCGAAGTAGCCGAAGGTGAGCGCGAGGAACAGCAGCGTGAACGAGATCGGGAAGCCGATGAAGATCGCCCCGATCATCACCACCAGCATGAGGAGGCCGAGGAAAGCGAGGCCGGTCATACCTCGACTTTTTCCTTGTGCTCCAGCTCAATCCCCAAGCGGGCGGCGTACACGCTCTTGATCGTTTCCGAGACGCCCTGAATCAGCAACAGCAGGCAGGCGAGCGGCACCATCATCTTGAACGGCCACAGGATCGGCCGCCAGGGCGTCTGCTCGGAGGTCTCGTTGATCTGGTAGGCGTACCAGCCCTCGTCGGCGCTCACCAGCAGGAAAACGAAAATCGAGGGGAAGAAGAACACGATGTACGCGGTCGAATCGATGATGCCCTTGGTGCGGATCGACCACTTCTCGAAGAAGAAGTCGGTGCGGATGTGCGCGCCCTTGTGCAGCGCATAGGCGGAGCCGAGCATGAAGATCGTGCCGTAGAGCATGTAGGTGATGTCGAACGACCAGATGGTCGGCGCGTTGAACGCGTAGCGCGCGGTCACCTCGTAGGCGACCGCCGCGACCAGCGGGATGCACAGCCACGCCACCCAGGTGCCGGTGGTGTCGGTGAACTTGTCGATGATGCGGACCGTCTTGACGAGGGCCGCGGATGGCTCAGGCATGCACCCCCCGGAAACTAAAACGGGGGCGTTCTCCGCCCCCGTTTTTCAATTAACCCCGCTACTTCTTCTTCGCCGGGGCCTTCGCCGCTCCGCCCGGCCGCTCCGGGAAGTAGTAGTTCGCGACGAAGGAGTACGGCGGGAACATGAAGCGCTTCGCCGGCACCACGAGCGAGGCGTACTGGCGCTGCGACTCGTGC
>DATIGR010000196.1:0-15146 GCA_035454645.1 Burkholderiales bacterium
GGCGCAGGCCTTCTGGGCCGCGCGCCGGTCGTTCCGCTCGCTCGAGGACGCGGCGCGGCCGAAGTTCTACTGCCTGTCGATGTTTCCCTACCCCTCGGGCAAGCTGCACATGGGGCACGTGCGCAACTACACCATCGGCGACGTGCTCACGCGCTACTACCGCATGCGCGGCTACAACGTGCTGCAGCCGATGGGCTGGGACGCGTTCGGCCTGCCGGCGGAGAACGCGGCCATGGCGAACAGGGTCCCGCCCGCGAGGTGGACCTACGACAACATCGCCTACATGAAGGCGCAGCTCCAGAGCCTCGGGTTCGCGCTCGACTGGAGCCGCGAGCTCGCGACCTGCAAGCCCGAGTACTACCGCTGGAACCAGTGGCTCTTCACGCGGCTCTTCCGCAAGGGGCTCGCTTACAAGAAGACCGGGGTGGTGAACTGGGACCCGGTCGACCAGACGGTGCTCGCCAACGAGCAGGTGATCGAGGGCCGCGGCTGGCGCACCGGCGCGCTGGTGGAAAAGCGCGAGATCCCGATGTACTTCCTGCGCATCACCGCGTGTGCCGGGGAGCTTCTCGCCGCGCTCGAAGACCTGCCGGGGTGGCCCGAGCAGGTGAAGCTCATGCAGAAGAACTGGATCGGCCGCTCCGAAGGCGTGCGCATCGGATTTCCCTATGAATTGGACAGTCATCAGCGGGTTCTCTGGGTCTTCACGACCCGCGCCGACACGCTGATGGGCGCGACCTTCATGGCGGTCGCCGCCGAGCACCCGATCGCCGCGTGGGCGGCGAAAAGAGATCCGCAGATCGCGGCTTTCGTCGAAGAGTGCAAGCGCGGCCCCGCCATGGAGGCGGAGCTCGCGCAGATCGAGAAGAAGGGCATGCCGACCGGGATGCTCGCGACGCACCCGCTCACCGGCGAAAAGCTCCCGGTGTGGGTCGGCAACTACGTGCTGATGGGCTACGGCGAGGGCGCGGTGATGGCCGTGCCGGCGCACGACGAGCGCGACTACGAGTTCGCGCTCAAGTACAAGCTGCCGATCAAGCCCGTGATCCGCCACCCGCTGGGCGACACCGTGCCCGCGCCCTGGAAGCCCGAGTACGCGGAGTATGGGGTCTGCATCAACTCCGGGCCGTACAACGGGCTCGGCTACCCGGAAGCGGTCGATCGCATTGCCGGCGATCTGAAGGCAAAGGGCCTCGGCGAGCGGCAGGTGCAATGGCGTCTGCGCGACTGGGGCATCTCGCGCCAGCGCTACTGGGGCACGCCGATCCCGATCGTGCACTGCGCCGCCTGCGGCGACGTGCCGGTGCCCGACGACCAGCTGTCCGTGACCCTGCCCGAGGACGTGGTGCCCGACGGCACCGGCAACCCGCTCGCGAAGATGCCGCAGTTCTACCAGACCCAGTGCCCGAGCTGCGGCCGCGCAGCGAAGCGCGAGACCGACACCATGGACACGTTCGTCGATTCGTCCTGGTACTTTGCGCGCTTCGCCTGCCCCGGCCAGAGCCAGGCGATGCTGGATGAGCGCGCGAACTACTGGATGCCGGTCGACCAGTACATCGGCGGAATCGAGCACGCCATCCTGCACCTGATGTACTCGCGCTTCTTCCAGCGCGTGATGCGCGACGAGACCGGGCTGATGCCCGGGGTGGCCGAGCCCTTCACCAACCTGCTGACCCAAGGCATGGTGCTCGCCGAGTCCTACTACACCGAAGCGGGCGGCCGGCGCGAGTGGGTCAATCCCGCCGACGTCGAGGTGCAAAGGGACTCCAGGGGCAATATCGTTTCGGCGAAGCGCGTCTCGGACGACGCCCCGGTCGTGTACGACGGCATCGGCACGATGTCCAAGTCGAAGAACAACGGCGTCGATCCCCAGGCGCTCATCGAGCAGTACGGCGCGGATACCGCGCGCTTCTACACCATCTTCGCCTCGCCGCCGACCAACACGCTCGAGTGGAGCGACAAGAACGTCGCCGGCTCGGCGAGATTCCTGAAGGCGCTATGGACCTTCGCCTACCGGTATTCCAGGGCAGCCAAGAGCAGCGCAGCCGACAAGAAGCTCCGGTTCCGGATCCACGCGGACCTGAAGCAGGCGAACTTCGACGTCCAGCGCCATCAGTTCAACACGGTCGCCTCGGCGTGCATGAAGATCCTCAACGCCCTGGAAGAGATTCCGGAATGGAACGCGACCACCGAAGAGGGCCTGTCGATTCTCCTGCGGCTGCTTTCGCCCATCGCCCCGCACATCGCTCATCACCTGTGGCGCGAGCTCGGCTTCGGAGAAGACGTGATGAGCGCGCCCTGGCCCGCGCCCGATCCGGCGGCGCTCGAGCAGGACGAGATCGAGCTGGTGGTGCAGGTGAACGGCAAGCTGCGCGGGTCGATCCGCGTGCCGAAGGCCGCCGACCGCGCGGCGATCGAGGAGCTCGCGCGCGCCAACCCCAACGTGCAGCGCTTCGTCGCCGGGCAGAACGTGAAGAAGGTGGTCGTCGTCCCCGGACGGCTGGTGAACCTTGTCGTCTAGAGCGCTCGTCCTCGGCCTCGTGCTGGCGCTCGCGGCCTGCGGCTTTCGCCTGCGCGGCACGGCGGAGCTCCCGTTCAAGTCGCTGTACGTGCCCGGCGCGAACAGCGGGATCGGGCTCGATCTCAAGCGCAACATCGAGGCCGGCACCGGGGCGAAAGTCGTGGACACCGCGGCCGCCGCCGAAGCGGTGCTGGTCTTCACCCAGGAGGCGCGCGAGAAGGAGATCCTGTCGCTCACCAGCACCGGCCGGGTGCGCGAGTTCCAGCTGCGCTACCGGGTGGGCTTTCGCGTGCACGACGGCAAGGGCACGGATTTCGTGCCGCCGAGCGTGGTCCAGCTCACGCGCGACGTGACCTACAACGACGAGCAGATCCTGGCGAAGGAGCAGGAGGAGCAGCTGCTCTACCGCGACATGCAGGCCGACATGGTGCGGCAGATCCTGCGCCGGCTCGCGGCGGTGAAGCCCGCGGCCACGCAATGAGGCTGCGCGCAGAGCAGCTCGGCGCCAGCCTGGCGAAGACGCTCGCGCCGGTGTACGCGGTCCTCGGCGACGAGCCGCTGCTCGTGCTCGAAGCCGCCGACGCGGTGCGCGCCGCGGCGCGCACGCAAGGCTACGCCGAGCGCGAGGTCTACGAGCCGGGGCGCTCCTTCGACTGGAGCGAGCTCGCGCACGCCGGCGCGAGCCGCTCGCTGTTCGGCGGCCGCAAGATCGTCGAGCTCAGGCTCGCGAGCGGCAAGCCCGCGGCGCAGGCCTGCGACGCGATCGTCGCCTGGTGCGCGCGCCCGGGCCCCGAGGCGCTGCTGCTCCTGACCATGCCGCGTCCCGAAGGCGGCGGCTGGTGGGAGGCGCCGTGGTACCTCGCGCTCGGCAAGGCGGGCGTGATCGTCGAAGTCCAGGCGGTGCCGCGCGCCGCGCTTCCCGGCTGGCTCGAAAAGCGCCTCGCGCGCCAGAAGCAGAGCGCCGCGCGCGAGGTGCTCGACTATCTCGCCGACCGCGTCGAGGGCAACCTGCTCGCCGCGCACCAGGAGCTGCAGAAGCTGGCGCTCGCCGCGCCCGAGGGCGAGCTCTCGCTCGATACGGTGCGTGAAGCGGTCGCCGACGTCGCGCGCTACGACACCTACGCCGCCGCCGAGGCGCTCCTCGCCGGCGACACCGCGCGCTACCTCCGGGTGCTCGAAGGCCTGCGCGGCGAAGGCGAGGCGCCGACCTATCTCCTGTTCACGCTCTCGGGCGCGCTCTTTGCGCTCGCCACGGGCGAGCGCGTGAACAAGGCGATGCAAACCGCGCTCCAGGGCGCGCGGCGCTACCCGAGCGCCGCGCTCGAGCGCGCGATCCGCCGCGCCGCCGCGGTCGACCGCGCGATCAAGGGCGTGGGCGTGGGCGAGCCGTGGGAGGAGTTCGCCAAGCTGGGGCTCGAGCTGCACGCGTCCTGAGCTGCATCCCAGCCATTACAATTCGCGCATGCAGCTCAAGCGCAGCAAGCACGCCCCGGGCGGCCTGCACGCCGCGATGCAGGAGATGGGCCGCGCGGCGCGCGCCGCGGCGCGCGCGCTCGCGCGCGCGAGCACGCAGGCGAAGAATGGCTCCCTCGCCGCCATGGCCGGACGCATCCGCGCCGAGTCGGCCGGGATCCTCGCCGCCAATGCGCGAGACGTGAAAGCGGCGAGGAAAGCCGGATGCGATGCGGCGTTCGTCGACCGGCTGGCGCTCACGCCTGCGCTCGTCGAGCAGATGGCGGCCGGCGTGGAGCAAGTGGCGGCGCTGCCCGATCCGGTGGGCGCCATTTCCGAGCGCGTCGGGCGCCCGAGCGGCATCGAGGTGGCGAAGATGCGCGTGCCGATCGGCGTGATCGCCATCATCTACGAGTCGCGCCCGAACGTGACGGCCGACGCGGCGGCGCTGTGCATCAAGGCCGGCAACGCGTGCATCCTGCGCGGCGGCTCGGAGGCCCTGCAATCGAACCGCGCCATCGCCGAGTGCGTGCGCGCCGGGCTGAAGAGCGCCGGCCTGCCCGAGGCCGCGGCGCAGCTCGTCGGCACCCCCGACCGCGCCGCGGTGGGGGAGCTCATCACCCTGCGCGAGTACATCGACATCGTCGTGCCGCGCGGCGGCAAGGAGCTGATCGAGCGCCTGGCGCGCGAAGCGCGCATCCCGATGATCAAGCACCTCGACGGCGTGTGCCGCGTCTACATCGACGACGGCGCCGACCCGGAGATGGCGGTGCGCATCGCCGACAACGCGAAGACCCAGCGCTACGGCACCTGCAACACGATGGAGACGCTTCTGGTGTCCTCCGGCATCGCCGAGCGCGTGCTACCCCGGATCTCCGAGATCTTCAAGCGCAAGGGCGTGGAGATGCGAGCCGATCCGGCCGCGCTGAAATACGTGGACGGGAAAAAGGCGACCGAGCAGGACTATTACACCGAGTGGCTCGCACCTGTCGTCTCCATCCGCGTCGTCAAAGGCCTGGACGAGGCAATCGAGCACATCGCAAGATACGGCTCGCAGCACACCGACGCCATCGTCACCCAGGACCGCGGCCGCGCCGAGCGCTTCCTGCGCGAGGTGGACTCGAGCTCGGTGATGTGGAACGCCTCCACGCGCTTCGCCGACGGCTACGAGTACGGCCTGGGCGCCGAGATCGGCATCTCCACCGACAAGCTGCACGCGCGCGGCCCGGTCGGGCTGGAAGGCCTGACGACGCAGAAATACGTGGTCCTCGGCCACGGGGAAATCCGCAGCTGATGGAGAGGAGTTGAAGGCGGGCATCCTCGGCGGGACCTTCGACCCGGTGCACAACGCTCATCTTGCGATGGCCCGGGCGGCGCTCGAGCACCTGGAGCTGGAGAAGGTCCTGTTCATGCCGACCGGCTCGCCGCGCTATCGCACGCCCGCCGCGGCGAGCGGCGAGCAGCGCGTGGCGATGCTGCGCCTCGCGCTCGGGGACGAGCCGCGCTACGAAATCGACGCGCGCGAGCTCGCGCCGGGCGCGTCGGGCTATACCGTGGACACGCTGAGAGAGCTGCGCCTGGAGCTCGGCGCGGATACCGAGCTGTGGCTGCTGATGGGCGCGGACCAGTATGCCAAGCTCGACACCTGGCACCGGCCCGACGACGTGAAGCGGCTCGCGAAGATCGCCGTATTTTCGCGGCCCGGGGTTTCGCTCAAGGCAGGCGCCAGCGTGATTCCGATGCCGCCGATGAAGATCTCGGCAAGCGAGATCCGCGCGCGCGTGGCGCGCGGCGACGACATCTCGGCGCTCGTGCCGCCGGGGGTGGCGAGCTATATCGGGCAGCAGCGCCTCTACGCCTGATGGACATCCGGGTCAAGCAGCGCGCGGTGGTCGAGGCGCTCGAGGACGTGAAGGGACGCGACATCCTGGTGTTCAATACCGCGCGCCTGCCCTCGATGTTCGAGCGCGTGGTGATCGCGAGCGGCGACTCCAACCGCCAGGTGAAGGCGCTTTCCGACCGCGTGCAGGAGCGGGTGAGAGAGCTCGGCGCCCGGGTCTACGGCGTCGAAGGCGAGTCGGCCGGGGAGTGGGTGCTGGTGGACCTGGGCGACGTGGTGGTGCACATCATGCATCCCGCGGTGCGCACCTTCTACAATCTGGAGGAGATCTGGGGCGGCAAGCCCGTGCGGCTGAAGAGGACCGCGCCCAGGGAAGCGAAACGGCGTGCCAAGGCTTCGCGTCGTCGCCGTAGGCGCTAGGCTCCCCGGCTGGGCCGAGGCGGCGTGCGCCGAGTACCTCCGGCGCATGCCGCGCGGCTACGAGGTCGAGCGCTCGACGGCAAAGCCCGGCCGCCTGGCATTACCGAGGAATTCGCGCATCGTTGCGCTGGACGAGCACGGCAAGGACATGACCACACCGCAGTTCGCCGCCCTGCTGAAGACCGAGACCACGTTCGTCGTCGGCGGCCCCGACGGCCTGGACGAAAACGTGAAAAAGGGCGCGGCGCTGCTGCTGCGCCTGTCCTCGCTCACCCTGCCCCACGCGCTCGCCCAGGTGGTGCTCATCGAGCAGATTTACCGCGCGGCGACGCTGCTCACCGGGCATCCTTACCACCGCGCATGATCGCGATTCCCGAGCGCGGCATCTACCTCGCATCGCGCAGCCCGCGGCGGCGGGAGCTGCTTTCGCAGATCGGCGTGCGCTACCACCTGCTCCTTTTCCGCGAGCGGCTCGGCGAGCGCCCCGAGATCGACGAGGCGGCGCTCGAGGGCGAGTCGGCGTCAGCCTACGTCGAGCGCATGGCGCGCGCCAAGGCGGAAGCGGGCTGGAACCGCATGCAGCAGCGCAACCTGCCGCTCGCGCCGGTGCTCGCGGCCGACACTACGGTCGCGCTCGGCGGGCGCATCCTCGGCAAGCCGCGCGACCGCCCCGAGGCCGCCGAGATGCTCGCCGCGCTCTCGGGCGAGCGCCACGAGGTGCTGACCGGGGTCGCGCTCAAGTACCACGACCAGGTCGAGTTCGCGCTTTCGATCTCGGAAGTGCTGCTGAGGAAGATGGCGGCGGAGGAGATCGCGCAGTACGTCGCGAGCGGCGAGGGCGACGACAAGGCGGGCGCCTACGCGATCCAGGGGCGCGCCGCGCGCTTCGTGGTCGAGCTGCGCGGCAGCTACTCGGGGGTGATGGGACTGCCGCTGTACGAAACCAGCCTGCTGCTCGACAAGCTGCGTGGAAGAAATCCTTATTAACGTCACGCCGCAGGAGACGCGGGTGGCGATCACCGCGGCGGGCGTGGTCCAGGAGCTGCTGATCGAGCGCGCGGCGAGCCGCGGGCTCGTCGGCAACATCTACGTCGGGCGCGTGGCGCGCGTGCTGCCCGGGATGCAATCGGCGTTCGTCGAGATCGGCCTGGAGCGCGCCGCGTTCCTGCATGTCGCCGACATCTGGGACCGGCGCGAGCGGCCGATCGAGAAGATCCTGGCCGAGGGGCAGCCCGTCCTCGCGCAGGTGGTGAAGGACCCGATCGGCTCGAAAGGCGCGCGGCTCTCGACCCAGGTGTCGATCGCGGGGCGCCTGCTCGTCTACCTGCCGCACGACCCGCACATCGGCATCTCGCAGCGTATCGAGGACGAGGGCGGCCGCGCGGCGCTGCGCGAGCGGCTGAAGGAGCTCGTGCCCGCGGACGAGAAAGGCGGGTTCATCCTGCGCACGCTGGCCGAGGCAGCCGTGGAGGAGGAGCTGCGCGCCGATCTCGCGTACCTGCGCGAGCTGTGGAAGGCCGTAGCCGAGCGCTCGCTGGGCGCCGAGCCGCCGAAGCTCATCTACCAGGACCTGTCGCTCGCGCAGCGCGTGCTGCGCGACATGGTCACCCCCCAGACGGCGCGTGTGCTGGTCGACTCGCGCGAGAACTTCCACCGGCTCGCCGCGTTCGCCGAGCGCTACATGCCGCAGGTGCGCGCGCGCCTGGAGCACTACACCGGCGAGCGGCCGCTCTTCGACCTGCACAACGTCGAGCCCGAGATCGAGCGCGCGCTGTCGCGGCGCGTCGAGCTCAAGTCCGGCGGCTACCTGATCATCGACCAGACCGAGGCGATGACCACGATCGACGTGAACACCGGCGGCTTCGTCGGCAGCCGCAGCTTCGACGACACGGTGTTCAAGACCAACCTCGAGGCGGCGCAGGCGATCGCGCGCCAGCTGCGCCTGCGCAATCTCGGCGGCATCATCATCATCGACTTCATCGACATGGACAGCGCCGAGCACCGCAGCGCCGTGCTCGACGAGCTGCGCCGGGCGCTCGCGCGCGACCGCACGCGCGTCACTTTGAGCGGCTTCACCGCCCTCGGCCTGGTGGAGATGACGCGCAAGCGCACGCGCGAATCGCTCGCGCACGTGCTGTGCGAGCCCTGCCCGACCTGCGGCGGCCGCGGCGAGGTGCGCACCGCGCACACCGTGTGCTACGACATCCTGCGCGAGATCGTGCGCGAGGCGCGCGCCTTCAACGCCCGCGAGTTCCGGGTGATCGCGGCCCAGCCGGTGATCGATCTGCTGCTCGAGGACGAGTCGGCGTCGCTCGCCATGCTGCAGGACTTCATCGGCCGGCCGGTCTCGGTGCAGGTCGAAACCAGCTATACCCAGGAGCAGTTCGACATCGTGCTGCTGTAAACACAGGGAATTGACTGCGGTCAAGGCGTGTTTCCTCCTCCAGGGACGTAATAGCGCTTCCTGAGGAGGAGGAAAACGATGAGACGGCTGTTCGCACTCGCCGCGAGCCTGGCGCTCGCCGGCTGCGCCGGCATGGCGCCGGACGCGCAGGCCCCGAAAGTGAAGATCACTCCGCTCGGCAGCCACGCCGGCGAGTTCTGTGTGTTCGATCGTGCGCTCGTGTTCGAAGACCCGGACGGCACGCGCATCCTGTACGACCCGGGCCGCACGGTGCGCGGCCCGAACGACGAGCGCCTCGGCCGGATCGACGCGCTGCTCCTGAGCCACGTGCACGTCGACCATCTCGGCGACGTGATTCAGCCCTCGGCCAACGCCGGCGCCTGCCCCAAGCCCGACTTTTCGGTCAACGTGACGCCCAACTCCAACTTCGTCAACATCGCCATGGGCAAGCGGGCGCCGATGGTGGTCGGCGGCGAGATGCACAGCTTCTTCCAGGCGAAGGTGCGCTCGCTCGGCGGCGACCCGGCGAAGCTCGTGCGCCTGGTGCGCTTCGGCGCGCAGACGAACTTCGGCAAGGTCGTAGTGGCGAGCGTTCCCGCGGTGCACGCCAATGGGGTGCCGCCCGCGTTCCTTCCCAAGGAGGCCGGCCAGGCGCTTGGAGCGGCCGGCCTGACCGCCTACGTCGGGCCTCCGGGGGGATTCGTGATCCGCTTCTCGAACGGCCTTACCGCGTATCTTTCCGGCGACACCGGCATCACCGCCGAGCAGGAACTGGTGGTGCGCGGTCACTACAAGGCGAACCTGGTCGTCATGAACATCGGCGGCTCGCCGTTCACCACCGGCCCGGTCGAATCCGCCTACGTGGTGAACGAGCTGGTGCGCCCCAACTCGGTCATCGCCTCGCACGCCAACGAGCCCGCCACGGTCGACGGCAAGCTCTCGCCGACCAGCCGGACCGCGGCGTTCCAGAAGGTGGCGAAGATGCCGGTGCACGTGCCGCTGAGCGGCCGCACGATGGAGTTCGACGGCAGCGGGCGCTGCACTTCGGGTTGCTAGAAGAAATCTGCTTCACGCCGGCGCGGACGCTTGCGCGCCAGATCCGCGCGCGCAAGCTGTCCGCGACCGAGGTGGTGCGGGCGTTCATCGCTCGCATCGAGCGCATCAACCCGAAGGTGAACGCCATCGTCACCTTCCTGCCCGAGCAGGCGCTGCACGCCGCAAAGGTTCTCGATCGAAAAAGGAGTTTTGTCGGGCCCTTCGCCGGCCTGCCGATCGCAATCAAGGACGTCATCGCGACCAAAGGCGTGCGTACGACCTGGGGCTCGCTCGTCTACAAGGACCACGTGCCCGCCGAGGACCACATCCTCGCCGAGCGGCTGAAGGCGGCGGGCGCGATCCTCCTCGGCAAGACCAACACGCCGGAGTTCGGCGCGGGCTCGCAGACCTTCAACAAGGTGTTCGGCGCCACGCGCAACCCGTACGACCTCGCGAAAACCTGCGGCGGCTCCTCCGGCGGCGCCGCGGTGGCGGTCGCCTGCGGCATGCTGCCCTTCGCCGACGGCGGCGACTTCGCCGCCTCGCTCAGGAACCCGGGCAGCTTCTGCAACGTGATCGGCTTCCGGCCTTCTACCGGGCGGGTGCCGGCGTACCCGCATCCCTATCCCTGGAGCAACCTGAGCGAGCTCGGCCCGATGGCCCGCACCGCCTCCGACGCCGCGTTCCTGCTCTCGGTGATGGCCGGCCCCGACCGGCGCGCGCCCACTTCCATTTCGGAGCCGGGGTCGATTTTCCTGAAACCGCTCAACAAGAGCTTCAAGAAGGTCAGGATCGCTTGGAGCCGCGACCTCGGCGGCTTGCCCGTCGATTCAAGAGTCACCAACGTCTTGGAAAAGAATCGTTCAGTATTCTCGCGATTGGGGTGCATCATCGAAGACGCGCAGCCCGATTTCTCGGGCGCGACCGAAGCGTTCGAGGCGCTGCGCGGCCTGACCTACCAGCACCGCGTCGGCGCGCTCATGAAGGAGCACGGCGACAAGATCAAGGAAACCATCCGCTGGAACTACGAGGAAGGCCGCAGGCTCACCGCGCCCGAGGTCGCGCGTGCCGAAGGCCTGCGCACCGCGCTTTACCATCGCATGCGCACGTTCCTCGAGAAGTACGACTTCCTCGTCTGCCCGACGAACCAGCTCCCGCCCTTCCCGGTCGACGAGGAATACCCGCGCGAGATCGCCGGCGTAGAGCTCCACAACTACCTCGACTGGATGAAGAGCTGCTACTTCATCACCCTCACCACCCACCCGGCGATCTCGGTACCCGCGGGCTTCACCGACGAGGGCCTGCCGGTCGGCCTCCAGATCGTCGGCCGCTACCGCGACGACTTCGGCGTGCTCCAGCTCGCGCACGCGTTCGAGCAGGCCACGCAGGTCTGGAAGCGGCGGCCTGCCATCGCCGAGTGAAGAAGCGCTGCGGCTGGCCGTCGAGCGAGCTCGACATCGCCTACCACGACAAGGAGTGGGGCGTGCCGGTGCACGACGAGCGCGTGCTGTTCGAGTTCCTGATCCTGGAGGGCGCGCAGGCGGGGTTGAGCTGGTCGACGATTCTGAAAAAGCGGGACAGCTACCGGAAGGCCTTCGCCGGCTTTGATCCGCGAAAGGTCGCTCGCTTCACCCCCGCACGGATCAGGCAATTGATGAAAGACGAGGGCATCGTGCGCAACCGGCTGAAGATCGAAAGCGCCGTGAGCAACGCACGCGCGTTCCTTGCGGTGCAGAAAGAATTCGGCTCGTTCGACCGCTATGTCTGGCGCTTCGTCGGCGGCAGGCCGCTGCCGGGCTCGAGAAAAGGGCCGAAAGACGTTCCGGCGCGCAGCGCCGAGTCCGACGCGCTCAGCAAGGACCTGAAGCGCCGCGGCTTTCGCTTCGTGGGCTCGACCATCTGCTATGCCTTCATGCAGGCCGTGGGCATGGTGAACGACCACCTGACCTGCTGCTACCGCCACCGCGAGGTGGCATACTTGCGCCACAAATCGGACGGGAGGAGGACATGAACAGACTGCTGATCGGGATCGCCGTGCTCGCGCTCGCGGGCTGCGCCGGAATGGGCGGCGGGAACATCCAGGAAGACTCGGTGACCTACTTCGACGGCACGACCGTCATGAAGGGCTACATCGTCTACGACGCCTCGAGCCAGGCCAGGCGCCCCGGCGTGGTGGTGGTTCACGAGTGGTGGGGAATCACCCAGCACACGCGCGACGAGGCGCGCAACCTCGCCCGCCAGGGCTACACCGCGTTCGTCGCCGACATGTTCGGCGAGGGCCAGACCGCCGACAACCCGAAAGGCGCGGGCGCGCTCTCCGGCTCGGTGCGCAAGAATCCCGCGGCGATGCTATCGCGCTTCAGCGCCGCACGCGGCACGCTCGCCGAGCACCCCACGGTCGATGCAAGCCGCATCGCCGCCATCGGCTTCTGCTTCGGCGGCTCGGTGGTGCTCGACATGGCGCGCCAGGGCGTCGACCTGCGCGGCGTCACCGCCTTTCACGCGGGCCTGCCGCCGAGCGGCGCGCCTGCGGCCGCCGGAAAAGTGAAGGCGAAGGTGCTGGTGCTGAACGGCGCTGCGGACCCGTTCATCAAGCCCGACACGGTCGAGGCCTTCAAGCGCGAGATGGACGCGGCGCGCGTCGAGTACCGCTACCTCAACTACCCGGGCGCCGTGCACGCGTTCACCAACCCCGCGGCGACCGAGAACGGCAAGAAGTTCAACCTTCCGCTCGCCTATCACGCCGAGGCCGACCAGCAGTCGAAGGCCGAGATGCGGAAGTTCCTCGGCGACGTGTTGCGCTAGGCAATGATGTTGCGCTCGGGGTATGTGGATGGCGCGCCCGGCGGGATTCGAACCCACGACCCTTGGCTTCGGAGGCCAATACTCTGATCCGCTGAGCTACGGGCGCGGCGAAAAAAGGAGGCGCAGGATAGCCCGTTTTCCTTTCCGCGTCCACGCGTTAGCGCCGCAGTAGCCAGATCACGAGCGACACCACCGCCGACACGATGATGGCGGTGGTGAGCGGGAAGTAGAAGCTGAACCCTTCGCGCTCGATGCGAATGTCGCCCGGCAGCCGGCCAAGCCCGAGCTTCTCGATCCACGGCCACGCCAGGCCGAGGATGACGAGCGCCACGCCGAGGATGACGAGCCAGACTTTCACGCTAAAATCATACCTTTACAAAATTACAACGCCCCCCTGTGGAAGCGCACGACCCGCACCAGTCATTCATCAAGACCCCCAAGCAGTTGATCGTCGTGATCCTGCTCGCGTTCCTGGTGCCGATCATCGGCATCATCCTTCTGGTGCAGCTCGTGCTGAGCGGGGCGCGTCCCGACCCGCAGGCGCTCACCCCCGAGGCGGTCGAGCGCCGCATCGCGCCGGTCGCGCGCCTGGAGTTCGGCCCGCCCGAGGGTGTCCAGGCCGCGGCAGCGCCGGCAAAGCCGGCCGCACCCGGAAAGCCCGGGGCCGTCGCCGGCAAGTCGGTATACGACAAGGTGTGCGTCGCCTGCCACCAGGTTTCGGTCGCCGGCTCGCCGCGTCTCGGCGACAAGGCGGCCTGGGCGCCGCGCATCCAGACCGGCGTGGGCTCGCTCATGCAGTCGGTCATCAAGGGCAAGGGCGCAATGCCGCCGCGTGCCGGCAACCCGTCGCTCTCCGACGCGGAGATCCGCGCCGCCGTGGAGTTCATGGTAGGGCAGAGCAAGTAAGACAGGTGTGCCCTGCAGTTCCTCTTCATCATCGATCCGCCTGACTCGCTCAAGGCGTACAAGGACACGAGCGTCGCGATGATGCGCGCCGCGCAGAAGCGCGGCCACGCGGTCTGGGTGTGCGAGCAGCCGAGCCTGCACTGGCTGCAGGGACGCGTCGCCGCGGCGGCCGAGCGCATCTCGCTCACCGACAATGACGAGGACTGGTACCGCGGCCACGAGCCCGAGGCGCGGGCGCTCGCCGACTTCGACGCGGTGCTGATGCGCAAGGACCCGCCGTTCGACCTCGAGTACGTGGTGAGCACGTGGCTGCTGTCGGCCGCGGTGCGCGAAGGCGCGCGCGTGTTCAACGCGCCGGACGCGATCCGCGACCACAACGAAAAGCTCGCGATCGCCGAGTTCGCGCGCTTCGCCGCGCCGACGCTCGTGTCGCGCGAGCCCGGGCGCATCCAGGCGTTCATCGACGCCGAGCGCGACGTCGTGGTGAAGCGCCTCGACGTCATGGGCGGCGAGAACGTGTTCCGCGTGCGCGCCGACGACCCGAACCGCAACGTGATCGTCGAGACGATCAGCCTGGGCGGGGCGCGCAGCGTGATGGCGCAGCGCTACATCCCCGAGATCGCGCAGGGCGACAAGCGCGTGATCCTGATCGACGGGAAAGCGGTGCCGCATTGCCTCGCGCGCATCCCGAAGAGCGGCGACTCGCGCGGCAACCTCGCCCAGGGGGCGCGCGGCGTCGCCCAGCCGCTCACCGAAAAGCACAGGGAAATCGCCGCCGCGGTCGGGCCGTCGCTCGCGAAGCGCGGCCTGCTGGTGGTCGGGCTCGACGTGATCGGCGATTACCTCACCGAGGTGAACGTCACGAGCCCGACCTGCTTCCGCGAGATCCAGGACCAGACCGGGTTCGACGTCTCGGGAATGTTCCTCGACTCGCTGGAGAGAAGAATTACATGATCGGCGTCCTCATCGTGACGCACGGCGCGATCGGCGAGGCGCTGCTGACCAGCGCCACGCAGATCCTGGGCGCCGCGCCGCAGCAGGTGGGGACGCTCAGCGTCTGGCGCCAGGACGACCCCGACGACCTGGTGCTGCGCGCCCGCGAGCTGCTCGAAGGCCTGGACGCGGGCGACGGCGTGCTCGTGCTCACCGACATCTTCGGCGCCACGCCCGGCAACGTGGTGTCGCGCCTGCTCCAGGACGGGCGCATCGAGGGCGTGTCGGGCGCCTCGCTGCCGATGCTGCTGCGCGTGCTCACGGGACGCAACGGATCGAGGGAGAGCAAGCTGCGCGCCGCGGTGCAAAGGGCGCTTTCCGGCGGGGCGGAGGGGGTCGTGCACATGAACCGCGACCGCTGCTGCGATGCCTAGCGCGAACGCCGAGATCGTGAACAAGCTCGGCCTGCACGCGCGGGCGGCGGCGAAGCTCACGCACCTCGCGGGCGGCTTCCAGGCGGAGATCTGGATCTCGCGCAGCGGCCGGCGCGTCAACGCGAAGAGCATCATGGGGGTCATGATGCTCGCCGCCGGCCAGCGCAGCACGGTGCTGATCGAGGCGCAGGGCCCGGACGCCGAGCAGGCGATCGCGGCGCTCGTCAAGCTGATCGCGGACAAGTTCGGCGAGGGAGAGTAAGGAACCCGCCCCTTGAAGCCTTCCCGCCCATGAATTTCGTTCTTCACGGTTACCCGGTTTCCGGCGGGATCACCGTGGGGTACGCCCATCTCGTTTCCACCGCCCGGCTCGAGGTCGCGCACTACGAGATCGCC
>DATIGR010000197.1:0-7685 GCA_035454645.1 Burkholderiales bacterium
CCAAGGGCGGCGACTGGCCGGTGGAGCGGATCGCGGGCGCGGGCGGAGTGCTCGCGCGCGGGGGAAAGGTGGTGTCGATCCCGTTCGAGCACGCGCGCTCGACCACGCAGCTCGTGCAGCGGATCAGGAAAGCCTGAGCTCGAAACAGATGGCTCCCGGCGTCGGGACCGGGAGATAGATGCCTGTCTTCCGAAAACCGAGGCTCCGGTAGAGCTCCCGGGCTTCCCGCATCTTCGGCAGCGTATCGAGCACGATGCGCCTGCAGCCGGCGGCGCGCGCGGCGGCGATCGCCGCCTCGGCAAGCGCGCGGCCCAGGCCGCGCCCGCGATGCGCGGCGCGCACGTAAAGCCGCTTCATCTCGGCGGTCTCGGCGTCGAGCAGACGCACGGCGACGCACCCGGCGGCATTTTCGAGCAAGAAAAGCCTGTATTCCCCGGGAAGCGAGGCCAGCTCGCGGTCGAAGTCCGCGAAGCAGCAGGGCTCGTCGACCATCCGGGCATACTCGGCAAACAGCTCGCGCACGCGGTCGACTTCGGCGGCGCCGGTCGCTTCGGCCAGTTGGGCCATATACTATTCCCCGATGCGTCTGCACCAGCTCAAGATCGATTATGACGCCGAGCAGGACCGGCTGCTGATGCTCGTCGCGACGAGCGAGGGCGTCGAGCTCAGGCTCACGCTCACGCGACGCTTCGTGAAGCTGCTGTGGCCGCTGCTCGTCAAGCTCGCCGAGGAAGCGAGCCCGCGCATCCGCACCCAGGCGAACCCCGAGGCGCGCAAGGCGCTGCTCGGCCTCGAGCACGAGCACGCGGTGTCCAAGGCGGACTTCTCCAAGCCCTACGACGCCGCGGGCAGCGCGCGGCCGCTCGGCGAGCTGCCGCTGCTCCTCGCGCGCATCCAGACCGGCCACGACCGCAAGGGCCAGCCGGTGGTGGCGCTCCACCCGGCGCAGGGGCAAGGGGTCACGCTCACCTTCGACTCGGTGCTGCTGCATTCGCTGTGCCGGCTGCTGCAATCGGCGGTGAAGAAAAGCGACTGGGACATGGAGCTCAAGCTCCCGGGCACCGAGCCGCAGGAGGGTGCAGAGCGCGTCCGCACCCTCAACTGACTTATAATCCGGCATTATCGCTTCAGCTTTTGACCAACTCGGCTTAATTCCGCCGCTCGTCGCGACCGTCGCGGAACTCGGCTACACCAAGCCCACGCCGGTACAGGAACAGGCGATTCCGCTCGTGCTCGCCGGGCGCGACCTGATGGCGGGCGCGCAGACCGGCACCGGCAAGACCGCCGCGTTCGCCCTGCCGATCCTGCAGCGGCTCGCGCCGCTCGCGAGCCACTCGGCGTCGCCGGCGCGCCACCCGGTGCGCGCGCTCGTGCTCGCGCCCACGCGCGAGCTCGCCGTGCAGGTCGCCGAGAGCTTCCGCGACTACGGCAAGAACCTGCCGCTGAGAAGCACCGTGGTTTACGGCGGCGTCGACATGAACGCCCAGATCGAGCAGCTGCGCAAAGGGGTCGAGGTCCTCGTCGCCACCCCCGGCCGCCTGCTCGACCACGTGCAGAACAAGACGGTGATGTTCAACCAGGTGTCGGTGCTGGTGCTGGACGAGGCCGACCGCATGCTCGACATGGGCTTCCTGCCCGACATCAAGCGCATCATTGCGCTGCTGCCGCGCGAGCGGCAGAACCTGCTGTTTTCCGCCACCTTCCCCGACGAGATCCGCACGCTGGCGAAGACGCTGCTGCGCAACCCGGCCGAGGTCCAGGTGGCGGCGCGCAACGCCGCGGCCGAGCTCGTGACGCACGTGCTGCACCCGGTGGCGCGCGAGAAGAAGCGCGAGCTCCTCGCCTACCTCATCCAGACCCGCGGCCTGCGCCAGGTGCTGGTGTTCACCGGCACGCGCATCGGCGCGAACCGCCTCGCGCACCAGCTGCGGCGCGACCACATCCACGCCGACGCGATCCACGGCGACAAGTCGCAGGCCGAGCGCGAAGCGGCGCTCGCCGACTTCAAGTCCGGCAAGACCGCGGTGCTGGTGGCGACCGACGTCGCCTCGCGCGGCCTGGACATCGAAGGGCTGCCGCAGGTGATCAACTTCGACGTGCCGCATTCGCCCGAGGACTATGTGCACCGCATCGGCCGCACCGGCCGGGCGGGTCTTCCGGGCGAGGCGATCTCGCTGGTGGCGCCGCAGGATCACGACGCCATGGCGGCGATCGAGCGCCTGATCAAGAAACGCATCGAGCGGGTGCTCATCCCGGGCTTCGGGCCGAGCGGCGCGAGCGTCGCCACGCTGATGGGCGATCAGGCGCGCAAGGAGAAGGAGCGAAGGCCCGCGCCGGGCACGCCGCCTAAACGCCCCGCCGACCCGATCTTCTCCAGGCCCTACGAGCCGTCCGCCACTTCCGCCCCGGCAGCAAACCAAGAGCCCAAGCCGCATCCCGCGAGACGCAAGCGACCGCAGGTCGCCGCGCTTCTCGGCGGCCTGAAAAAAGCCTTCTAGACGCAGCGCGCGCCGTCGACCTCGATGCACACGCCGCTCACGAAGCTCGCTTCGTCCGAAGCGAGATAGAGGCACGCGTTCGCGACGTCGAGCGGCGTGGAGAAGCGGCCGAGCGGGATGGTGCCGAGAAAGCGCTTCTTCGCCTCTTCGGTGAGCGCGCCGCCGGCGAAGTCGGCCGAGAGCGAAGTCTCCGGGCTGAACACGGGGTTCACGCAGTTCACCCGGATCCGGTCGGGCCCGAACTCGGCGGCCATCGACTTCGACATGATGATGACCGCGCCCTTCGAGCTGTTGTAGACCGTGAGCCCCGGCCGCGGCCGCACCCCGGCGGTCGAGGCGATGTTGACGAAGCAGCCGCCGCCGCGCTTGCGGAACACCGGCACCATGTGCCGCGCGGAGAGGTAGATGCTCTTCACGTTGACCGCGTACACGCGGTCGAACTCGGCCTCGGTGACCTCCAGATAGGGCTTGTTGCGGTGCGTCCAGCCGGCGTTGTTGACCACGATGTCGAGGCGCTCGCCCGCGGCGCGCGCGAGCTTCGCCCAGTCGTCACCTTTGGTGACATCGGCCTGGACGAACTTCCCATCCACCTCGCGCGCGACGCGCTCGCCGGCCTCGGCGTTGATGTCGTTCACGATGACTCGCGCGCCTTCTTCGGCGAAGCGCCTGGCGATTCCGGCGCCGAAGCCCGACCCCGCCCCGGTGACGATCGCCATCTTGTCCTTCAGCCTCATTTTTCCTCCCGCGGCTTCTTGAACGGGCTATGTTCGCACAGCTCGTCGACGTAGCGCGCGATGCCGGCGCCCTCGCGCTCGAGAAAGCTCTCCACTGCGCGCGCGAACCGCGGGTGCGCGAGCCAGTGCGCGGAAGGCGCCTCGACCGGCAGCAGGCCGCGCCAGAGCTTGTGCTCGCCCTGCGCGCCGCCCTCGAAGACCCGCAGGCCGCGGGCGATCGCGTACTCGATCGCCTGGTAGTAGCAGCACTCGAAGTGGAGCAGCGGCACGTGCTCGAGCGCGCCCCAGTAGCGGCCGTAGAGGTTGGTTTCATCGTGAAAGAAAAGTGAAGCCGCGATCGGGCGGTTGTCGCGCTCGGCGAGGAGCAGCGCGAGGTTTTCCGGCAGCGCGGCGCCGATGCGCAGGAAAAACTCCAGGCCGAGATACGGGCTCGAGCGGTGCTCGGCGTAAGTCTTGCGATAGCAGCGATTGAAGAGCTTCCAGTGGTCTTGGGTGATCGAGGCTCCTTCAAGCCAGGAACAACGGATTCCCGCCTCCTGCACCCGGCGGCGTTCCTGGCGGATCTTCTTTCGCCGCGCGTGCGTCATCCGGCCCAGGAAGTCGTCGAAGTCGGCGTAGCCGTGGTTGCGCCAGTGAAACTGCACCGTGCGCCGGATCAGCATGCCCCGCGCCGCGAGATGCGGCAGGTCCTCCTCGGGAGGAAACAGAACGTGCAGCGACGAGGTCTCGCGCGCCAGCCGGAGCGCCGCGTCGACGAGCAGCGCCTTTTCGGTCCCGAGCAGGCGAGGGCCCCTCACCGGGGTGAATGGAATGGCGCCGAGGAGCTTGGGGTAGTAGTCGAGGCCGTGCCGCTCGTGCGCCTCCGCCCAGGCCCAGTCGAACACGTACTCGCCGTAGGAATGGGACTTGGCGAACAGCGGCATGGCGCCGGCGAGCGCCCCGGCGCGGCGCGCGAGCAGGAATCGCGGCGCCCAGCCGGTGCGCGCGGAAGCGCACCCGGTCTCGATCAGCGCCGACAGGAACTCGTGCCGCACGAAAGGCTGGCATCCGGCGAGGGCGTTCCATTCCGCCGCGTCCACGCCGGCGAGCGAGTCGACGACGCTAACGGAGTCGCCCAGCGCCATGCGAGGCGATTTTAAGGGCTTTGGGTTGTACAATGTCCCCTATCGGGGAAGAGGGCGCACGGAGGACAGTCGCGTATGAAGAAGATCGAAGCCATCGTAAAGCCGTTCAAGCTCGATGAAGTGCGCGAGGCGCTTTCGGAGGTCGGCGTCACCGGGCTCACGGTGACCGAGGTCAAGGGCTTCGGCCGGCAGAAGGGGCACACCGAGCTCTACCGCGGCGCGGAGTACGTGGTCGACTTCCTGCCCAAGGTCAAGATCGAGGTCGTGGTCGCCAACACACAGGTGGAAAGCGCGATCGACGCCATCGTGCGCTCGGCGCGCACCGGCAAGATCGGCGACGGCAAGATCTTCGTCACCTCCGTCGAGCACGTGGTGCGCATCCGGACCGGCGAGACCAACGAAGCCGCGGTCTAGTTTCTAAGCAGCACCAGCACCGCCCCGGCGCCGCCGTGGACCGCGGGCGCCTGTGCGAACGCCAGCACTTCTTCGCGCATCCTCAGCCAGTGGTAGAGCTTGCCTTTCAGCACCGGCTCGCGGTTGCGCGACCCGAGGCCCTTGCCGTGGACGATGCGCACGCAACCGAGGCGCCGCGCCCGGCAGCCGCGCAGGAATTCGCGCACCGCGGCCGCGGCCTCGCTGCGGTTCAGGCCGTGCAGGTCGAGGCTCTCCTCCACGACCCAGTGGCCGCGGCGCAGCTTGCGCAGGACATCGGGCGAGCGGCCGTCCCGGACGAACGCAAGCGGTTCACCCGATTCGATCGGCTGCTCGTCGCGCGGGGTTTCCCGCGGCACGGGCGCGGGGCGGGGGCGCTCCCGGCGGACGCGCCGAGGCTCGGGCAGCGGTTCAGCGCCGTCCCGGAAATCGGGCTCGTCAGGCGCCGCCATCGAGGTATTTCTCCGCGTCGAGCGCCGCCATGCAGCCGCTCGCGGCGCTCGTGACCGCCTGGCGGTAAACGTGGTCCTGGACGTCCCCGGCGGCGAACACGCCGGGCACGCTGGTCGCCGTGGCCAAGCCCTCGCGGCCGCCGCGCGTGACGATGTAGCCGTTCTCCATCTCGAGCTGCCCGGCGAAAATGCCCGTGTTCGGCGTGTGCCCTATGGCGACGAAGAAGCCTTTGGCGGCTATTTGCTTTTGCTCCCCGGCCTTGAGCTTCTTGATGCGTACCCCGGCTACCCCGCCCGCGTCGCCCACCACCTCTTCCACCACCGCGTCCAGCTCCAGGCGCACCTTGCCCTCGGCCACCCGCTTCATCAGCTTGTCGACCATGATCTTCTCGGCGCGGAATTTGTCACGCCGGTGGACCAGGGTCACGCTCGAGCAGATGTTGGCGAGGTAGAGCGCCTCCTCGACCGCGGTATTGCCACCCCCCACGACCACGACGTCCTGGCCCTTGAAGAAGAAGCCGTCGCAGGTGGCGCAGGCCGAAACGCCGCGTCCCATGTACTTCTGCTCGGAGGGCAGGCCGAGGTACTTGGCGGTCGCCCCGGTGGCGATCACGAGCGCGTCGCATGTGTACTTTGCCGCATCGCCTTCCAGCACGAACGGGCGCTCGCGCAAGCGCGCGGTGTGGATCTGGTCGGCGACCACTTCGGTGTCGAAGCGCTCGGCGTGCTTCTGGAAGCGCTGCATCAGGTCGGGCCCCTGGACGCCGTCGGCGTCGGCCGGCCAGTTGTCGACGTCGGTCGTGGTCATCAGCTGGCCGCCCTGCGCCACGCCGGCGATCAGGACCGGCCGCAGGTTGGCCCGCGCCGCGTAGACCGCGGCGGTATAGCCCGCCGGGCCCGAGCCGAGAATCAGGAGGCGGGCATGCCGTGTCGCCATTCGTGGAAATGCTAACATCTCGCCTCATGGCAGGACCGGTATCGACCGCAGTGCTGAAAACCGTGCCGCTCTTCGCGAGTCTGCCCGAGGAGCAGCTGCGCATGCTGACCGCGATGGTGACGCGCAAGAGCGCCCCGCGCTCCACCACCATCATGGCCGGCGGCGACCCGACCGACTCGCTCTACATCGTGCTCTCCGGGCGGCTCAAGGTCATGATGAGCGACTCCGAGGGCAAGGAAGTGATCCTCGCGATCCTCGGCCCGGGCGAGTTCTTCGGCGAGATGGGCCTGATCGACGACGAGCCGCGCTCGGCCACGGTGGTGACCATCGAGCCGTGCGAGCTGCTGTCGATCGCCAAGCGCGACTTCAAGAAGTGCATGGCCGACAACTTCGAGATGACGCAGGCGGTGATGCGCGGGCTAGTGAAGCGCCTGCGCGAGGCCGACCGCAAGATCGGCAGCCTCGCGCTGCTCGACGTGTACGGCCGGGTGGCGCGGCTGCTGCTCGACATGGCGGAGAACGTGGACGGCGAGAAAGTCGTCACCAAGCGCCTGCCGAAGCAGGACATCGCCAAGATGATCGGCGCCTCGCGCGAGATGGTGAGCCGGGTGATGAAGGACCTGCAGACCGGCGGGTACATCGAGATGCGCGGCTCGACCATCGTTCTGCGCGACACCATCATGCTGCCGGAGTGACGGGGCACGGGGGACCTCCTCCTGCGCCCGGCTAGCAAAGGCGGCACGCCGCTTCCCGCCCGGCTGGCGGGCCTGCTCCGCGAGGCGAGATGGCTGCTGCTGATCGCCGCCGCGCTCTACCTGCTGCTCATCTTCGCCACCTTCCGGCGCTCCGATCCGGGCTGGTCGCACAGCGCCACCGACGCGGTCGCGCGCAATGCCGGCGGCGCGTTCGGCGCCTGGCTGGCGGACGTGCTTCTGTACCTCTTCGGCGTGTCGGCGTACTGGTGGGCCGCGTTGTGCGCCTACCTCGTGGTCTGGGGCTACCGGCGTCTGGACGGAATCCGGCTCGCCGCCGCCCTCGGCGGCTTCGCGCTGCTGCTCGGCTCGAGCACTGCGCTCGAGGGGCTGCGGCTGCACAGCCTCCCGGCGGAGCTGCCGTTCGCCCCCGGCGGGCTGATCGGCGATGTCCTGGCCGCGCCGCTCGCGGGCGCGCTCGGGTTTACCGGCGCCACGCTTGCCCTGCTCACCTTCGCCGCCATCGGCTTGAGCCTCTTCATCGGCGTTTCGTGGCTGACGATTTTCGAGGCCGTCGGCACCTTTCTGGAAAAGAGCTACCTGGCTGCCCTCGGCGCCTGGGAGCGGCGGCGCGACCGCAAGCTCGGCAGCCGGGCGCGCGAGGAGCGCGAGGCGCTGGTCGAGATCGAGAAGCGGCGCGAGGACGAGCACCCGCCGCTGCGCATCGAGCCCGCACTCGCCGAGATCCGGAAGTCCGAGCGCGCGCAGAAGGAAAGGCAAGCGCCGCTGTTC
The DNA here is from genome assembly GCA_035454645.1 of Burkholderiales bacterium. Taxonomy (GTDB): domain Bacteria; phylum Pseudomonadota; class Gammaproteobacteria; order Burkholderiales; family SG8-39; genus SCGC-AG-212-J23. The sequence continues at coordinate 7,662 of DATIGR010000197.1, forward strand.
GAGCACCTGCCCGACACGCCGCTA
>DATIGR010000198.1:0-6612 GCA_035454645.1 Burkholderiales bacterium
ACCTTCGAAAAAGGGGTCAGGACCCTTTTTTCGGGGAGTTGCGCGCACCTACGCGGAAAAGGGTCCTGACCCCTTTTCCAATAAAAGGGTCCTGACCCCTTTTTCGAAGGTATCCAATGAGCAGCATTAATTATTCAGAGAAGATTCCGAACAACGTCAACCTGGTGAGCGACCGCACGCTGCAGCGCGCGCTCGAGCACTGGCAGCCCCACTTCCTCGACTGGTGGAAGAACCTGGGGCCGAGCGACTTCCAGGCCGCCGACGTGTATCTGCGCACCGCGGTCTCGGTCGACGCCGAGGGCTGGGCGCAGTACGGCGCGGTCAAGATGCCGGACTACCGCTGGGGCATCTTCCTCGCCGATCCGGTGAAGGAGCGCAAGATCGGTTTCGGCGACCAGATGGGCGAGCCCGTGTGGCAGCAGGTCCCGGGCGAATACCGCTCGACGCTGCGCCGCCTGATCGTCACGCAGGGCGACACCGAGCCCGCGTCGGTCGAGCAGCAGCGCCTGCTCGGCCACACCTGCCCGTCGCTGTACGACCTGCGCAACCTCTTCCAGGTGAACGTCGAGGAGGGCCGCCACCTCTGGGCGATGGTGTACCTGCTGCACGCCTACTTCGGGCGCGACGGCCGCGAGGAGGCCGAGGAGCTGCTCGCGCGGCACTCGGGCGACGCCGACAAGCCGCGCATCCTCACCACGTTCAACGAGCCGATCTCGGACTGGCTGTCGTTCTACTGCTTTACCTACTTCACCGACCGCGACGGCAAGTACCAGCTGAAGAGCCTTGCCGAGAGCGCGTTCGATCCCCTGTCGCGCACCTGCCGCTTCATGCTGACGGAGGAAGCGCACCACATGTTCGTCGGCGAGACCGGCATCGGCCGCGTCGTGAAGCGCACGCTGGAAGTGATGAAGGAGCTCGGCACCGACGACCCGGCGAAGGTGCGCGCCGCCGGCGCCGTCGACCTGCCCACGCTCCAGAAATACCTCAACTTCTGGTGCTCGAGCTCGCTCGACCTCTTCGGCTCGGAGGTCTCGTCGAACTCGGCGGCGAACTTCGCCAGCGGCCTGAAGGGCCGCCCCGACGAGAGCCAGTACGAGGACCACGTGCTGCGCAACGCCGTCTACCCCATGCCGCAGCCCGACGGGAAGGTCGAGGACGTGCCGATGCTCAACGCCATCAACGAGGTGATGCGCGACTCCTACCTCAAGGACTGCGAGATCGGGCTCAAGCGCTGGAACCGCGCCATCGAGCGCGCCGGCCACGCCCTGCGCCTGTCGCTGCCCTCGCCGCACTTCCGGCGCTCGATCGGAATCTGGGCCGGTCAGCCGGTGACGCCCGAAGGGAAGCTCGTGGACAGAGATTTCTATGAGAAGAACCTGCCCTCCTGGATTCCCGCCGAAGCCGACCGGGCGTTCGTGCACTCGCTGATGCGCAAGGTGGCTCAGCCCGGCAGGATGGCGGCGTGGATCGCGCCTCCGGACCGGGGCATCAACAACCTGCCGGTCGACTACGAGTACGTGAAGCTCCACTGAGGAAACGCCATGGCCTCCTACACCCTGCCCGAGTTCCTCGCCCACGCGATCGCCATGGAGCAGGAGGCGGCCGAGCGCTACCTCGAGCTCGCCGACATGATGGAGGCGCACCGCAACGACGCGGTGTCGAAAGTGTTCCGCGACATGCACCGCTACTCCGAGATGCACCGCGACTCGATCCGCGCCCGCGCCGGCGAGGTCGAGCTGCCGAAGCTGCGCTCCTGGGAGTACCGCTGGCGCACCCCGCCCGAAGTCGGCGGCGAGGACGCGTTCGACTACCTGCTCGAGCCCTACAACGCGCTCAAGTACGCGCGCGGCAACGAGATGCGCAGCATGAAGTACTACCGCGCGGCCGCCGCCGAGGCCGCCGACCCGGAGCTGCGGCGACTCGCGGAGGAGTTCGCCGGCGAGGAGCGCGAGCACGTGCTCGCGCTCGACAAGCGGCTCGCGCAGACGCCGCGGCCCTCCGCCACCTTCGCCGACGACCCGGAAACGATCGAGCCGCTCTAGCCGCGCCATGGACGCCGACTTCCTCAACCGCATGCTCGAGGCCGAGCGCGCCGGCGCAAGAGCGCTCGTCGTGTTCATGGACGAGTGGCCACGCAACGGCCCGGAGTGGAAGGTCCTCCGCAAGGTGCACGAGGACGAGGCGCACAACTGCGCGCTGATCGGCGAGCTGCTGAAGAAGGCCGGTGCCGCCTACAGCCACGCCACCGGCGAGTTCTATGCCAAGGCCATCGCCGTCCAGGGGAAAAAGGAGCGCATCCGGTTCCTCGTGCGCGGGCTGAAGTGGGCGGTGAAGCGCTTCGAGGAAAATCTGTCCCGGATGAGCCCGGAAGCGCAAAGCCTGTTCACGAGGATGCGCGACTCGCACCTGCGCAGCATCGCGGCCTGCGAGAAGCTAGTTCGCTGAGAGCCCCGCACGCCCGCCCGCGACGCGGATTTCGCGCTGCGGGAACGGAATCGTGACGTTGCGCCTGCGCAAGGCCTCGAGGATCGCCTGGTGCAGCTCGCCGCCCGCGACGCCGTAGTCGGGCACGCTGACCCAGGGCGCCGCCGTGATGACGACGCTCGAGCTGGCGAGCTTGACGACCCGCACGATGGGCGCCGGATCCTTGAGCACGTGAGGATTGGCGCGCAGCACTTCCTCGACCAGGCCGAGCGCCGCGCCGATGTCGGTGTCGTACGCCACCCCGACCTCGATCCAGTGCTGCCGGATCCTGCCGTAGTTGTGCAGGATCTCGCCGACGATCTTGCGGTTCGGGATCACCACGCGCGACAGGTCAGGGTGCCCGAGCGTGGTGTTGAACAGCTTGATCTCGAGCACCTCGCCCTCCTCCTTCGCGATCGAGACGTAGTCGCCGACGCGGAACGGGCGCGAGAAGATGATCGTCAGCCCGGCCGCCAGGTTGCCGAGCACGCCCTGCATGGCGAGGGCCACGCCGGCACCGGCGATGCTGAGGCCGGCGATCAGCGGCAGGAGCTCGACGCCGAGGTTCTGCAGCGCGATGATGACGAACAGGCCGAGCACCAGGATGTGCGCGATGCGCTCGATCAGCGCGAGCACCGGCGGCTCGAGGCGGAACCGGACGAGCGTGCGCCCGAGGGCGCGGCCGGCCCAGCGCCCGGCGACAAAGCCCGCCGCCAGGATCAGCAGGGCCACCACCAGCTTCGGACCGAAGCGCATCCCCATGTCCACCGCGGCGCTGGCGACCTGGTCCATCAACCTCAACTGCTCTTCCATCGGAGCTCCTTTCAGGCTACCAATTAGAATGTCGAACCCGGCATGGAACGCAATCTAAGATTCGCGCCGCCCAAAGTCGAGGTCGAGAAGCGCGCCGACGGCAGCCTGCTGCTGCGCTCCCCGCAAAAGCTCGCCCCTTACGCGCGCTGCGTCACCGAGTGGCTCGCGCAGTGGTCCGACCGCGCGCCGGACCGGGTTTTCCTGGCAGAGAGGTCCGCGTCCGGGCCCTGGAGAAAGCTCACTTACCGCGAAACGTACGGCGCGGTGCGCCGGATCGCCCAGGCGCTGCTCGACCGCGGCCTGGGGCAAGAGCGCCCGGTCGCGATCCTGTCGGACAACGGCATCGACCACGCGCTGCTCTCGCTCGGCGCGATGCATGTCGGCATCCCGGCGGCGCCCATCTCGCCGGCCTACTCGCTGATGTCGAAGGACTTCGGCAAGCTGAAGACCATCTTCGGGCTGGTGCGGCCCGGGCTGGTGTATGCGGCGGATGCGCAGAAATTCGCCCCCGCGCTCGCCGCCGCGGGCGCGACCCTGACGCCGGTCGCCGAGCTGCTCGAAACCAACCCCGGCTCGACTCAGGAAAGGGAGCACGCAAAGGTAACGCCCGAGACTGTCGCGAAGATCCTGTTCACCTCGGGCTCGACCGGCATCCCCAAGGGCGTGATCAACACCCACCGCATGCTGTGCGCCAACCAGCAGATGCTCGCGCAGGCCTGGCCCTTCGTCGAGGACCGGCCCCCCGTGGTGGTCGACTGGCTGCCGTGGAACCACACTTTCGGCGGCAACCACAACTTCAACCTCGTGCTCCGCAACGGCGGCACGATGTACGTCGACGGCGGCAAGCCCGTGCCCGGCCTGGTGGACACCACGGCGCGCAACCTGAAGGAAGTGGCGCCGACGATGTACTTCAACGTGCCGCGCGGCTACGACCTGCTGCTGCCCTTCCTCGAGAAGGACGCCGAGCTGCGGCGCAACTTCTTCCGCGAGCTGGACGTCCTCTTCTATGCCGCGGCCGCGCTGCCGCAGAACCTCTGGGACCGGCTGAAGATCCTTGCCACCACCGAGGGCCGCGCGCCCGCCATGCTGTCGGCCTGGGGCTCGACCGAGACCGCGCCGCTCGCCACCTCGGTCCACTTCCCCATGCAGCGCGCGGGCGTGATCGGCCTGCCGGTGGCGGAATGCGAGCTGAAGCTCGTGCCCTCGGCGGGCAAGCTCGAGGTGCGTGTGCGCGGCCCGAACGTCACGCCCGGCTACTACAAGCGCGACGACCTGACCCGCGCGGCGTTCGACGCGGAAGGCTTCTACCGCATCGGCGACGCGGTGAAGTTCGCCGACCCCGCCGACCCGTCGAAGGGCATCGTGTTCGACGGCCGGGTCGCCGAGGACTTCAAGCTCTCCACCGGCACCTGGGTGCACGCCGGCGCGGTGCGGGTAAAGCTCATCGCCGCCGCCGATCCGCTGATCCAGGACGCGGTGATCACCGGCCACGACCGCACCGAGGTCGGCGCGCTGGTGTTCCTCAGCCCGGGCACGAAGGACATGTCGCCCGACGCCATCAGCTCGCGGCTCTCGACGGTCCTCGCGCAGCTCGCCCAGGAAGGCGGCAGCTCGATGGTCCCGCGGCGGCTTCTGGTGATGAGCGAGCCGCCGTCGATCGACGCCAACGAGATCACCGACAAGGGCTACATGAACCAGCGCGCGGTGCTCGAGCGCCGCGCCGCGCTGGTAGAAAAGCTGTACGCCGGCGGCCCGGAGGTCATTTCCTAGAAACCCCCAGCCAGGCGATGGCTCCGACGGTGACGAAGGCGCCGAGGACCTGCAGCGCGCTCAGCGTGTGGCCGAGGAAGATCCAGGTCAGCACGAGCAGCGCGATCGGCTCGAAGTTGAGCGCGCCGGTGCTCGTCGCGGGCACGCGCGGCAGGACGTAGAAGAGCACCATCATCGCGATGCAGTAGAACACCGCGAGCAGCGCGAGGCCGGCCCAGCCCGCCGCCTCGCGCGGCAGCGCCTGCGCGCCCGCTGCCGAGGCGAGGACCACGACCAGCACCGCCGTCACGGCGGTCATGGCGAAAGTGCGCAGGCGCCCGTCGAGCGCCTTGAGCGCATTCGCGTTCAGGTAATAGACCACCGTCATGCTGAGCCCGCTGGCGAACGCCCAGGCGACGCCTGCGACCATGTGGTCGCCGCCGCGGACGTTCAAGGCAAGCGCCAAGCCCACCAGCGCGAGGATCATCGGCGGCAGCGCGCTCCACCTCGGCTTCTCCTTGCCGAGCGCCCAGGTGAGCAGCACGTACAGCATGGGCGAGGTCTGGAACACGAGCAGCGCGAGCGCCGGCGGAATGATCGCCACCGCCGAATACAGCGTGTAGCTCTGGGTGGCGATGAGCACGCCGGCGAGGAGCGTGGCGCCGCGCAGCTCGCGCGGGATGGCGATCTTCACCCCTTGCACGCGCATCACGAAAAAGAGGAACAGCGCCGTGAACGTGGCGCGCACGCTGACCCCGGTCGCCACGGCTGCGCCGTGGTCGAACGCGATGCGCGCGCACAGGTGGTTCGAAGCGAAGGCGCTCGCCACGCCGAGCAGGATGACGATCGCGGTGCCGGGTGATAGCTTTGCTTCCATGCGGGCTGCGATTATCGGTTGCTTGCTGGGGGCCTCGCTGCCCGGTTTCGCTTGCGACTACCCGGACGAGGGCACCATGCCCCTGCGCCGGGCGGTGACGCGGGTGGAGATGCTTCCGGACGTGCACGCCTGGGCGCGAGGGATGGTGGAGAGCGGAGTGATCCCGCAATACACAGTGAGGCTCGACGCCCCGGTACGCACGGCGGGCCGTTGCTACTGGCCGGTCGAGGTGCGCGCCGAGGGGAAGCTCTGGCGGACCTACCTCGTCACGCCGGACGGCAAGCGCGTGCTTCTCAGGGAATGAATTGCCGGTCGACCGGCACGCGCAGGCCGTCCGCAAGGCTGTTCGTCTGGTTGGCGAGGCCGACTACCGCCATGAGCTCCATGAACATGGCGTCGGACATGCCTTTCTTGCGCGCGGCGGCGGTATGCGAATACGTGCAGTACTCGCAGCCGTTGGTGGCGCTCACCGCGACGTAGACCATTTCCTTCACCAAGGGATCGAGCGCGCCGGGCGCCATGACCTGCTTCACCTGCGCCCAGACGCGCGCCAGCAGCGCCGGGTCGCTGGCGAGCGCCTTCCAGAAGTTGTTGACCCAGTCGACGCCCCGGGTCTGCATGATGTCGTCGTAGACAATTTTGACCTCGGGGCTCGCCTGCGCGTACTCGATAATCCTGACCATCGCCACGTGCCGTTCTCCTCTCGTCTA
>DATIGR010000199.1:0-7643 GCA_035454645.1 Burkholderiales bacterium
ACGTCCAGCCGGTGTTCGATGCCATCGCGCGCAACCTGCGGCGGCTCTTCGGAACCGCGTTCGCGGCCGTGCTCCTCGGACGCGATGGCAAGGTCGAGATCGCCGCGGCAGCGGGCGAAGCGCGGTTCGTCGCCGACATACGCGCGGGCGGTCCGATGCGGCTCGAAGACGAGGAGCTGCTCGTGGTCCGCGCCATGCGGCGCGCGCAAGTGCTGCGCCTGTGCCCGGTCGTCGGCAACCCGGACGCGCCGCCCAAGACCGAGCGCCTGGCGAAGAAGACCGGTTTCAACTCGATCATCGCCGCGCCGATGCTGCGCGACGGGGTCGCGATCGGCTCCATCGCTACCGCGAGGAAGCGGGCCGTTTCGTTCGGCGACGCGCAGGTCGGCCTGATCCAGTCGTTCGCCGACCAGGCGGTGATCGCGATCGAGAACGCGCGGCTGTTCAACGAGACCAAGGAGGCGCTCGAACAGCAGACCGCCACGGCCGAAATCCTGCGTGTCATGTCCAGCTCTCCGAGCGACGTTCAGCCGGTATTCGACGCAGTCGCGCGCAAGGCGAGCGAGCTCTGCAGCGGGAATTACGCGATCGTCACGCGCTTCGACGGCGATTTGATCCACCTGGCTGCGCAGCACAACGCACGGCCGGGCAGCGGGGCGCTCACGGCTCAAATATACCCGCGGCATCCGGGGCGTGACATTCCTTCCGCACGCGCGGTTCTCGAGCGCGCCGTAGTGCATATTCCGTATACCGACAAGGATCCCGATCTGCTGCAGGATACCGTTCGCCGGATAAGCGCCGGGAGCTTCCTCGCCGTGCCGCTGTTGCGCGAGGGCAGGGCGATCGGAACGATCGGTGTCTCGCGCGTCGAGTCCGGGCCATTCCCTGACAAGCAAATCGAGCTCGTGAAGGTATTCGCCGACCAGGCGGTGATCGCGATCGAGAACGCGCGCCTGTTCAACGAGACCAAGGAGGCGCTCGAGCACCAGAGGGCGTCGACCGGGATCCTGCGCGTGGTGAGCAGCTCGATCGCCGACGCGGTGCCGGTGTTCGAGGCGATCGCCGAGAGCTGCGCCCAGATCTTCCGGTCCGAGCAGATCGGCATCAACCTGCTCGGCGAGGACGGCGCGATCCACCTCGGCGCCTATCGCGGGCGCAATCGCGAGGAATACACCGAATGGATGCGTGCCGGGCCGACGCGGCAAGGCGGCGCGGTGCTCAAGCTGCGGCGCGCCGTGGCCCACTTCCCCGACGTCGAAGGCGGAACGGACGTGCCCGAGCCGATCCGCCAGGGCTGCCGGATCACCGGCTCGAAGTCCATCGTGTTCGCGCCCATGATCTCGGCCGGGCGCGGCATCGGCGCGGTGTTCGTCGGGCGCGACCGGGTGGGGGCCTTCTCCGACAAGGAGATCGCGCTGATCACGACCTTCTGCGAGCAGGCGGTGATCGCGATCCAGAACGCACGGCTGTTCAACGAGACCAAGGAGGCGCTCGAGAAGCAGACCGCGACCGCCGAGATCCTCGGGGTTATCTCCGGCACGCCCACCGACACCCAGCCGGTGTTCGAGGCGATCGTGCGCAGGGCGACGAAGCTGTGCGATGCGGCCTATGCGAACGTGTTCCGCTACGACGGCGAGCGGCTGCACTGGGTGACTTCCGACGGCTGGCCGCCGGATCTCCTGCCGGCGCTGCAGAACGCGTACCCGCGGAAGGCGGACCGTTCGCGAGCGGCCGGGCGAGTAGTCCTCGACAAGAAGCCGGTCCATGTAGAGGACACCCGCTCGGACCCGGACTATGACCGCGATCTTGCCTCCAGTCTGCGCTATCGCCGGATTCTGGCCGTACCGCTGCTGCGCTCAGGCGAGGTCGCGGGCGTGCTGACCGTCGGCTGGGCCGAGCCCGGGCCGATCGAGGCGCGGCACGAAGAGTTGCTGAAGACGTTCGCCGCCCAGGCGGTAATCGCGATCGAGAACGTGCGGCTTTTCAACGAGACCAAGCAGTCCCTCGAGCGGCAGACCGCCACCGCCGAGATCCTGAAGGTCATCGCGAGCTCGCCGTCCGACACGCAGCCGGTGTTCGACGCCATCGCAAGAAGCGCGCAGCGCTTGCTCGCCGCGAACTACGCGGTCGTCGTCCGGCGCGTCGATGACATGCTGCATCTCGCGGCGCACACGGCGTTGAGCGAAGCCGGGGCCGAATCACTCGGGAAGCTCTTTCCGACGCGCCTGACCGGCGAGGCGGCGCTCGGCAAGGCGGTGCTGAGCGGGGTGCCGGCGTGGTCGGAAGACGTGGAAACCGATCCGGTGTATTCGACCGAGTTCCGCGAGGGGGCGCGCGCGCGGGGCAATCGAAGCCTGCTCGCCGTGCCGATGCTGCGCGAGGGTGTTTCGATCGGCGGCATCAACGTCGCGCGCCGCGAGCCCGGGCCGTTCAGCGACCACCAGATCGAGCTTCTCAAGACCTTCGCCGACCAGGCGGTGATCGCGATCGAGAACGTGCGCCTGTTCAACGAGACGCGGGAGGCGCTCGAGCGGCAGACCGCGACGGCCGAGATCCTGGGCGTGATCAGCAGCTCGCTCACGGACACCCAGCCCGTGTTCGACATCATCGCGGAACGGGCGGTCGCCCTTTGCAGCGGCGAGGTCAGCGTGGTGACCCGCTTCGACGGCGCGTCCATTCAGCTGGCCGCGATCCACGGCATCACCCGCGAAGGCGTGGAGGCCTTGCGCAAGGTGTTCCCGCTGCGGCCCGATACGGAGACATTGACGGCGCGCGCCTTCCGCGCTCGATCGGTCGTTCACGTCGCGGACGTCCAGGCCGATCCGCGGTACGAGCAGAAGGCGACCGCCGTCGCGGCGGGCTGGCGCAGCGCGCTCGCGGTGCCGATGCTGCGCGGAACGGAGGTCATCGGGGTGATCTTCGTCGGGCGCTCGACCGCGGGCCTGTTCGCCGGGTCGCAGGTCGAGCTGCTCAAGACCTTTGCCGACCAGGCGGTGATCGCGATCGAGAACGTGCGCCTGTTCAACGAGACCAAGGAGGCGCTCGAGCAGCAGACCGCGATCAGCGAGGTGCTGCGCGTGATCTCGGGCTCGCCCGCCGACGTGCAGCCGGTGCTCGAGGCGGTGGCCGAGCGCGCGGCGCGCATCTGCCAGGCGACCGACGCGCGCATCTTCCTGGTCGAGGGCGACAGGCTGCGCTACGCGGCGGGGGTCGGCGACGTTCCGTACCCCGAGACCGGCGAGCTGCGCAACCTCGATCGCGGGCTGGTGATGGGGCGGGCGGTGATCGACCGGCAACCCGTCCACATCGAGGATCTCGCCGCGGTGTCCGAGCAGGAGTGGCCGCAGGCGGCCGCCGCGCAGCGACGCTTCGGGCACCGCACGACGCTCGCGGTGCCGCTGCTGCGCGAGAAACAGGCGCTCGGCGCGATCCTCCTGCGGCGCATGGAGGTGCGGCCGTTCACCGAGAAGCAGATCGCGCTGCTCAAGACCTTCGCCGACCAGGCGGCGATCGCGATCCAGAACGTGCGCCTGTTCAACGAGACCCGGGAATCGCTCGAGCGCCAGACCGCGACCGCGGAGGTGCTGAAGACCATCAGCCGCTCCACGTTCGACCTGAACACCGTGCTGCAGGCGCTGCTCGACAACGCGGCGCGCCTCGGCGGGGCGGAGCAGGCCGTCATGCTGCGGCCGGATGCGGCGGGAAACTACCTGCCGGCGTTCGCCTTCAACTGGAGCGAGGCGATCCTCGGGCGCCTGCGCGAGCGGCCGATCCGGCCGGGGCGCGACTCGACCAACGGCCGGGTGCTGCTCGAGCGCAGGCCGATCCACGTGCCCGACGTGCTCGCCGACCCGGAGTACGGGCGCCAGGACCTGGTGCGCATCGGCGGGTATCGCGCGGTGCTCTCGGTGCCGATGCTGCGCGACGGCGAGGCGATCGGCCTGATCTCGCTCAGCAGCAAGGCGCCGTTCACCGAGAAGCAGGTGGAGGTGGTCACGAGCTTCGCCGACCAGGCGGTGATCGCGATCGAGAACGTGCGTCTGTTCAACGAGATCCAGGAGAAGAGCGCGCAGCTCGAGGTCGCCAACCAGCACAAGTCGGACTTTCTCGCCAACATGTCGCACGAGCTGAGGACGCCCCTCAACGCGATCATCGGCTTCTCCGAGGCGCTCTCCGACCGCATGTTCGGCGAGCTGAACGAGAAGCAGGCCGAGTACCTCGGGGACATCCACGAGTCGGGCAAGCACCTGCTCTCGCTCATCAACGACATCCTCGACCTCTCGAAGATCGAGGCCGGGCACATGGAGCTCGACGTGTCCACGTTCGACCTGCCCTCGGCGCTTTCCAACGCCATCACGCTGGTGCGCGAGCGCGCGCAGCGCCACGCGATCAATCTGGCGCTCGAGGTCGACAAGACCCTGGGAGCGTTCTCCGGCGACGAGCGCAAATTCAAGCAGATCATGCTGAACCTGCTGTCCAACGCGGTGAAGTTCACGCCGGACGGAGGCAAGATCGACGTTTCCGCCAGACGATTTGATGGAAAGATCGAAGTGGCGGTGCGCGACACCGGGATCGGCATCGCGCCCGAGGACCAGGCGGCGGTGTTCGAGGAGTTCAGGCAGGTCGGGCGCGACCGGCTGAAGAAGGCCGAGGGCACGGGCCTCGGCCTCGCGCTCACCCGGCGCTTCGTCGAGCTCCACGGCGGCGCGATCCGCCTCGACAGCACGCCCGGCAAGGGCTCGACCTTCACGGTCTCGCTGCCGCTGCGACCATAAGGCTGCATGGAGAACCGTTACCGCGTCGTCCTGGTGTTCGGCAGCCTGGTGATGCTGATCGCGCTCGGCATCCGCCACGGCTTCGGCCTGTTCCTGCAGCCGATGTCGGCCGACCTCGGCTGGGGGCGCGAGGTGTTCTCGATCGCGATCGCGATGCAGAACATCGTGTGGGGCCTGGCGCAGCCCTTCTCGGGCATGCTCGCCGACCGCTTCGGCGCGGGAAAAGTGGTGCTCGCGGGGGCGCTCCTCTACGCGGTCGGGCTCTGGCTCATGTCGGCCTCGGGCAGCCCGGGCGAGCTCTATTTCTCGGCGGGCCTGCTGATCGGCCTGGGCCTCTCGGGCACCACCTTCAGCATCGTCTACGGCGTGATCGGGCGCGCCGCGTCGCCCGAGACGCGCACCATGGCGCTCGGCATCGCGGGCGCAGCCGCCTCGTTCGGGCAGTTCGTGATGGTGCCGGGCAGCCAGGCGCTCATCGGCTCGGGCGGCTGGGCGTTCGCGCTCGCGGTGCTCGCGGCCGTGGCTTTCCTCATGGCGCCGTTCTCGGCCGCGCTGATGGAGAACCCGCACGCACACCCCGGGCCGCAGCAGACGCTCGGCGAAGCGCTGCGCGAGGCACGCGCGCAAAGGAGCTTCTGGCTGCTGCTCCTCGGCTATTTCACCTGCGGCTTCCAGGTGGTGTTCATCGGCTCGCACCTGCCCGCGTACCTGGTGGACCGCGGGCTTTCGCCGCGCGACGGCATGCTGGCGCTCGCGCTGGTGGGACTGTTCAACATCGCCGGCAGCTTCGGCGCCGGCTGGTTCGGCAGCCGCTACCGCAAGAAGAACCTGCTCGCGCTCATCTACTTCGGGCGCACTGCGGCGATCGTCGCGCTCATCACCCTGCCGCTCACGCCGCTCACCGCGGCGGCGTTCGGCGTGGCGATGGGATTCCTGTGGCTCGGCACCGTGCCGCTCACCAACGGCATCGTGGCGCAGATCTTCGGCGTGCGGCACCTCGCGATGCTCTCGGGGTTCGTGTTCTTCAGCCACCAGCTCGGCAGCTTCGCCGGCGTGTGGGCGGGCGGGTGGCTGTTCGACCGCACCGGCTCGTACGACGTGGTCTGGATCATCGCCGCCGCGCTCGGCGTGATCGCCGGCCTCGTCAACCTGCCGATCGACGAGCGAGCGCTCGCTAGGCGCAGCCCAGCCGTCGCTCCTTCGCCCGCACGAGCGCCGTAAGCGCCTGGTTGGCCGGGCGCGGGATCGAGCCGTTGATCACGTCGATCTCGGACTTTCTTCTTGCGAGCAAATCCAAGAGAACGGAAGGGCGCGCGTGCGGGATCTTCGAGCCGAAGTCGCGCACATAGGCAACCGGGTCGCTGAAGCCCAGCCTTATCTTTCTTGATAGAGCGACTTCAAATCCTTCGGTTGCGCAGGCGGCGGAGATGCGCGAGAGGTCGGGATCGGCCATCACCTCGCCGATGGTGCACTCGGCGATCGCGCAGGGGCCGGAGTAGGCGCAGTTGCACAGCAGCTTCTCCCACACCAGCTGGTCGATGTCGTCGAACACCTTGACGCGGAAGCCGGCGCCGCGCCACACGTCCTCCACCTTTTTCAGGCGCTCGGTGATCGGGCCGCCGAACTCACCCAGTCGCACGAGCTCCCAGCCGTTGTGGTGCGCGTGTCCCGGCGCGCGCATGGAGGCGCCGAAGCCGCCCACCACGCCGACCATGACCCTTTCCTTGCCCAAGATGGAGGCAGCGGTATCGGGACCTCCGAGCCCGTTCTGGATCGACACAACCGGGGTGTCGCTTTTCAACAAAGGCTTCAGCGACTCGGCCGCTTGCGCGACATGCATGGCCTTCGTGGCGAGCACTACCAGATCGCAAGGGCCGGCCTCGCGTGACTCGGTCGTCGCGTGGACCTTCACCGTACGATCGCCCGAAGCGCCCTCGACGCGCAGGCCCTGGGTCCGCATCGCCTCGACGTGCTCGCGCCAGCGGTCGATCGCCCAGACTTCGTGGCCGGCGGAGGCGAAAAGGCCGGCGTACACCGAGCCCATCGCCCCCGTTCCGACGATGGCGATCTTCATGCCACTTCGAACAGACCCGCGGCGCCCATGCCGCCGCCGATGCACATGGTCACGACGACGAATTTCGCCCCGCGGCGCTTGCCTTCGATGAGCGCGTGGCCGGTGAGGCGGGCGCCCGACATGCCGTAGGGATGGCCGACGGCGATCGCACCGCCGTTCACGTTCAATCTGTCGTTCGGGATGCCGATGCGGTCGCGGCAGTAGATGACCTGCACCGCGAAGGCCTCGTTCAGCTCCCAGAGGTCGATGTCAGCAACGCGTTTCCCTGTCTTTTCCAGCAACTTTGGAACAGCAAAGACCGGTCCGATGCCCATCTCCTTGGGGTCGCAGCCGGCTGCGGCAAATCCGCGGAACACGCCCAGAGGAGTCAGTTTTCTCTTACTGGCTTCTTTGTCACTCATCACGACACAGGCGGAGGCGCCGTCGGAGAACTGGCTCGCGTTGCCGGCGGCGATGCAGCCGCCTTCGATCGCGGGCTTGATCTGCGACACGCCTTCGTAGGTGGTGTCGGGGCGGATGCCCTCGTCCTCCGAGGAGGTGACCTCCTTGACCGTCTCCTGGCCGGTGTTCTTGTCGACCACCTTCATCTTGGTGGTGATCGGCACGATCTCGTCCTTGAACCTGCCTTCGGCGCGCGCCTTCGCCGCGCGTTGCTGGCTCTGCACGCCGTACTCGTCCTGCTTCTCGCGCGGAATCTCGTAGCGCCGCGCGACATACTCGGCGGTCTGCAGCATCGGCCAGTAGGTCTCGGGCTTGTGGCGGTGCAGCCACTCGTCCTGGAAGCGATGCTTGTT
>DATIGR010000200.1:0-3146 GCA_035454645.1 Burkholderiales bacterium
CGGTGGAAATCGGGATAGCTGTTCAGGTCCAGCCGGTGCTTGCGGATCGCATGGCGCGCGAACGGCGTGACCTGGGCTTCCTCGATCGCGCGCTCGGAAGGCTGCCAGAGGATCGGCGGGGTGGACATATCGGCGGCCGGACGGTTTTTCGCGGATTATAGTGACATGCGCGAAGCGATTCGTCGCCAGCACCGGGTGCCCGAATCCGAAGCAGTGGAGCGCCTGCGCCGGCTTCAGCCGGATGACAAGAGCTCCGCCCGCATCACCGAGACCGCGCTGCGCCTGGCGCGGCGCGTGCGGGAGACTCCGCCGGGCGCGTTGTCCGCCGAGTCCTTCCTGCGCAGCTACGGCCTCACCACGCGCGAAGGCGTCGCGCTCATGTGCGTCGCCGAAGCGCTGCTGCGCATCCCCGACGCCGACACCCAGGATGCCCTGATCCGCGACAAGCTCGCCTCGGGCAGCTGGAGCTCGGCGAGCGCCGCCGACTGGGCGCTGATGCTCACCGGGACCCTCGCGCGCTGGCACCACGCCGAGGAGGAAAGCTTCTCGGCCCTGAAGCAGCTCATCGCGCGCCTCGGCGAGCCGGTGGTGCGCACCGCGGTGCGGCAGGCGATGCGCATCCTCGCCGGGCAGTTCGTGCTCGCCGAGACGATCGAGCAGGCGGTCGCGCGCGCCGCGGAGCGCAGGCCCTACCGCTTCTCCTTCGACATGCTGGGCGAAGCGGCACGCACCGCGGAGGATGCCGAAAGATACTTTCGCTTGTACCAGGCTGCAATCGCCGCTGTCGTCCCGCCCGACGCGGTGTCGGTCAAGCTCTCGGCGCTGCACCCGCGCTTCGAAGAGGCGAAGCGGCAGCGGGTATTCAATGAGTTGCTGCCCAAGTTACGCCTGCTCGCCGGGCAGGCGGCAAGGCGGGGCGTCGGCGTCACGCTCGATGCCGAGGAATCCGAGCGGCTCGAGCTCACGCTCGACCTGCATGAGGACCTCACACGGCAGTTCCCGGTGGGCATCGCAGTGCAGGCGTACCAGAAGCGCGCGGCTGCGGTGTGCGAGTGGCTCGCCGGGCTCAAACGGCGCATCGGCGTGCGCCTGGTGAAGGGCGCGTACTGGGACGGCGAGATCAAGCGCGCGCAGCAGCTCGGCATGCCGGACTACCCGGTGTTCACGCGCAAGAGCGCAACCGACGTCTCATACGTGGCGTGCGCAAGAGTGCTTCTTTCGGCGCCGGACTACGTGTACCCGGCTTTCGCCACGCACAACTGCAGGACCGTGGCCACCATCCTGCACCTCGGCGGGGACTTCGAGTTCCAGAAGCTCTTCGGCATGGGCGACGCGCTCTACGACGCGCTTCTTGGCGAGCGCGCCATCCCCTGCCGCGTGTACGCGCCGGTCGGAGGCTTCACCGATCTCCTGCCTTACCTGGTGCGGCGCCTGCTGGAGAACGGCGCCAACACCTCCTTCGTACACCAGATCGCCGATCCCGAAATTCCGGTGGAGGCGCTCGTCGCCGACCCGCTCGCCTCGCTGCCGGAGCCTTACGTTCCCGAGCCGCGCATTGCGCTGCCGCGCGACCTTTATCCCGACCGCAAGAACTCGCCGGGTTTGGACTTGAGCGATCCACAGAACCTCCGGGACCTGGCGGCGCGGACATTCGCCGAGCGCCAGGCCGAGCCGATGACCCGGGTGGAGGACACCTCGCCGCAGGAGCTCGACTTCACGATCGCGCGCGCCGCGGCTGCCTTCGAATCGTGGTCGCGCGCCTCCGCGGCCGAGCGCGCAGCGCTGCTGGAAAGGGCAGCCGACGGCATGGAGGAGCGCATGACCGAGCTCGTCTCGCTCATCGTGCGCGAAGGCGGCCGCACCTACAACGATGCCGTGTCCGAAGTCCGCGAGGCCGCGGATTTCTGCAGGTATTACGCGCTGCAAGCCCGAACCCGCTTTTCAAATTCGATCCTTCTTCCGGGACCCGCGGGCGAGCGCAACGAGCTCGCGCTGCACGGGCGCGGCGTGTTCGCCTGCGTCAGCCCGTGGAACTTCCCGCTCGCCATCTTCACCGGCCAGGTCGCCGCGGCGCTCGCCGCCGGGAACACCGTGGTCGCCAAGCCCGCCGAGCAGACGCCGCGCATCGGCTTTCGCGCGCTCGAGATCCTCTACCAGGCGGGCATCCCGCCCGATGCCGCGTGCTGCGTCGTCGGGCCGGGCGAGACCGTCGGCGCCGCGCTGGTCGCCGACCCGCAGATCGCCGGCGTCGCCTTCACCGGCTCGGTCGAGACCGCAAGGCGCATCAACGAGGCGCTCGCGAGGCGCGACGGCCCGATCGTGCCGCTCATCGCCGAGACCGGCGGCGTCAACGCCATGATCGTCGATGCCTCGGCGCTTCCCGAGCAGGTCGTCGACGACGTCGTCGTGTCGGCCTTCCAGAGCGCCGGCCAGCGCTGCTCGGCGCAGCGCATCCTGTTCGTGGACGAGGGCTGCGCGCCGCGCGTCCTGCGCCTGCTCGCCGGCGCGCTCGCCGAGCTCAAGGTCGGCGACCCGGCCGAGCCCGACACCGATGTCGGCCCCATCATCGACGCGCCCTCGCGCGAGCTCCTGCTTCGGCATATCGAAAAGCTTCGTCGATCGGCGAAAAAGATCGGCGAATCCGCTCTCCCCGACACCCCCGGGAACTACGTCGCCCCGATCGCGTTCGAGATGCCGATCGAACAGTTACCCAAGGTGGAAGTGTTCGGTCCGATCCTGCACGTGTGCACGTACCGCCGCCTCGATCTCGGCCAGGTGCTGCAGTGGCTGCGCGACACCGGCTACGGCCTCACGCTCGGCGTCCACAGCCGCATCCAGAGCTTCGTGGACGAAGTGGTGCGCGCGGCGCGCGTGGGCAATACCTACGTCAACCGCAGCATGATCGGCGCCGTGGTCGGGGTGCAGCCCTTCGGCGGCGAGGGACTGTCCGGAACCGGGCCGAAGGCCGGCGGGCCGCACTACATGCTGCGCTTCGCCACTGAACGAACGGTCACCGTGAACACCGCCGCCGTAGGAGGCGTGACAGAGCTCCTGGCCGGCGACGCACGCGAGCAGAAATGAAACCTGCGGCCGCGTTAGGCCAGGGTGTCAACCAAATCGTGGGGAGGTTTGGCGTCGCCCTGGAA
>DATIGR010000201.1:0-8552 GCA_035454645.1 Burkholderiales bacterium
AGGCGAGCGAGCCGGTCGCCGCGCCGATGTGCGTGACGAGCATCGCCATGCCGGCCGTGCCGTCGGCGGCGAGCGCGCTGCCCGCGTTGAACCCGAACCAGCCGACCCACAGCATGCAGGCGCCGGTCACGCACATGGTCATGTTGTGCGGCGGCATCGCCGTCTCCGGGAAGCCTCTGCGCCGCCCCAGCACCAGCGCGCACACCAGCGCCGCCATGCCGGCGTTCAGGTGCACCACCAGGCCGCCGGCGAAGTCCATCAGGCCGCGCTTCTGCAGCCAGCCGTCGCCCCAGACCCAGTGCGCGATCGGGCAGTACACGAGGAGCAGCCACAGCAGGCTGAAGAGCAGCATGCCGCCGAAGCGCACGCGCTCGGCGTAGGCGCCGACCACGAGCGCCGGGGTGATGATCGCGAAGGTGAGCTGGAACATCGCGAACACGGTTTCGGGGATGCTGCCCTTCACGGTCGCGACCTGGACGCCCGAGAGGAAGCTCTTGCCGAGGCCACCCCACCAGGCGTTGCCCTCGCCGAACGCGATGCTGTAGCCGACCACGAGCCAGGCGAGCGTCACCACGCAGGTGATCGCGAAGCACTGCATGAGCACCGAGAGCACGTTCTTCGCGCGCACCAGCCCGGCGTAGAACAGCGCGAGGCCCGGCAGCGTCATGAACAGCACCAGCACCGCCGAGGTGAGCATCCAGGCGGTGTTCGCGGCGTCGATCTTCGGCGCGGCCGCGGGCGCCTGGGCGAGCGCCGCGGGCGCGTAGAGCGCAAGCAGAAGCAGCAGCTTTCTCATTCCAGCCTCCCCTTTATTCTGATTTTTTCATTGTAGGTCTTCCGCATGGAAGCCGAAAGCGCCCTTGCCGCGATCGGCGAACCAGCGCTTGAGCGTCAGGCCCACGGTCCGGAACGCGATCTCCTGCCACGGGATCTTCGCCTCTTCCCACAGCGCGACCTCGAGGCTCTCCTCGCCGGGGTCGAACCCGAGCTCGAGCACGCGCGCGCGATAGAACAGGTGCACCTGGTTCACGCGCGGCACCGAGATCATGCTGAAGGGCGCGCCGAGCTCGACGCGCGCTCCGGCCTCCTCCAGCGTCTCGCGCAGCGCCGCCTGCGCGGTGGTCTCGTCGTTCTCCATGAAGCCCGCGGGCAGGGTCCAGTAGCCGTAGCGCGGCTCGATCGCGCGCCGGCACAGGAGCAGCCTGCCCTCGTGCTCCGGGATCGAGCCCACCACCAGGCGCGGATTCTGGTAGTGGATCTCGCCGCACTGGTCGCAGACCCAGCGCGCGAGCGTGTCGCCCGGCGGCACGCGCTTGACCACCGGCGAGGCGCAGTTACTGCAGAACTTCATTCAGCGAGCCGAGGATCGCATCGGGCCGGAACCCCAGCCGGTCCACCGGCGCGCGCGCGCGGTTGATCCAGTAGACCTTGAAGCCGTACGACTTCGCTCCCATGGCGTCCCAGCAGTTGGAGGAGACGAAGCCGATCGCGCTTTTCTCCGTCCGGAGCTTCCTGACCGCGAGCTCGTAGACCTGGGGGGCGGGCTTGTAGATCTTGAGCTCGTCCACGCTGATGACGGCGTCGAAGCGCAGCCCGGAATGCTCGACCAGCGGCAGCAGCATGTCGGGCGAGCCGTTGGAGAGAATCGCCTGCTTGCCCCCCAGCTTGCTCAGGGTATCGACGACGTCGGGATAGGTCGCGAGCCTCAGATATTCCTGCATGAGGAGCTGTTCGCGGGCCCGATCGAGCTCCAGGCCGAGCGCCTCGCAGGCGTACGCCAGCGCCTCGCGCGTGATCGCGGAGAAGGGCGCGTAGCGCTGCATCAGGCTGCGCTGCCAGGTGTACTCGAGCTGCTTCGCGCGCCACAGCTGCGAGAGCTGCGTCCCTTTGCCGGGCCAGCACTGCTCGCAGCGCGCCACGACCGAGTGCACGTCGAACAGCGTGCCGTACGCATCGAAGACCATCGCTTCAGCCGCCATGGCCGAAGTATAAAATCCCCGCATGCCCGACCGCTACGAGGAGCTCTACCGGAGCTTCCGCTGGGACGTCCCGGAGCGCTACAACATGGCGCACGCCTGCTGCGGCAAGTGGGCCGGCGACCGGGCGCGCTTCGCGCTGTACTGGGAGGACGAGTCGGGCGCCACCGCGGCGTATTCGTTCTGGGACGTCCAGCAGGCGGCGAACCGCCTGTCGAACGCGCTCGCCGCGCTCGGCGTGCAGCGCGGCGAGCGGGTCGCCCTCATCCTGCCGCAGCGGCCCGAGACCGCGATCGCCTACATCGCGGTGTTCCAGATGGGCGCGATCGCGCTGCCGCTGTCGCACCTCTTCGGCCCCGACGCGCTCGAGTACCGCATGGAGCACGCCGAGGCCTCGGTCGCGATCGTCGAGCCGACCACGATCGCGAACCTGTGGGCGATCCGCGAGCGGCTCACGCACCTGCGGCATGTCATCGGGGTTGATGCTCAAGAAAGCAGCATCCACGGATGGAAAACTCTGCTCGAGAAAGCCAGTTCCCGCTTTACCCCGGTCGACACGAAGGCCGACGACCCGGCGCTGATCATCTATACGAGCGGCACCACCGGGCCGCCGAAGGGCGCGCTCAAGGCGCACCGCGTGCTGCTCGGGAACGTGCCCGGGTTCGTGCATTCGCACGATTTCTTCCCGCAGCCCGGCGACATGTTCTGGTCGCCCGCCGACTGGGCGTGGACCGGCGGCCTGATGGACGCGCTGCTGCCGGCGTGGCACTTCGGCATGCCGATCCTCGGCTACCGCGGGCGCTTCGACGCCGAGAAGGCCTGCTACCTGCTCGAGAAGTACGGCGTGCGCAATTCGTTCCTGTTCCCGACGGCCCTCAAGCTCATGATGAAGGCCTTTCCTTCGCCGAAGGCGAAGTTCGACATTTCGCTGCGCTCGATCATGAGCGCAGGCGAGTCGGTCGGCGTGACGGTGTTCGAGTGGGCCAAAGCGGAGCTCGGGGTCACGATCAACGAGATGTTCGGCCAGACCGAGATCAACTACGTGGTCGGCAACTGCCAGAGCGCCTGGCCGGCGAAGCCCGGCTCGATCGGCCGGCCGTATCCCGGTCATCGCGTAGCGGTCGTCGATGATCGGGGAAAACCCCTGCCTCCCGACGAGCTGGGAGAAATCGCGGTGAACCGGTTCTTCAACGGCCAGCCCGACCCGGTGTTCTTCCTCGAGTACTGGAAGAACGAGAAGGCGACGCGCGACAAGTTCATCGGCGACTGGGGCTGCACCGGCGACCAGGCGAAGATGGACGGGGACGGCTACCTCTGGTACCAGGGCCGCTCCGACGACGTGATCAAGAGCGCGGGCTACCGCATCGGGCCGGCCGAGATCGAGAGCTGCCTGGTGAAGCACCCGGCGGTGCTGAACGCCGCGGTGATCGGCAAGCCCGACGCCACGCGCGGCGCGATCGTGAAGGCGTTCATCGTGCTGCAGCCGGGGCAATCCCCGTCCGAGAAGCTGATCGACGAGATCCAGAACCACGTCAGGGGGCGCCTGGCGCCGTACGAATATCCGCGCGAGATCGAGTTCATCGACGCGCTGCCGATGACCACCACCGGGAAGGTGCAACGCAAAGAGCTGCGTAAACTCGAACAAGCCAAGCTGCAGAAGGCGTGAAGCGCGTCCTTCTCATCGGCGCGGGCCATGCTCACCTCGTCGTGCTGCGCAGCCTGGCCGAGAAGCCGCTCTACGGCGCGCGCATCGCGCTGGTGAGTCCCCATGCGAGGCAGGTGTATTCGGGGATGCTGCCGGGCATCCTCGCCGGGCACTACCGGCGCGCCGAGGCCGAGGTCGACGTCGCCGCGCTCGCCGAGCGCGGTTACGTCGAGTTCGTGCCGGGCAGGGTGCAGCGCCTCGACCCCGGCCGCAGGGCGGTCACGCTCGAAAGCGGCGACAGCTCGGGCTACGATCTCGTTTCGATCAACGCCGGCTCGCGGGTCGACGCCTCGCTGCCGGGCGCCGAGCACGCGCTGCCGGTGAAGCCCTACGACGCGTTCCTTTCCCGGCTGCACATCGCCGAGCGCGTCGCGATCGTGGGCGCGGGCGCCGCCGGGGCCGAGATCGCGATGGCGCTGCGCTACCGCGGCGCGCAGGTGACCCTGTACTCGGAGAACGCCTCCATCAGCGAGCGCGTGGTGAAGCAGCTTCGCCGCCGCAAGGTGGACTACCGGCCGGGCATGCCGGTCACCGCGATCGAGCCCGGGCCGGTGGTGATCTCCGGCCCGGCGCGCCAGGAGTTCGAACTCGCGGTGCTCGCCACCGGCGCGGTGCCGCCGCCCTGGCTGCGGCAATCGGGCCTGAGAACCGACGCGCGCGGCTTCGTGCTCGCCGATCGCGCTCTGCGCAGCGTCTCGCACCCCGACGTGTTCGTGCTCGGCGATTGCGCGAGCCTCGCGGATTCGCCGCACCCGAAGTCCGGCGTGTACGCCGTGCGGCACGGCGAAGCGATGATCGAGAACCTGCGCCGCCTCGTCGCCGACGCGCCGATCGAGGCGTACACGCCGCAGAAGAAGGCGCTCGCCCTCATCACGTGCGGCGCGCGCTACGCGATCGCCGAGCGGGGCGGGTGGAGCGTGCAGGGGCGCTCGCTGTGGTGGTGGAAAGACCGCATCGACCGGCGCTGGGTTGCGAGCTTCAGGTAAGATCGCCCATCCTTTGGAGGAGGACACGATGAGAAAGCTTGTTCTACTTGCGACGCTGCTCGGGCTGGCATCGGCTGCGGCCCAGGCGGCCTATCCCGAGCGGCCGATCCGCATGATCGTGCCGTGGGCGGCGGGCGGCGACACCGACAACATCTTCCGGCCGTTCGCGCCGCTGTTTCAGAAGCGCATCGGCCAGACCGTGGTGATCGCCAACGTCGGCGGCGCCTCCGGCACGAAGGGCGCGAAGGAGGCGAAGGACGCGCCGCCGGACGGCTACACGCTCTACTCGGTGCACGAGTACATCCACTCGACCTACTACGCCGGGGTGGCCGACGTGCAGTACAGCGATTTCGAGCCGGTCTGCCTGATCTCGTCGACGCCCTCGGTGCTCACCGCGAGCCCAAAGACGCCGTGGAAGAGCTGGCAGGAGCTCGCCGCCGACGCCAAGGCGCGCCCGGGGCAGATCAGCGTCGGCGCAACGCTTGCCTCGACCAGCCACTTCTTCCCCGCGCTGATCGAGAAGGCGACCGGGCTCAAGTTCAAGTACGTCTCGTACGAGGGGCTCGCGCCGCGCATGAACGCGATCCTCGGCGGCCACATCGACCTCACCGACTCCAACCTCACGCAGAAGGGCAAGGTCGAGGCCGGGCAGCTCAAGTTCATCGCCATCGCCACCGAGAAGCGCCACCCCGAGATGCCGGGCGTGCCGACGCTGAAGGAGCTCGGCGTCAACGTGGTCTTCGACGTGAACCGCGGGCTCATGGCGCCCAAGGGCACGCCGGCCGACGTGCTCGCGAAGCTCGGCTCGGCGTGCGCCGCGGCCGCGAAGGAGCCCGAGTTCGCGAAAGCGATGCGGCTCCAGGGTACCGATGTGCGCTACCTGGGGCGCGCCGACTATACGAAGTGGCTGAAGCAAACCGACGACCTTAACCGTACGCTCGCCCAAGATCTTGGTTTGCTGAAGCGTTAGTGACGCGGGGGCAGAAGCGCATGGCCCCCGCACCCCGGTTGTCGAAGGACGGCTGGGGAGGGCTCGCCGTACTCGCGGCGAGCCTTCTGCTTTTCGGCCTCACCCTCGAGCTCAAGCCCAGCCCGCTGGTGCCGATCGGCCCGGGGTTCTACCCGCGGGCCGTGCTCGCCCTGACTGCGGTTTTCGCCGCAGCCCTGGTGGTGTTCGATCTCCTGCGCGCAACAGCGCCACGGGCGCCGGCGGCGGCCAACTATGCCGCCGTGGCCCTGCACTTCGCCGTGTTCGGCCTCTACGTCGCCGCGCTGCCCTGGCTCGGCTTCCGCATCGCCACGTTCGCGTACGTCGCCGCGACCAATGCGCTCATGGATTGGCCGCGGGGCGCCCCCGGCTGGCTGCGCGCGGGCGTGATCGCGCTCGCCACCGTGCTCGTCACCTACTTCGCCTTCGAGCGCTATCTGCTCGTGCTGCTGCCGCGCGGGCGCTGGACCGATTTCTAGTCCGTGTACGAGCTGCTCGCGGCCGGCGTCGTCAACGTCCTGCAGGTGAAATACCTGCTGCCGCTGTTTCTCGGCACGCTCGCCGGCGTCGTCGGCGGCGCGCTGCCGGGGGTGACGATCACGATGACGATCATCGTCGTGCTGCCGTTTACCTTCGGCCTCGACCCGCTGCAGGGCCTGGCGGCGATGACCGGCGTCTATGTCGGCGGCTCGGCCGGCGGCCTGGTCACCGCGATGCTGCTCGGAATCCCCGGGTCACCGGCGGCGATCGCCACGACTTTCGACGGGTATCCCATGGCGAAGAAGGGCGAGCCCGGGCGGGCGATCTGGCTCGGCGTCTGGGCGTCGTTCTTCGGCGGACTGCTGGGCGGAATCGTACTCATCGCCGCCACCGCCCCGCTCGCCGCAATCGCGCTGCGGTTCGGTCCGTGGGAATTCTTCGCGCTCTTCGTGCTCGCGCTGTCGATGGTGGCAGGGCTTGCGGAAGCGTCGCTCCTCAAGGGGCTGGTGTCGGGCTGCCTCGGGCTCATCGTCACGGTGCTCGGCACCGACCCGGTGATGGGGCGGGATCGCCTGACGCTCGGCATCCCGTTCATCCGCGGCGGGATCGATTTCCTCCCGGTGCTGATCGGCGTGTTCGCCTTCTCGCAGGTGATGGGCGAGATCGAGCGCCGCGGCGGCGCGGCGCCGCTTGCCGAGGCCGGCGCGCGCACGCTGCGCCTCACCGTCTCGCACGCGAAGGTGATCTGGGAAATTCTCTCGCGGCCGTTCCAGCTTTTCTGGTACGCGCTCGTCGGCGTGCTGATCGGGGTGCTTCCGGCCATTGGCGCCAGCGCCGCGAGCATGATGGCCTACGATCAGGCGAAGAAGATCTCGCGCCGGCCGGAGACCTTCGGCAAGGGCGCGCCCGAAGGGATCATCGCCTCTGAGGCGTCGAACAACGCCAACGTCGGCGGCTCGCTCGTCACGATCATGGCGTTCGGCATCCCCGGCGACGCGGTGACCGCGGTGATGCTGGGCGCGCTCACCATCCACGGCATCCAGTCGGGGCCGCTGTTCATCTCGCAGAACGCCGAGCTCGCCTACGGCATCTTCGCCGCTTACCTGCTCGCGCACCCGCTCATGGTGCTGATCCTCGCCGCCGGCGCGCGCTGGATGCTGCGCGTCGTCACTGTGCCCAAGGCGGCGCTGTTTCCGGTGGTCCTCGTGCTGTGCGTGATCGGCGCCTACGCCCTCAACAACACGATGTCCAACGTCTACGTGCTGCTCGCGTTCGGCGTGCTCGGCTACGGCATGGTGAAGCTGGGCTTCCCGCTCGCGCCCTTCATCCTGGGAGTGATCCTCGGCGACCAGATCGAGATCAACCTGGTGCGCTCGCTGATGACCGACTCAAACCTGTGGCTGTTCGTGACGCGGCCGATCTCGGCGCTGCTGCTCGCCATAGCGGCTGCGTCGATCGCGCTCTCGATCTGGCAGCACCGCCGCATGCAGAGAAAGACTGCGGCCGCGGAACGCGGCGCGGACTTCTAGCCCCCGTTCAGAACCAGAATACCGCCACCGCCATCACGGGGGCGAGAACCCAGAGCGACACCAGCGCCCACTGGCAGATCTGCTCGCTCATCGGCACGGCGTACTTGAAGTGGACGGTGCCGTCTCCGCGCGTCGTCGGGATTGCGGTCGTGGTCTGGATTCCGGGCGGCTTCGCCATGGCAGATTCTCCTCGCCCCTCAAGTGTTTCCGAGCTTTGCCGTGCGCTCAATAAAGAACCCCTGGAGAATGACGAGGACTGACTACTTTTACACACGCTCACAGTCGGTCCTGTGAAAAAGCGGACAACCGGATAACTGAAGCGCGATCCAGTTGGCACTCAGGTCATCCGCTCGCTCATCAATGAATGGCGAGTGCGAGGCTGCACAGCGATTGAAAACGGTTGTGAAGGACGCGACCAAGTCGGCCAAGCGTCCATCCGGGCCTGAATTTGTCCTGCGTGCGCGGCAGGACCAGCCGGTAGGGTGGTCGGCAGTTTGGTTGACAGGGGACAAACGTGAAATCGAAACTGGGTATTAGAAGGACGGCAATCGCGGCGGCCTTTGTGGCGGCTTTCGGGGCAAGCAGCCTGGCGTTCGCGATCTACGAGATCGAGCCGAACACCACGATGGCGACTGCCCAGCGCCTGGAGATCGGCGATGGCGGCAGCGTCGAAGTGAGCGCCGTGCTCGGCAACTCTATTGGCGGCGTCGTCGCCGACGTCGATTTCTACGTCTTCGAAGGACAGGCGGGCGACGTGGTGACGATCGACATCGATGGCGGAATGAAGCCCCGATTCTCGGGCTTGCGCAGCGTGGACACGATTGTTGCTTTGTTCGGACTGGGAGGCAGGATCCTGACAGAGAACAACGATGCCGCGCTCCCAGTCGA
>DATIGR010000202.1:0-11005 GCA_035454645.1 Burkholderiales bacterium
TGGCGCTCGCCTGGCTTGCCTGGCGCGTGTCAGAGGTCGCCAAGCTGCAGAGCTCGCCCGGGCTCGACCTGCCGATGAACTACGTCTACTACAGCATGGTGGCCGGCGGGGCCTATCTGCTCCTGGTGGTTCTTAGAAGAATCCTTGCAAGATGATCTGGATCATGCTCGCGCTGCTGTTCGCGACGATGCTGATCGGCATCCCGATCCTGCTGTGCATCGCGCTCGTCGGCTTCGTCGGCATCGCGGCCGAGCCGGGGATCGTGATGCCGCTGTTCGCGCAGAAGACCTTCGCGCAGCTCGATTCCTATACGCTGCTTGCGCTGCCGTTCTTCATCCTCGCCGGCGCCCTGATGTCGGCCGGCGGCATGAGCCAGCAGATGGTCGATTTCGCGCGCGTGCTGGTCGGCTACCTGCGCGCCGGCCTGGCGCATGCGTCGATCGTGGCGAGCATGGTGTTCGCCGGCATCTCGGGCTCCTCGACCGCAGATGCCTCGGCGATCGCCTCGATCGCGATCCCGACCATGAAGCGCTCGGGCTACAAGGCGGGCTTCGCCGCCGCGCTCATCGCCTGCGCCGGGACGATCGGCGCGATCATCCCGCCGAGCATGACGATGGTGGTGTACGGGGCGATCGCCGGGGTGTCGATCGGGGGGCTGTTCCTCGGCGGCATCATCCCGGGGATCCTGATCGGCGTGTTCCTCATGGGGACGGTCAAGCTTTACACGTATCACCCGAACTATCCCGAGCTGCGCGTCGTGCACGGCAAGTTCGCGCTGCGGCCGATCGGCGAATCGCTGCGGACCGTGTGGCCGGCGCTTCTTGCGCCGGTCATCATCGTCGGCGGCATCCTGAGCGGCGTATTTACCGCGACCGAGGCCGGCGTGGTCGCGTGCCTCTACGCGTTCGTCGTCGGGTTCTTCTATTACCGCAAGATCCGGCTCGCCAACCTCCCGGACATCTTCGTCGAGGCGGCGATCACCACGACCATGGTGTCGGCGGTGATCGCGGTGTCGGGCGCGATGGGCTGGCTGCTCGCCTATCTCGAGTTCAACGACATGGCGGTGAGATGGGTGACCTCGGCCGCGCAAAGCCCGGTGGCGGTTCTGCTGGCGTTCGCCGTGGTGATGATCGTGCTCGGCACCTTCGTCGACTCGCTCGCCATCCTGCTGGTGTTCGCCCCGGTGGCGGTCGAGCTGTGCAAGCGCTACGGCATCGACCCGATCCAGATGGGCCTGGTGATGGTGATGTGCAACCAGATCGGCGCGGTGTCGCCGCCGACGGCGCCGCTCCTCTTCGTCACCAGCAACATCGCGCAGACCAGCCTGGACGACACCAACCGCCATGTCTGGACGTTCTTTACCGCCGAGCTGCTGGTCCTCCTGCTCGTCATCTTCATTCCCGGGCTCTCGGTCTGGATCCCGCGGCACTTCCTCGGCTGAAAATTACACTTGTAACTGTGCCTATTCTGCCGCGGGCCAGCCGGTAGACTGCGCCTCGTGAACCCGTTCGCCATTCTCGTCTGCGGCTCCGCGATCCTGTGCATTTCGTTCGGCGCGCGCGCCGGCATGGGCCTGTACCTCGGGCCGATGGCGCTCGAGTACGGCTGGGGGCGCGAGGTGTTCTCGATCTCGATGGCGATCCAGAACCTGGCGTGGGGGGCGCTCGGTGCCTTCGCCGGCGCGGCCGCCGACCGCTGGGGCGCCGGCCGGGTGGTGTTCGGCGCGGCGCTCGCCTACGCCGCCGGCCTTGCCGCTATGGCGTATGTCGATACGCCGTTCCTGATGCACGTCACTTCGGGCCTGCTCATCGGCCTGGGGCTCGCCGGGACCTCGTTTGCCATCGTGTTCGCGGTGATCGGCCGCAGCGTGCCGCTCGAGAAGCGCAGCACGGCGCTCGGCATCGCCACCGCGGCCGGCTCGTTCGGCCAGTTCGCGCTGCTGCCGCTCACCCAGCTCATGATCTCGTACCGCGACTGGCATTTCGCGCTGCTCGGCATGGCGGGCATCTCGCTGCTCGTGGCGCCGCTCGCGCTCGCCATGGCCGGCACGAAAGCACCCGCGTCGCCGACGGGTGCCGCCCACCAGTCGATCGGCGCGGCGCTGCACGAGGCCTGGCGCGAGCGCGGCTTCCACCTGCTGTTCTGGGGCTACTTCGTGTGCGGCTTCCACATCGCGATGCTGACCGTGCACCTGCCTTCGTTCGTCACCGACGCCGGCCTGCGGCCCGAGCACGGCATGACCGCGCTCGCGCTCATCGGGCTGTTCAACATCTTCGGCTCGCTCGGCGCCGGCTGGCTCGGCGGCAGAGTGAGCAAGAAGTACCTGCTGTCCATCATCTATTCGGTGCGCGCGGTGCTCATCGCGCTGCTGGTTGCTTTTCCACTGAGTCCTTTCATGCTGTATCTATTTGCCTGCGGCATCGGGCTGCTGTGGCTCGGCACGGTGCCGCTCACCAACGGCCTCGTGGCGCAGATCTTCGGACTGCGCTACGCCGCGATGCTCGCCTCGGTCGTCTTCTTCGGGCACCAGCTCGGGAGCTTCATCGGCGTGTGGCTGGCCGGCTACCTTTACGACACTACCGGCTCGTACAATGGCGCTTTCATCACGTCGATCGGCCTAGGGGTGTTCGCCGCGCTCGTCAACCTGCCCGTGAACGAGAAGCCTCTCGCGGAGCGAAGACATGCACAGGCTGTGGCTTAAGGCCGCGCTGGTTGCGATCTTCGCTTTCGTGACGGCGGCGGCGTTCTCCGCCTACCTCAAGCCGGGGATGCTGGTCGAGTTCGCCAATCTGGTGCTTTGCAGCTAGACAAGCTTCTCAAGAAGATCCGCGGCAACGACCAGCGCGCTGCCTACCGCGCGATCGCGCAGCTGCGCGAGGGCACCGCCGGGCTCGCGCGCCGCTGGTTCACGCTCGGCACCGCGGAGCAGCGCCATCGCCTGCTGCTGGAGATCGAGCAGTGCCTGAACGCGCAGGCGCTGGTGCGTGCGATGGCGCGCCACGAGGAGCGGCCGCTGGGCCTGTTCTGGCGGCTGCGCCCGTTCGCGGGCGCTTCGCGACGCACGACGGTGGAAAAGCTCGACCCGGAGAACATGCCGGCGCCGTATCCGAAGAGAGCGGCCGATTTTTCGCCGGGCGTGCCGGTCCCGGTCGCCCGCGTCTGGGACCGCGGCACCGGGCTCCTGGAAATCAAGATTCTCGAGCAGGCGCTGCGGCAGATCCGCGCGCGCAAGGAATGATAAGAATCGTCCGGCTCGGCAGCCCGCGCGCGCGGGGCGAGGGTTTGCGCATCGGCACGGCGCGGCGCCCGCCGCGCGGGGTGAAGAAGAAGGACTATGCGCGCCTCGACTACTACGACGTGTGGCTGCCGGAGCTCGCGCCGAGCCAGAAGATGGTGAGCTGGGCGCTGTCGCAGCCGTTCACCGACAAGCGCTGGGCGAAGTTCGAGCGCGACTACCGCCGCGAGATGGCAGAGCCCGGGGCTGCGCGCCTGCTCGAGCTGCTCGCGCGGCTGTCGCAGCATGCGGATTTCTCGCTCGGCTGCTATTGTGAGGAGGAGCGCCGCTGCCACCGCCGGATCCTGCGCGAGCTTCTCGCCGAGCGCGGGGGCAAGCTCGCGGCGCGGGGAGAGGGCGCATGAATCCGTACGCCGCGCCGACGGCGAAGGTGGACGCAGCGGCGAGCGCGCCGGAACCGGTGTTCTTCGCGGTGAGCGGGCTCAAGCTCGCGCTGATGAGCGTCGTCACGCTCGGCCTGTACGAGGTCTACTGGTTCTACAAGAACTGGAAGTGCGTGCAGCGCAACTCCGGCGACAGGGTCAACGCGCCGCTGCGCGCCATCTTCTACCCGGTGATCTCGTATCCGCTGTTCAAGCGCATCCGCAGCCACGCGCAGGGCTCGGGCGTGCAGGCCGATTTCCCCGCGGGCGCGCTCGCCGGCGCCGTGTTCGTCCTCACCCTGCTCTGGCGCCTGCCGGATCCATGGTGGCTCGCCGGCTTTCTCGGCGTCGTCGCGCTGCTTCCGGTGCAGGCCGCGGCCAACGCGATCAACCGCAAGCAGGCGCCGGCGGCGGATCCGAATACCCGCTTTACCGGCTGGAACATCCTCGGCCTGGTCGCCGGCGGCCTGGTCGTCATCCTCGCGATCATTGGCGCATTCGCACCCGTCCCCGAATAGCCCGTCGCCCTGGGTGGTGCGCTGGGCGCCGCTGGTCGCGCGCGGGCCGGTGCTCGACGTGGCGAGCGGCGCGGGGCGGCACGCGAGGCTGTTCGCCGCGCGCGGCCTGGAAGTGATCGCGGTCGACCGGGAGGCGCACGCGATCCCGGGCGTGAGGTTCGTGCGCGCGGACCTGGAGGACGGCAGCCCGTGGCCGTTCGCCGGCCAGCGCTTCGGCGGGATCGTGGTGACGAACTATCTGCACCGGCCGCTGCTCGGCCACCTCGCCGCGGCGCTCGACGAGGGCGGGGCGCTGATCTACGAGACCTTCATGCTCGGCAACGAGCGCTTCGGCAAGCCCTCGAATCCGAACTTCCTGCTGCGCCCGGGGGAGCTGCTGCAAGCTTTCGGCGCCCTGACAGTCGTTGCCTTCGAGCAAGGGATGGCCGAAAACGCCGTCGTGCAAAGGATTTGCGTGATCCGGGGCGACGCGAGTCGCGCTAGAATCGCCGCATGATCACCGGAAGCCTGGTCGCAATCGTCACGCCCATGCACGAGGACGGCCGCCTCGACTTCGGCCGCTTCAGGCAGCTCATCGACTGGCACGTCGCCGAGGGCACCGACGGCATCGTGGTCGTCGGCACGACCGGCGAGTCGCCGACGGTCGACTTCGACGAGCACAAGGAGCTGATCCGTCTCGCGGTCCAGCATTCGCACGGGCGCATTCCCGTCATCGCCGGCACCGGCGGCAACTCGACCGTCGAAGCGATCGAGCTGACCGAGTCGGCCAAGAAGAACGGCGCCACCGCCTGCCTGTCGGTGGTTCCCTACTACAACAAGCCGACGCAGGAAGGGCTGTACCGGCACTTCCGCAAGATCGCCGAGACCGTCGAGCTGCCGATGATCGTGTACAACGTGCCGGGGCGCACGGTGGCCGATCTCGCCAACGACACCATGCTGCGGCTCGCGCAGGTGCCGGGCATCATCGGCATCAAGGACGCGACCGCAAACATCGAGCGCGGCACCGACCTCATCCGGCGCGCGCCGCGCAATTTCGCGATCTACAGCGGCGACGACGCGACCGCGGCTGCGCTCATCCTGCTCGGCGGCCACGGGGTGATCTCGGTCACCGCCAACGTGGCGCCCAAGCTCATGCACCAGATGTGCGCCGCGGCGCTCGTCGGCGACGTCAAGAACGCGCGCGAGCTGAACCTGAGGCTGCTCGCGCTGCACCAGCGCCTGTTCGTCGAGGCGAACCCGATCCCGGTCAAGTGGGCGCTCGCCGAGATGGGCATGATCGAGCCCGGGCTCAGGCTGCCGATGTCGCCGCTGTCCGAGAAGTTCCACCAGACGGTGCGCGAAGCGCTGCACGAAGCCGGCATCGCGCTGCCGGGATTAAGAGTCGTCGAAGGGCGCGGTTGATGCCTCGCGAGAAGCAAGGCCGCGGTTGATGCCGAGGCATCTCGTCGTCACGGCCGCGGCTGCGGCCGTGCTGTCCGGTTGCTCGTGGTTCAGCAGCGATTCGTCCTCGGTGGACTACAAGTCCGCGGGCAAGCTGCCGCCGCTCGAGGTGCCGCCCGATCTCACCTCGCCGCAGCGCGATAACCGCTACACGATCCCGGAGGGCGCCGGGCGCTCGAGCGCGACGCTCTCGGGCTACGAGGCGGAGCGCCGCGATCCCGCGCGCACCGCGGGCGCGCCGCAGGGCGGGCCGGCCCTGCTGCCGGTCGTCGAGCACATGCGCATCGAGCGCGCCGGCACGCAGCGCTGGCTCGTGGTGCAGGAGCCGCCCGAGAAGCTCTGGCCCGTGGTCAAGGACTTCTGGCAGGAGAACGGCTTCCTCATCAAGCTCGAGATGCCCGAAGCCGGGGTGATGGAAACCGACTGGGCCGAGACCCGGGCGCGGATCCAGGAAGGCGCGGTGCGCGACTTTCTCGGCAAGATCTTCGACTACTTCCATGCCACGGGGGAGCGCGACAAGTACCGCACGCGCCTCGAACGCACCGCGGGCGGAACCGAGATCTACGTCAGCCACCGCGGCATGCAGGAGCTCTACACCACGCGCGAGCCGACCTCGAGCACGCCCGGGCAGACCGCGTGGCAGCCGCGGCCGTCGGATCCGGAGCTCGAGGCCGAGTTCCTGCGCCGGCTGATGGTCAGGCTCGGCGCGCCGGGCGAGCGTGCGAAGCAGCTCACCGCCGCGAGCGAGCGGCAGCTGCGCGCCGAGATCGTGAGAGCGAGCGACGGCGCCGAGCGGCTGCAGGTCTACGAGCCTTTCGACCGCGCCTGGCGCCGCGTCGGCCTCGCGCTCGACCGCGTCGGCTTCACCGTCGAGGACCGCGACCGCCAGAAGGGGCTGTACTTCGTGCGCTACGCCGACCCCGATTCGGAGATGGCGCAGAAGGACGGCGGCATCTTCGCGCGCCTTTTCGGCAGTGATTCGAAAGTGAAGGCCGAGCAGTACCGGGTGCAGGTCTCCGCCGAGACCTCGGGCAGCCAGGTGCTGGTCCTCAACAAGGAGGGCGCCGCGGAGAACTCGAAGACCGCGCAGCGCATCCTCACGCTGCTGCACGAGCAGCTGAAGTAGCGCTCGCTTTGCGCTTCGCCTCGCTCGCCAGCGGCAGCTCGGGCAACTGCCTGGTCGCCGAGGCCGCGGGCACCGTCGTGCTCGTCGACTGCGGGCTCGCGCTCACCGAGACCGAGCGGCGCCTGGCGCGGCTCGGGCTCGAGCCGTCGCGGGTGAGCGCGATCCTGGTGACGCACGAGCACGGCGACCATGCCTGCGGCGCCTTCGAGTTCGCCGCCGCGCACCGCGCGAGCGTCTACCTCACGCACGGCACGGCCGCGGCGCTGAAGGCCGAGGGCAAGGTGCTCGACGGCGTGCCGCTGGTGCAGGTGAACGGCCGCCAGTCGTTCTTCGTGGACGCCATCCAGCTCCTGCCCTTCACCGTGCCGCACGACGCGCGCGAGCCCGTCCAGTACGTGCTCTCCGACGGCGCGGCGAAGCTCGGTGTCGTCACCGACGTCGGCATCTCGACCGTGCACGTGGAGCAGACGCTCTCGGGCCTCGACGCGCTGGTGCTCGAGTGCAACTATGACCACGACATGCTGTGGAACGGCGCCTACCCGCGCTGGCTCAAGGAGCGCATCGCCGGCCCGTTCGGCCACCTCGACAACCGCGAGTCCGAGCGCCTCCTGGGCGCGATCGACCGCTCGCGGCTGAAGCACGTGATCGGCGCGCACCTCTCGCGCGAGAACAACCGCCCCGCGCTCGCGCGCGCCGCGCTCGCGCGTGCGTTGGGGTGCGAGGAAAGCTGGGTCGGGCTCGCCACCCAGGACGAGGGCTTCGGCTGGCGCAGCATCTAGGTCTTGGCGGTTTGTCTTGCATGACTTCCAAGTTCGTGAAGCCTCTGGCGCGTAAATTTGTACGCCACGCCGCGAAGGAACTGTCAGGGGGTCATAAACCGATCGTGGTGCCGGACACCGCGGGATAGGACGCGGCCCAGATCTCGCCGAAGCGCCCGCGCAGCGCCTGGCCTTCGTTCTCGTCGCCGAGGCCGATCGAGCCGCGGAACAGGGCTGCCACCGGCCGGCGGATGTAGTGCAGGGAATCGAGGAGCAGGAATGCATCCTGCACTTCGCGGATTTCCTCCTGGGTGCGGTTGATCTGCACCGCGTGCGAGAAGCGCCGCAGCAGCCCGATCAGCCGCGGGCAGTGGCGCGTGAGGTGATCGGTATTGTGCACGACGAAGTAGAGGCGCCGGGTGCGGCTCGCGAGAAGGAAGCGCTCGAGCCGCTCCACGCGTGCCGGGTCGTTCAGCCGCAGCGCTGCGCCGTCGGGGTCGAACACGCGCAGCTCGCGGCCCGGCTGCCCGAGCAGGCGATCCACCGCGGCCTGGAAGCCCTGGTTGGTATCGAATCGCTCGTAGATGGGCGTGTCCATTCAGTTCCTCTCCAGCGTCACGTAGCCGAGCCGGTGCCACTTCGAGATTAGACCGCCGAGGCCCGCGGCCGCAAGCCGCGCTCCCGCGGCCGCGCGCCGGTCGGCGAGCTCGCGCAGGATCCTGCCGGAAGAGACCCCGACCGCAACGCTTTCGCCGTTGATGAAGAAGCGCCTGCCGCGGTAGAGGAGGCGCGTCTTCTTGTCCAGCCGTACGCGCGAGCGGGCGATCGGCCGCCGGCCCGCCGGCGGCGTGAACACCACGTGCGGCTTGGGCTCGCTCAGGTATTCGCCGAGGAAGCGCTCGACGTCCCGGCGCGACCAGCGGATGCGCTGCAGCAGCTTGTCCGCGAACGAAATCATGCCTTCGGGAATCAGCGCGGGCTGCGTCGCCGGCGCGAGGCCGGGATCGCGGTAGCCGGCCTGCGGCAGGCCGCGCTCGTGCAGCCAGTCGAGGAACGCCGCGCCGAGCTCGGCGCCGCGCGGCGCGCGAAAGCCGATCGAGTAGGTAAAGCAGCGCTCGAGCGCGACGCCGTCGTGGCGCACTCCGGGCGGCAGATACAGCAGGTCTCCCGCTTGCGCCACAAAGCGTTTGTTTTCAACGCGCCAGGCGCGCCGGCCGGGGCCCTGGAGCAGGAATACGTCGTAGAAGTCGACGTGCGGGCCGACGCCGCCGCCCGGGGTCGCGTAGCTCACCATGACATCGTCGAGGCGCGCCTGCGGCACGAAGTCGAAGCGCTGCAGCAGCTCGTCTGCACCGGCAACGTGCAGGTTCACGCCGTGCACGAGCAGCGTCCAGTTGGAAGAGTGCGCCATTACTCTCGCGAACGGTCCGTGCCGGGTTTCCCGGCGCGCGCCGCGGCGTTCCACGATCCGGGATTCCACGTCGTCGCGCGCCGCGAGCCGCGCGAGCGTTCTCTCGCTGACGACGCCGGCGAACCCTGGCGCCGCCCGGCGCACGAAAAGCGGCCGCTTCTGCCAGTGGCGCCGCAGGAATTCTCGCGGCGTCAGGCCGCCGAGCAAGCGCGAGCTCATCGCGGCCGATTATAGGCAGCAGTTGTCAAAGCGAAACTGATCTGGAATAGAATCGCCGCACGATGCTCGAACCGGGTCAACCTGCGCCGTCGTTCGCGCTGCCCGATGCCGACATGCAGGAAGTCAGCCTGTCGGAGTTCAAGGGCAAGAAGAACGTGGTGCTCTACTTCTATCCGAAGGACGGAACGCCGGGCTGCACCCTCGTCACCACCGATTTCTCCGATCACCAGGAGCAGTTCGGCAAGCACGACTGCGTGGTGCTCGGCGTGTCGCGCGACGACTGCATCACGCACGCCGATTTCCGCGACCGCAACGGCGTCACGATCGCGCTGCTGTCGGACCCCGAGGGCGAGGTGTGCCGCAAGTACGGCGTGATCCAGGAAAAGGAGCTCACCGAAGGCGTGCGCCGCGAGTGCCTGGTGCGCTCGACCTTCGTCATCGACAAGAAGGGCGTGATCCGCCACGCCGCCTACGGCGTCAACCCGCGCGGGCACGCGGCCGAAGTCTTCGACTTGGTGAGGCGGTTGCGGTCGTAGCGAAGAACACCATCGTCACCCTGCGCGTAGAGATGCGCGACGCGCAGGGCCTCGAGCTGCAGCCGGCTTCGGAGCTCACCTATCTTCACGGCGGCTATGGCGAGCTGCTGGCCGCCCTGGAGAGCGCGCTCGAGGGAAGAGCGCCGGGCGAGTCGATCAGGCTCCAGCTCGAGCCCGAGCAGGCGTTCGGCGAATACGATGCCGAGCTCGTGCGGGTCGAGCCCGCCGAGCGCTACGGCGAGGGCATCGCGGTCGGGATGGAGGTCGAGGAGGGCTCGCGGCTCTATACCGTGACCGACATGGCGGCGGGCAAGGTGGTGCTCGACGGCAACCATCCGCTCGCCGGAATGGCGCTGCGGTTCTTCTGCCAGGTCCTCGGCGTACGCAGCGCGAATCCGGAGGAGATCCGCGGCGCAGTATCATCGCCCCGCGCGTGAAACCGTTCGTCCTTCTCCTCGGAATATTCATTGCCGTGCCGGCGGCTGCGTTGAGCCCCGCCGCGCAAGAGTTCATGGCGATCTCGAAGGAGCTCGAGCCGGTGCAGTGCGAGAAGCGGCGGCTGCGCCGCGAGATCGCGTTCGCCGAGGCGGAGCGGCGCGACGACGACGTGCGCGTCCTGCGCAAGAAGTTCGCCTCGCTCGACGCCGACCCGAAGACCGCCAGGCTCGAGAAGCGGCTCGCCGAGCTCGAGCCGCGCGTGAAGGCGAGCCGCGACCCCGACGACCTCGCGGCGATCAGCCTGCAACAGAGGCAGGCGTTCTACCGGTGCGACTGAGCTAGGCATTGCTGCACATTACCAACGGCGACTGCGCCGTGGAGGTGCTGTCGCGAGCGGTTTCCGGGACGATCCTGCCGTGGCGCGACGTGCTGCACGAAGGCCCGGTGCGGGCGGGACTTGCGCTCGAAGAGCTTTCGCGCGAACGGGCGGCGTTCATTGCGGGGGCAGGATGGGGTCATCTTTCTCAAGTCTCCCGTTCTTTTGCCGAGAGGGACGCCGCTTTCCGCCAGGCGGTGCGGCACGACGAGATCGTGCTGTGGTTCGAGCACGACCTGTACGACCAGCTGCAGCTCATCCAGGTGCTCGACGGCCTCGCCGCGCTGCGCGGGCCTCCGATCTCGCTCGTCTGCGAGGCCGAATATCTCGGCACCATGACGGGCGAGCGCGCGGCCGAGCTCTTCGCGCTGCGCAACCCGGTCACGCGCCGGCACTTCCGGGAAGCGCAGGCGGCCTGGACGGCGTTCCGGTCGTCCAATCCGAAAGACCTCGAGAGCGAAAAGCCCGCGGCGCTTCCCTTTCTCGGGGTTGCGCTGCGGCGGCATCTCGAGGAGTTTCCCTGGAC
>DATIGR010000203.1:0-2990 GCA_035454645.1 Burkholderiales bacterium
CTATTATGCTATCGCCTAATTCGCTTCTTCAGGGTCGGAGTCGATCGAGATGCCGTTGTCGTCGTAGACCGCGATCAGCCGCCCGATCTTGAGCGTGCCGGCGAGCGCGCACGCCTCGTGCGAGACGCCCTCCATCATGCAGCCGTCGCCCAGGAACACGTAGGTGAAGTGCTCGACGATCTCGTGGCCGGGACGGTTGAACTCGGCGGCGAGCAGGCGCTCGGCGAGCGCCATGCCGACCGCGTTGGCGATGCCCTGGCCGAGCGGCCCG
Source organism: Burkholderiales bacterium (assembly GCA_035454645.1). Classification (GTDB taxonomy): domain Bacteria; phylum Pseudomonadota; class Gammaproteobacteria; order Burkholderiales; family SG8-39; genus SCGC-AG-212-J23. The sequence continues at coordinate 272 of DATIGR010000203.1, forward strand.
GTGGTGGTCTCGACGCCCGGGGCGCAGCCGCGCTCGGGGTGGCCGGGGGTCCTGGAGCCGAGCTGGCGAAAGCGCCTGAGCTCCGCCATCGGCAGCTCGTAGCCGGTGAGGTGCAGCAGGCTGTAGAGGAGCATCGAGCCGTGCCCGTTGGAGAGCACGAAGCGGTCGCGGTTGGGCCAGGCGGCATTCGCCGGGTTATGGCGCAGGTGCCGCTTCCACAGCGCCACCGCGATCTCCGCCATGCCCATCGGCATGCCGGGGTGGCCGGATTTCGCCGCCTCCACCGCGTCCATGGCGAGCGCGCGCAGCGAATTGGCGAGCTCGGCCTCGGAAGCCTTGGCCGTCACGGAGGAATCCATCGGAGCGGCCAAATTATACTCACCGCGATGGAGGCGAAATGATCGAGCTCCCGTTCCGCGCGCCGCTCGAGTTCGAGCCGCTGTGCTTCGCCGAGCCGGGCGGCGAGGCGCACTGGTTCGTGTTCCGCGGCGACAAGCTCCTGGTCGAGCTCGGCCCGCCCGAGCGCCCGAGCGACGATCCGCGGTTTCGCCTGCGGCCCGCCTGGGCCCGGCTGCCGTTGCTGAAAAGCAACAATATCTTGTGGGAGCAGGCCCCGAGGACCCTGTATTTAGGGCGCCTCGGCCGGGTCGATTGCTTCGCCGCGGAGCTCGCCCCGGACGCCGAGGTGCCCGCCGGGCTGGCATGGGAGGGGCTGCGGCCGCTGTTCTCGGTGCTCGACGACGATCTGTTCGCCCTCGCCGGCCGGGCGCTGCAGCTCCTCGAGTGGGACCGCAACCACCAGTTCTGCGGCCGCTGCGGCGCGCCGACCGAGCCGAAGCGCGACGAGCGCGTGCGCGTGTGCCCGGCCTGCAGGCTTTCGGCCTATCCGCGCGTCGCCCCGGCGGTGATGGCTTTAGTCAAAAAACAACACCGGATTCTGCTCGCCCGCAGCCCGCACTTCCCGCCCGGCATGTACAGCGCGCTCGCCGGCTTCGTCGAGCCGGGCGAGTCGCTCGAGCAATGCCTCGCGCGCGAGGTGGCCGAGGAGGTCGGCGTGCGCGTCGGGCGCGCGCGCTACTTCGCGAGCCAGCCCTGGCCCTTCCCGCACTCGCTCATGATCGCGTTCGTCTGCGAGTGGGCGAGCGGCGAGATCCGGCCGCGGGCAGGAGAAATCGAGGAAGCAAATTGGTTCGACGTATTGCAATTGCCGAAACTTCCAAGCAGAATCTCGATCGCTCGCAGACTGATCGATGCAGTCGTGGCGCAAGTCAAGAGCGAAAACGACGTTTAGGAGGTTTTGAACGAGTTGAGCACGATCGAAGAACGCTGTTTTGCGCCGGCAGGCGCGAATGGAAGGCGTGGCCTGGACTCCCGATACGCGGCAGGCTGCGCCTTCGCATTTTGGAGGATACGGTAAATGAACGGTCTGCATCTCATCGGTGACCTCACCGGCTGCCGCTGCGATCCGCAGCTCCTTCTCGACGGCGAAGGCTTCAAGGCCCGCTGCCTCGAGATGGTGTCCGCGTCCGGCCTCACCACGATGGACGCCACCTTCCACCAGTTCGAGGGCTCGGGCTTCACCGGCGCCGTGGTGCTCTCCGAGTCGCACCTCGCGATCCACACCTGGCCCGAGCGCCAGGGGCTGACGCTCGACGTCTACGTCTGCAACTACCGCGCCGACAACTCCGCCAAGGCGAGGAAGCTCTTCGAGCTCATCGTCGCGCACTTCCAGCCTGGCGAGATCGCGCGCCACGAGGTGGAGCGCGGCGGATACCTGCTGATGGAGCCGCTCAACGACTCGACCGGCTTCTACATCAAGGCGACGCGCCAGCTCGGCGAGTGGCAGACGCGCTTCCAGAAGATGGCGATCTACGACACGCCCTACTACGGCAAGATCTTCCGCCTCGACGGGTTCAACATGACCTCCGAGAAGGAAGAGTTCGTCTACCACGAGAACCTGATCCACCCCGCGCTCACGGCGCACGCCGCGCCGCGGAAGGTGCTCATCATCGGCGGCGGCGACGGCGGCTCCTCCGAGGAGGCGCTCAAGCACCCCTCGGTCGAAAGCGCGACCATGGTGGAGATCGACGCCGAGGTGATCGAGGTGGCGAAGAAGCACTTCCACGCCGTGCACCAGGGCGTGTTCGACAACCCGAGGCTGCGGGTGCTGGTCGACGACGGGATGAAGTTCGTGCGCGAGACGCAGGAGAAGTTCGACCTGATCGCGCTCGACCTGAACGACCCGATGGGACCGGCCGAGGCGCTCTACTCTGCCGAGTTCTTCCAGCAGCTGCGCCAGGCGCTGGCGCCGGGAGGAGCGCTCACGCTGCACATCGGCTCGCCGGTGGCGCGCCCGGAGCGCGTCGCCCAGCTCGCCCAGCGGCTGAACACCGTGTTCCGCATCGTGCGGCCCTACGCCATGTACATCCCGCTTTACGGCTCGCTGTGGGCCATGGCGGTGTGCTCGGACAAGCTGGACCCGAAGGCTTTCACCGCCGACGAGATCGACCGCCGCATCGAAGCCCGCAAGCTCGGCGACCTCAAGTACTACAACGGCGAGACCCACGAGGGCGTGTTCGCGCTGCCCAACTTCGTGCGCGACCTGGTGGTCCCGGCGCGCCTGAAGCAGCCGGCCCGCGGCCGCCGGCTGGGCGTGGTAAGGGCCGCGGCGAAATAGACTTTACTTAGCCGCGTAGCGCTCCAGGAGCTTAAGCACCTC
>DATIGR010000204.1:0-2524 GCA_035454645.1 Burkholderiales bacterium
GAAGCGCACGATGCCGAGCTCGCGCCGCGGCTCGATGTGGATGTCGCTCGCGCGCTGCTCGAAGGCGTACTGCCACAGCCAGTCGACCACGCGCACCACGTGCGCGTCGTTGGCATCGAGCTGCTTGTCGGTTTTTCCGAGCTCGACCAGCTGCTCGAAGTTGGACAGGCCGCTGAGCGCGCTCGTCTTGGCGGCGCCCTTGATCGACTTGGCGAGGTTGTAGAACTCGACCTGGTAGCGCTCGATGTCGAGCGGGTTCGCGATCACGCGCCGGATCTCGCGCTTGATGATGCGCGCGAGCTCGGGCTCCCAGTCGCGCACGCCCGGCTCGGCGGTGGCGATCACCGCCTCCTTCGGCGTGACCGCGACCGGCAGGATGCGGAAGCGCGTCGCGTACGCCGAGGACATGATCTCGGTGACGCCGGCGAAGTCGATCTTCAGCGGATCGATGTGCAGGTATTCCATGCCGACGCGCTTCGCCAGCCACTCGCTCAGCGCCTCGAGCGTGAGCAGCGAATTGGCTTTCTTCCATTTCTGCTGGGCGACGATCACCAGCGGATGCGTGCTGCCGCGGTAGTAGCGCCGCTCCTTCTTGAGCTGCGCCGCCGCCTCGGCCTCGACCATCTTGTCCGCGACCAGCCAGTCGAGCACCCCGCCGAGCGCGAGCCGTGCGTCCTGCTTCTGCCCCCCCTGCGGCGTCTTAACTGCTTGTTGCATAGGCAAAAGACTATACCCCAAAGCCATGCCCGCCTGATTTGACCGACCGGCAAGATCGCGTTCTCGCCGTGATTTTCGGCACGGAAGGCTGCGCTAATCTCCGCCGCATGCCCCGCGCCCTCGCCCCCGAAGTCAAGCTGCGCGAGGTCTGGGCGTGGAGCATGTACGACTTCGCGAACTCGGCCTACACCACCGTGGTGATCACCGCGGTGTTCAGCGCCTATTTCGTTTCGGTTGTTGCGGGGAATGCCTCCTGGGCGACGTTCGCCTGGACCGCGGCATTGGCCGTCTCCTACGCGGCGATCCTGATCACCGGGCCGCTGGTCGGCGCCTGGGCCGACGCGCACGCGGCCAAGAAGGCGCTGCTTTTCGCCACGACTCTCGGCTGCGTCGCATTCACTGCCCTGCTCTACTACGCCGCACCCGGCGCGGCCGCGCTCGCCTTGATTCTCTTGATTCTTTCGAACTACTTCTTCGGCGCGGGCGAGAACCTGATCGCCGCGTTCCTGCCCGAGCTCGCCGATTCGCGCGCGATGGGCCGCGTCTCGGGCTGGGGCTGGAGCTTCGGTTACCTGGGGGGCCTGGCCGCCCTTGGAATCTGTCTTGGCTATATCACGGCTTCAAAAGGAAGACCGGCCAGCGAGTTCGTCCCCGTCACCATGCTGATCACCGCGGCGTTCTTCGCCGTCGCCTCGGCGCCGACGTTTCTGCTCCTGCGCGAGCGCGCCGTGCCGCAGCCGCGCACCGAGAACCCCTGGGCGCGGGTGAAAGACACCCTGAGGCACGCCCGGCAATACCAGGACCTCAGGCGCTTCCTGCTGTGCCTGCTCTTCTACCAGGCGGGCATCACCGCGGTGGTGTCGCTCGCCGCGATCTACGCCGAGCAGGCGATGAAGTTCACCACCCAGCAGACCATCACGCTGATCCTGGTGGTCAACGTCACCGCGGCGCTCGGCGCCTTCGGCTTCGGCTATCTGCAGGACGCGCTCGGCCACGTGCGGGCGGTGGCGATCACGCTCGTCGGGTGGATCGTCATGGTTGTCACCGCAGGGCTTTCCCAGACTCATTTTTCCTTCTGGGTGGCGGCGAACCTGGCCGGCTTGTGCATGGGCTCGTCGCAGGCGGCCGGGCGCGCGGTGGTGGGCTACCTCGCGCCGCCGGCGCGGCTCGCGGAGTTCTTCGGCCTGTGGGGACTCGCGGTGAAGGCGGCCTCGATCTTCGGCCCGCTCACCTACGGCGCGGTGACGCTCGCCTTCCCCGGCAACCACCGGCTCGGCATTTTCGTCACCGGCCTGTACTTCGTGATCGGGCTCGCTCTGCTGCGCGGGATCGACGTCGAGCGCGGGCGCCTGGCGGCGCTCGCCCGGCCTTCGGCTACAGATACTCCTCCGCGCACTTGATGATCTCGGTGTTGGTCGGGAGCTCGAGGCAGTGGCGCGCGTCCTCGTGCCAGCGCCGTTTCTTTGGAATGACGACTCCGTGCTTCATGGGCTCGGCCTTCGCTGCCGCCTTCATTGGCTCCGGCTTCGCCGCCTCTTTCGCCGGCGCCTGCGCCCAGGCCGACGCGGCGAAGATCGTGATTACCAAAAAAATGAGTTGTTTCATGTACCTATCCGAGTTTCATGAAACGATACCTTAAGAATACCCCTTTTACGCGCCCGAAGCCAATCCTTTCATCGCCGAGAAAAATTTCCGGATGCGCGCGGCGTTGGCGCCGAGGTCGCTGCGGCCGACCCGCGAGCGCGAGCGCACGTCGATGCGGCTGCCCGCGCCGGCGGGCGCGACGCGCACCGCTATGTCGTCCCTG
>DATIGR010000205.1:0-3035 GCA_035454645.1 Burkholderiales bacterium
TTTGCAGGGAGCTACGCGCAGCTGCGCGAAAAAGGTTCCTGACCCCTTTTCCAATAAAAGGGTCCTGACCCCTTTTTCAGACGTAGATCATCTTGCGCGTCATGCCGCCGTCGATGACGAAGTTCTGCGCGGTGACGAAGCCGGCGGCGTCCGAGAGCAGGTAGGCGACGAGCTCGGCGACGTCTTCGACGCGCCCGACGCGGCCGACCGGATGCTGTGCGTGGTCCCTGCGGCGCACGCGCCGGTGCGCGATCCAGCCGGGGCTCACGCAGTTCACCCGCACCTCGGGGCCGAGGCTCAGCGCAAGCGCGTGGGTCAGCGCGACGAGGCCGCCTTTGCTTGCGGCGTAGGCCTCGGTGTCGGGCTCCGACTGCAGCGCGCGCGTGGAAGCGATGTTGACGATGGCGCCGCGCGCGCGGCGCAGGTGCGGTACCGCGTGCTTCGCCATCAGGAACGCGCCGGTGAGGTTGACGCCGATGCGCCGGTTCCAGCGCCGCAGCGCGAGCTTTTCGACCGGCCCGTCGTGGGGCCCGGTGATCCCGGCGTTGTTGACCAGGGCGTCCAGCCCGCCGAAGCGTTTCACCACCGCGCGCACGCAGGCGCGCGCATCGGCCTGTCGCGCGACGTCGGTCTTGACGAAGAAAAACTCATGAGTCTTGCGCACGTCCGCGACCGCGACTTGCCAGCCGCGCGCGGCGAGGACGAGCGCTGTCGCGCGGCCGATGCCTTGCGCCCCGCCGGTCACCAATACAACTCTGGCCACGCACACCTCCCTTGCCGATTCTATTTGGACTAGACTTGCCTTCGGGGAACGGCTCGCAAGGAGGGCGCCATGCAAGTGAAGGAAATCCTGCGCGTCAAGGGAAACCGGCTGGTGAGCATCGAGCCGGCGGGCCGAGCGGCCGACGCGGTGGCGACGATGGCGCGGGAGAACCTCGGCTCCCTGGTCGTCGTCGAGCAGGGCCGCATGGCCGGCATGCTCACGTTCCACGAGCTGCTGCGCGCGCTCGCCGCGCGCGGCGGCGCGCTCGGCGACGTCAAGGTCGCCGACATCATGCAGCGCAATCCCGTCACCGCCGCGCCCGACATGGAGGTGAACGACCTGCGCCGCACGATGATCGACAGCGGCGCGCGCTACCTGCCGGTCATGCAGGAGGGCAAGCTGCTCGGCGTGATCTCGTTCCGCGACGTCGCGAAGGCGGTGCTCGAAGAGCAGGACTTCGAGAACAAGATGCTGAAGGGCTACATCAAGAACTGGCCCGCTTGAGCCTATTTGAAGCGACGTAATCTCCTGCTCGGCGGGCTCGCCGCGTTCGCAGGTTCGGCCGCTCTCGCCGCGTGGCGCTACTGGCCCGAGCAGGGGTTCTGGAATCCCTGCCACGCGCGGCTGCCGCGCCGGCTGGCGCAGCACGAGCTGGTGCGCGCCGCCTGGGAAGGCATCGACCCCGCGCAGTGCTGGGACAGCCACGCGCACCTCATCGGCACCGGCGACGCGGGCAGCGGCATCTTCGTCAACCCGGCGACCGACAGCCTTCTCAACCCGGGCCAGTACGCGCGCCGCCTGTTCTTCCTGAACGCAGGCTGCGTGCACGATGCGCCGGACAGCGTCGACCGCGCCTATGTCGAGCGCATGCGCAACCTGATCGACGGCCTCGCGCCGGGATGCAAGCTCCTGCTGTTCGCGTTCGAGCGCGCCTTCGACGAGGCGGGCGAGCCCGACCTCGTGCGCACCATGTTCCACATCCCGGACGCCTACGCGCGCGACGTGGCGAGGAAGCATCCCGAGTACTTCGAGTGGGCGGCTTCGATCCACCCCTACCGCAGTGACGCGATCGAGGCGCTCGAGCAGGCGAAGCGCGACGGCGCGCGCGCGGTGAAATGGCTGCCCTCGGCGATGAACATCGATCCCGCGTCGCCGAAATGCGACCGCTTCTACGAGGCGCTGTCCCGGAACGACTTCCCCTTGATCGCCCACGCCGGCCTCGAGCGCGCGGTGCTCGGGCGCGAGGCGCAGCACTTCAACAACCCGCTGCGCCTGCGCCGCGCGCTGGAGGCGGGGGTGCGCGTCGTGGTGGCGCACTGCGCCTCGATGGGCCAGGACCAGGACCTCGACCGCGGTCCCAACGGCCCTTACGTCGACAGCTTCCGTCTGTTCGAAAGGCTGATGAACGTTTCCCGCTATGAAAACCAGCTGTACGGCGACATCTCCGCCATGACGCAGCTGAACCGCGCCGGCCCGGCGCTCGTACGCGTGCTCGAGGAGCAGGGCTGGCACGCGCGCCTGCTGAACGGCTCGGACTATCCGCTGCCGGGCATGATGCCGATCTTCTCGGTGGACTACCTGGTGTCGCTCGGGTTGATCGCGGCGAGCGCCGCCGACGTGCTGCGCGAGATCCGGCTGCACAACCCGCTGCTGTTCGATTTCGTGCTCAAGCGCACGCTCAGGTCCGCAGGCAAGCCGCTCGCGGCGCGCGTGTTCGAGACGCGCGCGTTTTTCATGAGATGATTTCTGCATGTCGGGCAACAGCTTCGGCACGCTTTTCTGCGTGACCTCGTTCGGCGAGTCGCACGGCCCCGCGTACGGCGGGGTGGTGGACGGCTGCCCGCCCGGCCTTGCGCTTTCGGATGCAGACCTGCAAAGGGAGCTCGACCGAAGAAAACCCGGCTCGTCGCGCCACGTCACGCAGCGGCGCGAATCCGACGCGGTCGAGATCCTGTCCGGGGTGTACGAGGGCCACACCACCGGCACCGCGATCGGCTTCCTGATCCGCAACGAGGACGCGCGCTCCAAGGACTACGCCGCGATCGCCGACAAGTTCCGCCCCGGCCACGCCGACTACACCTACTGGCAGAAATACGGCGTGCGCGATTCGCGCGGTGGCGGTCGCGCTTCGGCGCGCGAGACCGTGGTGCGCGTCGCCGCCGGCGCGATCGCGAAGAAGTGGCTCAAGGAGCGCTACGGCGTGCTGATCCGGGGCTATCTCGCCCAGCTGGGGCCGAAGAGAATCGCTTTTGAAGACTGGAATGAAATCGAC
>DATIGR010000206.1:0-6879 GCA_035454645.1 Burkholderiales bacterium
AGGTGCGTGCGGCCGTTCGGCGCGCGGAACATCTCGGCGCAGCCGTAGAGGTACACCCGCCAGATGCGGCGGAAGCGTTCGCCGAAGCGCTTCGGGTCGAGCGCGCGGATCCGGTCCCAGTACCTGTCGAAGCGCTCGGCCCAGACGTCGAGCGTAAGCGCGTAATGCCGGCGCAGGTTCTCGACGTCGAGGACCTCGAGGCCGGCCTTCTCCATCTCCACGATCACGTCGGCCAGGCTCGGGATCCAGCCGCCGGGGAACACGTACTTGCGGATGAAGAGATCCGTGTCGAAGCGCCCGACATGGCCGATGAAGTGGATCAGCCCGATGCCGCCCTTCTTGAGGTAGCCCGCGTGCGCGCGGATCAGCTCGCCGAGCTGATCGCGGCCGGCGTGCTCGAGGCAGCCGATGGATGCCACCTTGTCGAACTGTCGCTGGCCGGCGTCGCGGAAGTCCTCGTGCATCTGCATGGAGAGCGCGTTGCCAAGGCGCCGGCGCTCGATCTCGCGGCGCGCGTGCTCGGCCTGCGAGCCGGTGGTATTGACCGCCGTCACCTTCACGCCGTAGCGCTCGTGCGCGTGGAACATGAAGCCGCCGAACCCGCTGCCGACGTCGATGACCTCCTCCCCCGGCCTGAGCAGGAGCTTGCGCGCCACGTGGTCGCACTTGTTGCGCTGCGCCTCCTCCAGGGTGCGCGTGCCCTCGGTCCAGTACGCGCAGGTGTAGAGCATGAGCGGGTCGTCGAGCCAGAACTTGTAGAAGTCCGGCGGCAGCGCGTAGTGCGCCTCGGCGTTCGCGCGCGCCCGCGAGCGCACGGCGTTCGAATGCGTGAGCTCGTGCCAGCGGTTGCGCAGCCAGACCAGCGGCCCGTCGCCGCCGTCGAAACCGCCTTCCAGCCCGGCGGCGAGCGCCCTGGGCAGGCTGCCTTCGATGTCGAGCTCGCCGTCGAAGTAGGCTTCCAGCAGCCCGACGTGGCCAAAGGCCGCGATGCGCCAGTAGGCGCGCGGGTTGCGGAACACCAGCGTGAACTCCGGCGCCGCGTTCCGCGACCGGCTCTCCGTTCCGTCGGGAAAGCGGATCGCGAACGCGACCTCGGTGCGGCTGCCGACCGCCGCCAGCGTCTTCTCGACCCAGGACTTCACGGCGGGAATTCTACAATCGGGTGGAATCCGGAGCACGACTCTGCTAGCCTCGGTGGGGATCCACGCAAGGAGTTTCGCCATGGCAGCCAGGAAACAGCGCTCTGCGCCGGCCAAGGGAACGCCGAAGGCCGTCAGCCCCCCGCAACCCTCCCCCGAAGAAGTGCGCAAGCTGATCTCGGAGGCCGCCTACTACCGCGCCAAGCGGCGCGGGTTCGCCCCCGGCCACGAGCTCGAGGACTGGGTGCAGGCCGAGGTCGAGGTTCTTCAGCGCCTGCACCGCTGATAATTGACGAAAACGATCAACAGAATAACCAAATTAAATTTGATCTATTGAGCGCCGCGCCGTAGGCTCGTCCTCCCTACAGGAGGACTTCCATGAAAGCGCTCAAAGGCAGCAAGACGCACGAAAACCTCAAGGCCGCGTTCGCCGGCGAATCGCAGGCGAACCGGCGCTACCTGTATTTCGCGGCGAAGGCCGACGTCGAAGGCCACAACGACGTCTCGGCGCTGTTCCGCTCCACCGCCGAAGGCGAGACCGGCCATGCGCACGGCCACCTCGAGTACCTCGAGCAGGTGGGCGATCCGGCGACCAACCTGCCGATCGGCCGCACGCGCGAGAACCTGAAGGCCGCGGTCGCGGGCGAGACGCACGAGTACACCGACATGTACCCGGGCATGGCGAAGCAGGCGCGCGACGAAGGCTTCGGCGAGATCGCCGACTGGTTCGAGACCCTGGCGAAAGCGGAGCGCAGCCACGCCAACCGCTTTCAAAAGGCGTTGGACGGCCTATCCGACTGAAGTCTGACCCGCTGTTCTTGTAGATGCGCGAAGGATCGCTCGAGGCTCCGACCCGGTACCCGCTCGCCTGGAACGAAGCGGACTTCTGGGACCCGGCGCAGGCCGAGAAGGAGCTCGAGCGCATCTTCGACATCTGCCACGGCTGCCGCCGCTGCGTCAGCCTGTGCACCGCGTTCCCGACGCTGTTCGACCTGGTCGACGAGTCGCCGACCCTGGAGGTCGACGGCGTCAGGAAACAGGACTACGGCAAGGTCGTCGACCAGTGCTACCTCTGCGACCTGTGCTACATGACGAAATGCCCCTACGTCCCGCCGCACGAGTGGAACGTGGACTTTCCGCACGTCATGCTGCGCGCGAAGGCGATCAAGTTCAGGCAAGGGGTCAAGCTCCGCGACCGGCTGCTCTCCTCCACCGACGCGCTCAGCAAACTCGCCGCGATCCCGGTGGTGGCGCAGACGGTGAACGCCTTGAACAAGAGCTCCGTCGCGAGAAGTGCGATGCAATCGGTCCTCGGCGTGCACAAGGACCGCGAGCTGCCGCCGTATGCGCCGCAGAGGTTCCGCAGCGCTGCCGCACCCTCGGCGGCTTTCCCGGTGAAGGACGGAGCCAATACGCCCGGCAAGGTGGCCGTCTTCGCCACCTGCTATGCCAACTACAACGAGCCGGTCATGGGCCACGACCTGGCTGCGATCCTCGCTCACAACGAGATCCCGTACGTGCTGGTCGAGAGCGAGGTGTGCTGCGGCATGCCGAAGCTCGAGCTCGGCGACCTCGACGGGGTCGAGTCGCTGAAGCAGAAGAACATCCCGGTGCTCGCGCGCTACGCGCGCGAGGGCTACGCGATCCTCGCCCCGGTGCCTTCCTGCGCGCTGATGTTCAAGCAGGAGCTGCCGCTCATGTATCCCGGCGATCCGGATACGATCGCGGTGCGCGACGCCGTGTTCGACCCGTTCGAATACTTCGTGCTGCGGAAGAAAGACGGCCTGCTGAAGACGAACTTCGTCAACCCGCTCGGGAAAGTGTCCTACCACATCCCCTGCCACTCGCGCGTGCAGAACATGGGCCAGAAAACGCGCGAGATGCTGGAGTCGATCCCCGGCACCGAGGTGACTACGGTCGAGCGCTGCTCCGGCCACGACGGCACCTGGGGGGTGAAGACCGAGTATTTCGACAACTCGATGAAGATCGGCCGCCCGGTGTTCCGCGCGATGGCGCAAGGCGGGCCTGCCCACGGGCCCTACTACGTGAGCTCCGACTGCCCGATCGCCGCGCGCCACATCCTGCAGGGCATGGAGGATGCGGGAAAGGGCGCGGTGAAGGCCCACCCTCTCACCCTGCTACGCACCGCCTACGGCATCTAGGCTTTCTGCTGCTGACGGGCTGCGCGCCGCTCGCGCCGCTGCCCGCCGGCGAGCTCGGCTTCGGCGTCCTCGGTGACGCGCCCTACAGCGAGCCCGAGGCCGAGCGGCTCGAGGGGCTGATCGACGAGATCAACGCCCAGCCGCTGGAATTCGTGGTGCACCTGGGCGACATCGGCTCGAGCGCGCAGGCGTGCGCCGACGCCTGGCTCCTGGAGCGCAAGCGGCAGTTCGCCCGCATCCGCCACCGCTTCATCCTGCTCCCGGGCGACAACGAGTGGAGCAATTGCAGGGACCCGCTCGCGCGGCTGCGCCGCTGGCGCGAGATCTTCTGCGACAAACCCGGGGAATTCTGCGAGCACCGGCGCTGGGAGGCCGGCGGCTGGGTGTTCGTCACGCTCAACGTGCCGGGCCACGACAACAACGTGCGCCATCCCGAGCACAAGCCGCGCATGCAGGCGGTGCTGTCGTGGCTGGAGGAGGCGGCCGCGGTCGCCGAAACACGCTCGGGATTGGTGGTGCTCATGCAAGCGAATCCGTTCCTTGCCCTCCCGCGCGACGGCTTTGCGAGCCTGAGGCAAAGCCTGGAGCGGCTGGCGGCGAAGTCTCCCGGCAAGGTCGTCCTGGTCCACGGCGACACCCACCTCTACCGTCAGGACGAGCCGCTCCCCGGATTGAGGCGCATCGAGGTGTGGGGCTCGCCGATCGTGAGCTGGATCCGCGCTTCGGTTTCGCCCGGCGCGCTGCGCGTCGACGGCGTGCGCTGAGCTTCGACGGCTCCTACCTGACGACGCTGTCGATCACCACCGCGACGCCGCTCGCGTCGTTGGCGACCGGGGCGCTCGAGCCCTGCAGGTCGCCGGGCTGCGCCGCCGGGCCGCCGCTGCGCGACACGCGCGCCACCACCACGACGCGCGGATGCGCCGAGAGGGTCATGCCCGGCGCCATCGCCATCGAGTCGTTCAGCGCGAAAGCGACCGGGAGCTCGCGCACCTTCACGCGCTGCACGGCGAGCGGCATCGGCGGGCCTTCGAGCGCGCGCGCGAAGATGAACACCGTGTCGTCGGGCGACGCATTCGCCTTCACTTTCGCATGCAGGGAGACGGTTCCCTTCACACCCCGTGCTGCTTCCCGCTTTTCTTCCTTGATTCCGGCAAGAGCGCGGGCTTCCTCGACGTTGGCGCGGATGGCGCGCGCGTCCTCCGAGTCCGGCGGCACGAGCGGCAGCATCTTTTCCCACTGCGCCGCCGCCGCGGCGTAATCCTTGCGCGCGTAGGCCGCAGTGCCGGAGAGCGCGAGCGCCTTGAGGTTCTGCGGATCGAGCTCCAGCGCGCGCGCGATCAGCTTCTCGGGATCTCCTGCCAGGCGCTGGCCTTGCGCCATGGCGAGCACGTCGGCGAAGTCGGCGAGCAGCTGCGCGTCTTTCGGGTCGTGCGCGGCCGCCCTGGCGTAGGCCTCGGCCGATTCGGGGAAGCGCCCGAGCGCGCTGTAGGAGCGCCCGAGGAGCTTCCACCCCTCGACGTCTTCGGGCCTCTCGCGCAGCCGCGCGGCGAGGCGCTCGACCATCACCTCGAGCTGCTGCACCGTGACGGCGTGCGGGTCGGACTGCGGCGCGAGCGCGCCGGGGTTCCCGACCAGGAGGTAGACCAGCACCGCAAACACCGGCACGCCGGCGCCGACCGCCCATGCGACGCCCCGCCTGCGCGCCAAGGCGGGGCGCTCCGGCGCAGCGCCCTCGTCCTCGAGTGCGCGCGCCTCGAGCTCGCGCCGCGCGCGCTCGTAGTCCGCCGCGGCGAGCACGCCGGAGCGCAGGTCGGCGTCGAGCTCGCGCAGCTGGTCGCGGTGGATGGAGATGTTGGCGTCGCGGCGGGAAACGGGTTTCGCCCCGGGCGCCTTGAGGAGCGGCCGGACGATGAGGAACAGCACCGCCGCGGCGAGCGCAGCGCCGATGAGCGAGAAAACGGTCATTCGAGGAGCTTCGCCGCGCGCGTGCGCTCGGCCTCGCTGAGCTCGGGCTCGGCCGCGGAGCGCCTGCGCACGCGACGCACGAGCAGCCAGGCGCCGAAGGCGAGGATCAGGAACGGCCCGGCCCACAGCGCGAGCGTGCTCGCCTTGAACGGCGGGCGGTAGAGCACGAAGTCGCCGTAGCGCGCGACCAGGAAATCGACCACGTCGCGCTCGCTCTTGCCGGCTTTCAGCTGCTCGCGGATCTGGTTCCTCAGGTCGACCGCGAGCGGCGCATTGGAGTCGGCGAGCGTCTGGTTCTGGCACACCAGGCAGCGCAGCTCGAGCGCGAGCGCGTTCACACGCTGGTCGAGGTTTTCATCCTGCCCGAGAACGATGCCGGGAAGGCCCAGCATCAACAGAAAAATCAGCTTAGCCACGCGAGCGCAGCTCCTTCAGCAACGGCGCGAGCTTCTGTTTCGAGATCTCGGGCGTGAGCGGCCCGATGTGCTTGTAGCGGATGATGCCGCGCTGGTCGATCACGTAGGTCTCGGGCACGCCGTAGACGCCGTAGTCGATCGCGATCCTGCCCACGGCGTCGTACACCGAGAGCCGGTACGGATCGCCGTTGCGCTTGAGCCAGGGCAGCGCGTCTTCGCGCGCATCCTTGTAGTTGAGGCCGATCACCGGGACGCTCTTCGAGAGCTCGGTGACCACCGGGTGCTCCTGGAGGCACGGCGGGCACCACGACGCCCATACGTTCAGCACCCACACCGCCCCGAGCATGTCCTTCTGCGAGAAACGCTTGTCGGGCTCGTGCAGCAGCGGCAGCTCGAAGCTCGGCGCGGGCTTGCCGACGAGGGGCGAGGGCACCTCGCGCGGGTTGAGCTTGAGCCCGATCCCGAGCAGCACGAGCAGCGCGATGAACCCCAGGGGAAGCCAGACCTTCTTCATGCAGGAACGGGTACGGAAGTTCGCTTCTTCTCGTAATAACGATACCGCCGGTCGCTGGCCGCAAGCACTCCGCCGATCGCCATGATCAGGCAGCCGCCCCAGATCCAGTCGATGAAGGGCTTGTGCTGCACCTTGACGAGCCAGGCGCCGGCTTCCAGCGGATCGCCGAGCGAGACGTAGAGGTCGCCGGTCAGCCCGGGCGAGATCGCCGCCTCGGTCATCACCTGCTCCTGCACGGTGTAGACGCGCCGCTCGGGGTAGAGCACCGTGACCGGCTTGCCGTCGCGCGTCACCGCGACCGTGGCGCGCGCCGCGACGTAGTTCGGCCCCCTGACGTTCGCAATGCCGTCCAGGCGGAACGCGTAGGCGCCGAGCGCGACGCTGTCGCCCGGCTTCATGTGTGCGTCGCGCTCCGCCTCGTAGGCCTTGACCAGCGTCACGCCGACCACGAACAGCGCCACGCCGATGTGCGCGGTCACCATGCCGTAATGCGCCCGGGTTTGCCTGCGTTTGACCGTCATGAGCGCGGTCATGACGATCCACAGCGCGAGCGCAAGGCCGAAGCCGACCATGGCGCGCCAGTCGCCGAAGGCGAGCGGCAGGAGAAGGCCGAGGGCGAGGCTCACGCCGAGCGCCCAGCGCAGCCGCACCGCGAGCTCGGGGAGGCTCGCGCGCTTCCAGCG
>DATIGR010000207.1:0-11675 GCA_035454645.1 Burkholderiales bacterium
TTGTCCCGCCCTCGATCCCGCTCGTACTGTATTCGTTGGTCTCGGACACCTCGATCGGCTACCTCTTTCTCGCGGGCGTCGTGCCGGGCCTGCTGCTCGGGCTGGTGCAGATGGCGCTGATCGCCGTCGCCGCGAGGCGGCGCAACTTTCCCGTGGAGCCGGCCGTGCCGCTGCGCGAGCTGCCGCGCGTGGCGCGGGAGGCGTTTCCCGCGCTGATGATGCCGGTGATCCTGTTCGGCTGCCTCTACAGCGGCATCACCACCCCCACCGAGGCCGCCGCTGCCGCGGCGGCCTATGCGCTCGCCGTCTCGGCGCTGCTCTATCGCTCGGTGAGGTGGAGGGACTTCCACGGCT
Organism: Burkholderiales bacterium; assembly: GCA_035454645.1. Taxonomy (GTDB): domain Bacteria; phylum Pseudomonadota; class Gammaproteobacteria; order Burkholderiales; family SG8-39; genus SCGC-AG-212-J23. The sequence goes on from DATIGR010000207.1 coordinate 355, forward strand.
CGCTCCTGACCAGCGCGCGCACCACGATCTCGATCGGCATGCTGATCGCCGGCGCGCTGGTCTTCAACTACGTGATCACGATCGAGAACGTCCCGAAAGCGCTCGCCGGGTTGACGAAAGGGTACGAGCTCTCGCCGCTCGCGTTTCTGGTCTTCACCAACGTCCTGCTCCTCGTTCTGGGCTGCTTCCTCGAGGGGACGACCATCCTGCTGGTCATCGTGCCGGTGCTGCTGCCCACGGCGCAGGCGCTCGGCATCGATCTCGTGCACTTCGGCGTCGTCGCGGTGGCGAACATCATGCTGGGACTGGTCACGCCGCCCTACGGCCTGCTGCTCTTCATGATGTCCAAGATCGCCGACATCCCCCTCAGGAGCCTGGTGCGCGAGGTGATACCGTTCCTCGGCGTCATGGTGGGCGCGCTAGCGCTCATCACCTTCATGCCCGACCTCGTTCTCGCGCTGCCGAGGCTGCTCGGCTACAAGGGCTGACATGCTGGGGAAAGCTGCGCTCGCCATGTGGTGGGACATCGCACCCGACATGCAAGCGGAATTCGAGGACTGGCATTCGCACGAGCACATGCCCGAGCGCCTTTCGATCCCGGGGTTCCTGCGCGGCTCGCGCTGGGTTTCTGAAACTTCTTATTTCGTCCTCTACGAGCTCGACAGCCCCGCTACACTGACCGGTGCGGCGTACCTGGAGCGCCTGAACAACCCGACCCCGTGGTCGCGCAAGATGATGCCGCACCATCGCAACATGGTGAGAAACCTGTGCGAGGTGCGCGCGAGCTTCGGCCGCGGCGTGGCCCAGGTCCTCGCCAGGCTGGAGCTGGAGGTTCCGGCTCATGCGTTGTCGGCGCTCCCCGGGCGCAGGGGTCTTACGGCTGCGCATCTCCTCGAGTCCCGGTCGACGGCCGGCATGGCGCAGACCGTGGAGCAGAAAATCCGCGGCGCAGACGCCGAGGCGAAGTGGATCGCGCTCATCGGCGGCTACGATGCCGACTTGGTCGCGGCGGCCTCCCGGGAAGTGGCGCCCGGCGCCCGAGCGGGGCTTTACCGCCTTTCTTTCTGTCTGACATGAGAAAAATCCTCCTCGGCTTGATCGGCGCGGGAATTCAGCGCTCCATGTCGCCCGCGCTGCACGAGGAGGAGGGCCGGCATCACGGCCTGCGGGTGCATTACCAGCTTATCGATCTCGAGGCGGCGGGCGTCGGCGCAGAGGCGCTTCCCGAGCTGATGCGGGCGGTTCGCATCATGGGCTTCGCGGGTTTGAATATCACCTATCCCTGCAAGCAATCGGTGATCCCGCTGCTCGATGCGCTCTCCGAGGAGGCGCGCACCATCGGCGCAGTGAATACCGTGGTGCGCGAAAGCGACCGCCTCGTCGGCTACAACACCGACGGCGAGGGCTGGAGCTGGGGCTTCCAGCGCGCGCTTCCGGGCGCGGACCTCTCCGGCGTGGTGCTGATCGGCGCCGGCGGCGCCGGCGCGGCCTGTGCGGACGCGGTCATGCGCCTGGGCGCGGCGCGGCTCATGATCGTGGACAAGGACCGCTCCCGCGCATTTGAGTTGGCGGTGCGGCTGAATCGGCACTTTCCCGGCGAGCGAGCCATGGCCGCTTCGGATGCGGCCGCTGCGCTCAAGAGCGCGAGCGGCCTGATCCAGGCCACGCCGGTCGGAATGGCCGGCATTCCGGGCATGCCGCTCGCCGAGGGGATGCTGCGGCCATCGCTGTGGGTGTCCGAGGTGGTGTACGTTCCACTCGAGACGCCGCTCCTCAAGGCGGCGCGGCGCATCGGCTGCCGGAGCGCCGACGGCGGCCACATGAACGTCGGCCAGGCGACGCGCGGGTTCAAGCTGTTCACCGGCCTCGACGCCGATGCCGCTCGAATGGAAGCGCACTTCCGCAGGCTGGTTTCGGAGGGAGGCTGATGCGCATCGCAGTCATCGGCGCGGGGCAGTTCGGCCGCCGGCACATCGAGGCTCTGAGGAGGGACCCGGACTGCGAGCTTGCCGGGGTGGCCGACCCGGCCTACAGCGGAGACAGGGCATTCTCCGATTACCGCCGCCTGCTGGATGACGCGAAGCCCGACGGCGTGATCGTCGCCACGCCGAACGCGTTGCATGTCCCCGTCGGCCTCGCATGCGTGGAGCGCGAGGTGCCGGTCCTGGTAGAGAAGCCGATTGCGGACACGGTGGCCGCCGCGCGCGTGCTCGTCAAGGCTGCCGAGGAGGCTCGCGTGCCGTTGCTCGTCGGGCATCACCGCCGGTATAACCCGCTCGTCGAGAAGGCGCGCGAGCTCGTGCAGGGCGGCGGCCTCGGGCGCCTGACCGCGGTCGCGGCGTTGTGGCTGCTTCAGAAGCCCGATGACTACTACGGCGTCGCCTGGCGGCGCGAAGCCGGCGGCGGGCCGCTTCTCATCAATTGCATCCACGACATCGACGACCTGCGCTTCATCTGCGGCGAGATCGAGCAAGCGCGCGCCCTGGTCTCCAGCCAGGCGCGCGGATTCGCGGTCGAGGACACTGCGGCAATCGCGCTCCGTTTCGCGAATGGCGCGCTCGGCACCGTCACCGTGTGCGACACTGCGGCGGCGCCCTGGGCATGGGAGCTCACCTCCGGCGAGTACGACTTCTATCCGCGCGAGCGCGAGAATTGCTACTTCTTCACGGGCACCGAGGCGTCGCTTGGATTTCCAACGATGGAGCTCTGGAAATACGTCGGCAGAAAGGGCTGGTACGCGCCCTTATCCCGTGAAACGCTCGACGTGCGTCCAGGCGACTCCCAGGCGCGCCAGCTGCAGCACTTCTGCCGCGTGATTCGCGGCGAAGAGCCGCCGCGCGTCAGCGGCGCGGACGCCCTGCGAACGCTCGAGGTCATCGAAGCGATCAAGTCCGCGACCTGACCGGACCCTTTCCGAGGCTTGTCTCATGATCATCGAAAAGCAGGAAGACGTGACGCGCAAGGTGCTGCAGGAGATGCACCGTACGCCCGACGCGCGCACCCGGGAGATTCTCGCGGCGCTGGTGACGCATCTGCACGCTTTCGTGCGCGAGGTGCGGCTCACCGAGGCCGAGTTCCAGGCCGCGATCGGCCACCTCAACGCGATCGGCCAGAAGACCACGCCGAGCCACAACGAGGCGATGCTGCTGGCGGGAGCGCTCGGGGTCTCGAACCTGGTCTGCCTGTTGAACAACCGGCAGCCGACGCAGGCGAACAACCTCGGGCCGTTCTTCCGCGAGGGCGCGCCGCGCTGCGAGAACGGGGCCTCGCTGCTGCGCTCGCCGACCCCCGGCGCGCCGCTCGAGTTCAAGGGCTGGGTGCGCGATGCCGCGGGCAACCCGGTCGCCGGAGCGGAAGTGGACGTATGGCACTCCTCGACCGTCGGGCTCTACGAGAACCAGGACCCGACCCAGGCTGAGATGAACCTGCGCGGCAAGTTCACCACCGCCGCCGACGGCTCGTTCGCCTTCCGCAGCGTCAAGCCCGCCGGCTACCCGGTGCCGACCGACGGTCCGACCGGAGCGCTGCTCGCGGCGCAGCTCAGGCACAACATGCGCCCGGCGCACCTGCATTTCCTCATCTACAAGCCCGGCTTCAAGACCATCGCCTCGCAGGTCTACGACCCCGAAGATCCGCACCTCGAGACCGACAGCCAGTTCGGCGTGACGAAAGCGCTGGTCGGCAATTATGTGAAGCGCTCCGACGGCGCCTACGCGCTCGAGTTCGGCTTCGTGATCGAGCGTGGCGAGGCGCGCCGGCCGAAGGCGCCGATTACCGGGAAAGCGGGTCCTGCCGGTAAAACAGCCTGAGCTGATCGTAGACGCCGGGATAGCGGCGGCGGGTCTCGGCCGGGTCCTCGAAGAAAGCTTCGCTGATCACGGCGAAGAACTCCGAGGGATGCTCGCCGGCGTAGGGGTCGAGCCAGGTCTCCTTGCCGCGCTCGACCGCGTCGCAGAACCCTTCGTACGCTTCCTCGAACGCCGCCGCCCACGCTGCGCGGTCCATTCCCGCGTGCAGCGGCGGCAGGCCGTCGGCCTCGCCGTTCAGCATGTCGAGCTTGTGGGCGAACTCGTGGATCACGACGTTCATCCCCGGATCGTGGGCGGTTGCGTCCCACGACAGCACCACCGGCCCGCCCGGCATCGCCTCCCCCGCGAGCTCGTCGTCCCATTCGTGGACCACGCCGTCCTCGTCGGTCTCGGTGCGGCGCACGCGGAAGTCGCCGGGGTAGACGACGATGCCGCTGAAGCCCGCGTACCAGTCGAGGCCGAGCTCCAGGATCGGGAGGCACGCTTGGGCCGCGATCGAGACGCGCATCGCGTCGGTCACCTCCAGCCCGTGCGCGCCGCTGAACTGCTTCTCGGCGAGGAACAGCAGCGCGAGGCTGCGCAGCTTCGCCGTTTGCGGGATGAACGCCAGGCGATGGGTGGCCTCGCGCCACAACGCGTCGTCGATCCGGTGCCTGCGCAGCACCCGCCGGCGGCGCCAGTTCGTGAGCCAGCCCATGGCCCGTAAAATACCTCATGGTTTCCGTGGTCCAGCTGCATCCGCAGTCGGGCGCCGGCGCGCTCGATGCGCTCGCCGCGGGCCTGGAGGCGCCGGAGCGCGGCCTCATCGCCCGCGCGCTCGAGTTCGCCGAGCCGCTCTACGCCGCGCAGCGGCTCTCGACCGGCGAGCCGGCGTGGAGCCACGCGCTCGGCCTGGCGGCGGGCCTCGCCGCGATCGGGCTCGACGCCCCCGGGCGCGCCGCCGGGATCCTGTTCGCCTCGCCCAAGTACCTCGACGGGACCGACAAGCTGCGCGAGGCGTTCGGCGAGGAAATCGCCGCGCTCGCGAGCGGCGTCGAGAAGCTCTACCAGCTGCGCGTCGCCACCCGGGGCACCCCGCGCGAGCAGAACGAGGTGCTGCGCAAGATGGTCCTCGGCATGGTGGAGGACGTGCGTGTGGTGTTGATCCGGCTGGCGAGCCGCACCCAGACGCTGAGGTATTTCGCCAAGACCTCCTCTCCCGACCGGGCTTCCTACGCGCGCGAAACGCTCGACATCTACGCCCCGCTCGCCAACCGGCTGGGCGTGTGGCAGCTCAAGTGGGAGCTCGAGGACCTGTCGTTCCGCTACCTGGAGCCCGAGCTTTACAAGCGCATCGCGCAGATGCTGGATGAAAAACGCCTCGAGCGCGAGCGCTACATCGCGAGCGCCGTGGGCACGCTCGCGCGCGAGCTTGGTGCGCTTCACATCAAGGGGCAGATCACCGGCAGGCCGAAGCACATCTATTCCATCTGGAACAAGATGCGCGCGAAGCAGCTCGACTTCTCCCAGCTCTACGACGTGCGCGCGCTGCGCGTGATCGTTCCGGAGGTGAAGGACTGCTACGCCGCGCTCGGCGTGGTGCACAACCTCTGGCAGCCCATCCCGAAGGAGTTCGACGACTACATCTCGCGCCCGAAAGGCAACCTCTACCAGTCGCTGCACACCGCGGTAGTCGGCCCGGATGGCAAGACGGTGGAGGTGCAGATCCGGACCGAGGAGATGCACCGCCAGGCGGAATACGGCATCGCCGCGCATTGGCAGTACAAAGAAAAGGCAAAAACCTCCCAGCAGTTCGAGCAGAAGGTCGCCTGGCTGCGGCAGCTGCTCGCCTGGCGCGACGAAGTCCCGGTCAAGAAACCCGAGCTCGACGACACGATCTACGTGCTCACGCCGCAAGGCAAGGTGGTCGACCTGCCGGCGGGCTCGACGCCGATCGACTTCGCCTACGCGCTGCACAGCGACCTCGGCCACCGCTGCCGCGGCGCGCGCGTCGACGGGCACATCGTCAAGCTCGACACGCCGCTCGCGAGCGGCCAGCGCGTCGAGATCGTCGCCGCGAAGAGCGGCGGCCCGTCGCGCGACTGGCTCAACCCGGAGCGCGGGTTCGTGAAGAGCGCGCGCGCGCGCCACAAGATCCGGCAGTGGTTCAACGCCAAAGCGCTCGCCGACACCGTGGCCGCAGGTCGCGCCGCGGTCGAGAAGGAGCTGCGCCGCGTGGGCGCCACGCAGGCGAGCCTCGAGGGCTTGGCGGCCAAGCTCGGCTTCGCCAAGCCCGACGAGCTGTTCGCCGCGGTGGCGCGCGACGAAGTGAATCTGAGGCAGCTGCAGGTCGCCTTGAAGGGCGCCGTTCCGGCGGCGGCTCCGGAAGTGAAGCGAGCGAGAAAGGCGCCGAGCGCAAAAGCGGCGATGCTCGTGGTCGGCATGGGCGGGCTCGCGACCCAGCTCGCGCGCTGCTGCAAGCCGGTGCCGCCCGACCCGATCCGCGGCTTCGTCACCCGCGGCAAGGGGGTATCGATCCATCGCGACGGCTGCGAGAGCCTGAAGCGGCTGGCCGAGAGCTATCCGGAGCGCCTGCTCGAGACGGCCTGGGGGAAGAGCGAGTCGGCCTACGCGGTCGACATGGTGGTCACCGCCGCCGACCGCCGCGGGCTGCTGCGCGATATCAGTGACGCCCTGGCGCGCGAAGGCGTCAACGTCACCGCGGTGCGCACGCAGACGCGCGACGACGTCGCTTTCATGCGCTTCAGCTTCGATGTCGCGGACTCGGCGCAGCTCAGGCGCGCGCTTGCGCTCGTGCGCAGCGTCAAGGGCGTGATCCGCGTGGCGCGCGCTTGATCCAGGAAACCTGGGCGCAGGCGGGGCTCGCGCCCTTCCTCGCGGGGTTCCTGGTCGCGCTGGTCTTGTTCAAGCTGCGCCTCGGCGGCCTCGCCGCCGTGGCTGGCTTTTGCACTGCGGCATGGCTGATGGGCCTGCTTGATTCGAAGCACAGGCTCGTGCTGCTGGCGCTCGCCGCGCCGGCGCTCGGGCTTGCCGCGGATTTCGCCTTCCATGCCGGGCGCATGACGGCTTATGTCCTCGGCGCGGCGTTTGGCGGCGCCGCCTTGTGGGCGTTCTCGGCGGCGATCATGCAGAAACCGCCGGTGCAGGCGTTCATCGTCGGCGGCGGCATCGTGCTGTTCGTCGCGTGGACGGTCGCATTCACCGCCTCGCTGCATGCGAACTCGGTGCGCGGCGGCGCCGCCGCCCTCGGCCTCGGCCTCGGGGCCGGGTTCGCCGCGCTCCTGAGCGGCGGCCCGTTCTCCTATCTGGGCATCGCCCTTGGCGCCGCCGCGGGCGGGTTTCTCGTGCTGCAGATGCTGCTCGGGCAGCGCATCGACGCCGGGCTCGTGTTCTGCCTCGCGGCGGGCGTGCAGGGCGCGCTCGTCGCCGCTGCGGCGCTGACGCTCGGGCGGCTCGACTGGATCGCGCTCGCGATCCTGGGGGCGGTGCCGATCGTGGCACGCATCCCACTTCCCACGCGCTGGCCGGTGTGGGGACAAACGCTTCTCGCCTCGCTCTACACGCTCGCGTGCGGCGGTGCAGCGACCGCCACGGTCTACGTCGCAAGCCGCGGCTGGCCATCGTGGCTACAATGACTTCACAAGGAGGGAGGACGACATGAACCCGACTGCGCAATCGCAGATGCTGCTCATTGGCCGGATCCTGCTCGGCGTGCTGTTCCTGGTCGCAGGCATCCGCAAGATCATGTTCTATGCCGGCAGCGCCGCCTACTTCACCAAGCTTGGCTTCCCGGCGCCAGAGGTGATGGCAGTGCTCGCCATCCTGATCGAAATCGGCGGCGCCGCGCTGCTCATTCTGGGCTGGCAGACGCGCCGCATCTCCTGGCTGCTGATTCTCTTCGTCGCGATCGCGACGGCGATGGCGCACCGCTTCTGGGAGTTCGACGCCCCGCAATACGCCAACCAGATGAACCACTTCCTGAAGAACGCGGCGATCGTCGGCGGCCTGCTGTACGTCGCGGTGCTGGGCGCGGGAGCGCTCAGCATGGACGGAAAATCGACGCAGCCTTCATAAGGCGGTCACGCAAAGCGGAAAAGATGCGGGCCCGTGAGGGCCCGTTTCCTTTCCAGCGCGCTCGCCGGCGCGCTCTTCGCCCCGGACGCGCTCGCCTGGGGGCTGCAGACGCACGTCTTTCTCGCCCAGTGGGCGCTCGCCGCCGTGCCGCTCGCCGATCCGCAGGTGCGCGCCGCGGTGGCGCGCCTGCCGCGGCTCGTGCTCGCCGGCGCGTGCCTGCCCGACCTCGCCCTCGCCGGCCGGCTGCTCGGCCTGACGGCGTTCCGGCGCGCGCACCAGTGGTCCACGCTGCGCCGGCTGGCCGCCGCCTGCTGGGACGAGGAGCGCGCGATCGCGGTCGGCTACGCGAGCCACCTGCTCGCCGACGTCGTGGCGCACAACCGCTTCGTCCCCGAGCACGAGCGCCGCATCCTAAACATCCCCCACGTCACGCACGCGCTGTGCGAGTGGGCGATGGACGAGCACCTTCGGAAAGGATTGGCCTTCTCTCCGGCTGAGCTCCTCGGCGCGGAAACCGCCACGCTGGTCGAGGCGGCGGCGAGGACATTCCGCTGCCGGGAAGGCGTTGCCCGGCGGGCTATCCTGTTCCTTGCGCGCGCCGAGCGCACGTTGCGCGCGTCGCGCCTGCCGGTGCTTTGCCGCCGCGTCGTCGGGGAGTCGCATTTCGGCAGCTACGTCGGCGAGGCGAAGTCGTTCGTCAAGCAGATCGGCACGGTGCTGCGCGGGGCGGAGCCCCGGCTGCAGCCCGAGCCGGATCAGGCGATGAGGAACGAAGCGCCGGCGACGAGGGCGCCCAGCGCGCCGCCGGCGATTACGTCGCTCGGGTAGTGCAGCCCGAGCGCCACGCGGGAGACGGCGGTCAGCAGCGTGAACGGCCAAAGAATCATTGCGAGCACCGGGTAGTGTGCGCAGGCGACCAGGCTGAACGCAACCGCGTGCAATGTGTGGCCGGAAGGAAAGCTGAAGCGGTCGAGCGTGCCCGCGCCCGCGAGCACCAGAGGGTTTGCTTCGTAGGGGCGGATGCGCACCGTGCGGTGCTTGACCATCTTGTAGCAGCAGGTGCACACGATGCCGACGAAGGCCATGTGCAGCACGGGCAGCGCTGCGCCGTGCGGATCGGCGAGCAGCAGGGCGAGCATCAACGCATACCAGAAGACCCCGTTCCCGAGCCAACTGAGCCCCTGGAGGAGAAGGAGAACCCGGGGCTGCTGTGCGCCGCGGTTGACCCGCACGCAAAGAGAATCGTCCCAGCGCTGGATGCGCGCCAGCGCGCCATCAAGGCGCGACATCCCGCAGCACCGCCTCGAAGTCGTCGACCACACGCTCCCAGGTCAGGTCCTCCGAGCGGCTGCGCGCCGCGCGGCCCAGGGCGATCGCGAGGGATCGATCGCCCGCGAGCGCCTGCGCGTGCGACACGAACGCCGCAGCGTCCCCGAGCGGCGCGAGCAGGGCGCTCTCGCCGTGGCGCAGCACCTCGCGTGCCGCCGCGTAGTCGTACGCGACGATGCCCAAGCCGCTCGCCATGGCCTCGAGGGTGACGTTGCCGAAGGTCTCGGTCATGCTGGGGAAGAGAAACACTTCGGCCGAGGCGTAGTGCATCGAAAGCTCGCCGTTCACCTTGCGTCCGGCGACGACATAGCCGACGTTTCGCCTCTTCAGCTCATCGGCCATAGGACCGTCGCCGACCAGCACGAGCCGGGTGTCCACGCGCACCCGGCGCATGGCTTCGTAGGCCTCGATGACGAGGGGGAAGTTCTTCTCCGGGGCGAAGCGGCTGACGCAGAGGGCGACCAGCGTGTGGTCGGCGGCGCCCCAGCTCGCGCGCAGCTCGCGCGAGCGCCGTATGGGCGAAAACACTTCCGGGTCGACGCCCCGGCCGACGACGCGCAGGCGCTCAAAGCGCAGACGCGCCAGGTCTTGCGCCATCTCGCGCGTCGGGACCATCGTGCAGGCGGCCCGGTTGTGAAAGCTGCGCAGGTAGGCGGCGATCGGACGCGCGAGCCAGGCAAAGCCGTAATGACGGCTGTAGGCGTGAAAGTTGGTGTGGAAATCGCTTGCCACAGGGATGCCGAGGCGGCGCGCTGCGCCGAGCGCCGACCAGCCGAGCGGGCCCTCCGTGGCGACGTGCACGATGTCCGGGCGCTCTTCCTTCCAGCGCCGCTCGAGCGCGCGGCGCGAAGGCATGCCCATCTTGAGCTGCGTGTAGCGCGGAATCGGAATTCCGCGCACCAGGATCTCGCCGAAGCTTCCGTTACGCGCCGCTTGGTCGTGGCCGTTCTGGCGCGGCCGCACCAGCTCGACGAAATGGCCGCGCCGCTGCAGCCCCTCGGCCATCAGGCCGATCGTGCGCGCCACCCCGTTGACTTCGGGCGGATAAGTCTCGGTCACCATGGCGATACGCATGCGCGCGCACCCTACGCGCGCTGCGTGACCGGACTGCTACCGCTTTATGAAAGGATTATTAAGAGCCAGACGACGCCGGCGTTGGCGAGCGACAGCATGACCGCGGCGCTGCCGAGGTCTTTCGCGCGCTTCGCCAGGCGGTGGTTCTCGAACGAGATCCGGTCGACGGTGGCTTCCACCGCCGAGTTGAGCAGCTCGACGATGAGGACGAGGATCAGGCTGCCGATCATCAGCGCGCGCTCGACCCCGGTGTCGCCGAGCCAGAACGCGAGCGGCGTGAGCAGCACGACGAGGATCAGCTCCTGGCGAAACGCGTCTTCGTGCCGCGCGGCGTCGGCAAGGCCGGAAAGCGAGTAACGCGTCGCGTTGAGCACGCGGCGCAGCCCGGTCTTGCCCTTGTGCGGGCTTTCTTCTAGGTTGGTATCCCGAGCGTGAATAGCAGCTCTTCCTGGGCCGACCGGCGGCGGCCGCGCCGTGGCCGGAGTCTCTCATATTCGCCGTCGGCGTTCATCACCCAGGCCTGGCAGTTGTCGTCGAGATACGGCTGCAGGCCTTCGCGGATCACGCGGCGCTTGAGCGCCGGGTCGAGCACCGGGAAGCACAGCTCGATGCGGCGGAAGAAGTTTCGGTCCATCCAGTCGGCGCTCGCGAGATACACGTCCTCGGCGCCGGCGTTGTGGAAATGGAAGATGCGCGAGTGCTCGAGGAAGCGCCCGACCACCGAGCGCACGCGGATGTTCTCGGAAAGCCCGTCGATTCCGGGCCTGAGCGCGCACACGCCGCGCACGATGAGCTCGATCTTCACGCCGGCGGCCGAGGCGGCGTAGAGCTCCTCGATGATCCGCGGCTCGAGCAGCGCGTTCATCTTGGCGATGATGCGCGCCGCTCGACCTTCGCGCGCCAGGCGCGCCTCGTTGCGGATCGCGGTGACGATGCGCTTGTGCAGGGTGAAGGGCGACTGCCAGACGTGCCGCATGCGCCCGACGCGCCCGAGGCCGGTGAGCTGCTTGAACACCTCGTTCACGTCGGCGCACA
>DATIGR010000208.1:0-4293 GCA_035454645.1 Burkholderiales bacterium
TGTTGATGCCGGCGACCAGGCGCCGCAGCTCGTCGATCGTGTAGTTGATGGAGTCGGCGATCGCGCCGGTCATGTGCTCGGTCACCTGCGCGCGCACCGTGAGGTCGCCGTTCGCCAGGTTGCTGATCTCGTCGAGCAGGCGCTGGATCGCGGCCTGGTTGATGCGGTTCTGGCGCTCGTTGTCGTCGGCCCGGCGGCGGCTGTCGTCGAGGTAGGTCTTGCCGATGAGCAGCAGCACGACGAAGGCGAGCAGCGACACCACGCCCAGGGCGACGAAGTTGATGCGCCGCCCCTCGAGCTCGGCTTCATAGGCGCCGTTCAGGGTCTCGGCGGCGCCGAGCAGGGCTTCGCTGTCCTTGAACAGCTCGAAGCTCGCGCGCTTGGCGCTCACCAGCCGCTGCTGGTTGCCGAGGATGCTCGCCACCGCGGCCTGGTACTCCTTGAACGCCGCCTCCATCTCGCCCAGCTTGCCGCGCAGCTCGGGGTCGGCCACGCGCTGCAGGCGCAGCGCCTCGGCTCCCTGGAGCAGGCCTCGCAGGATGTCGCGGAAGCTGTTGGTGTCCTTGCCGAGCAGGAACGACACCTCGGGGTCGATCACCGCCTCGGCGAGCATGGTGTTCGCGTTCTTCGCCATGCGCTGGGCGAGCATCATGAGCTGGGCGGCGTGCGCGTTCTGGCGCGCCGAGCCGCCGGTCTGCACGCTGAGCGCGGCGATCTCGTCGGCGAGCTCCTGCAGCGCGGGGTTGCGCTCGTTGATCGCGCGCACCGCGCGCCCGAGGTTCACGAGGTTCGCCTGCTCGGCGATCACCAGAGCGGCGTTGCGCTCGTTCTTCTTCCATTGCTTGTCGAGCGCGTCGAGCACCGGACGCGTGTCCGCGGAGGTCGGCGGCAGCGTCTCCCCCGCCACCGGGCCGCCGTTCAGGAGCAGGCTCATCTGCGCCGCGAAGGCGTCGCGGCTGTCGCGCAGCTGCTTGAACGCCTCGAGGTTGCCCTGGGAAGCCTGCTGCGCCGCCTTCGCCAGGCGCTGCGACAGCATGCGGATCTTGCCCACCGCGGCGATGTAGAGCGTGCCGAAGGTGGCCTGGCGCGCGTCGTGCAGCACCAGCGCGCCGTCGGCGGCGAGCAGCACGACCAGCACGCCGATCAGGATCTGCAGCCTGCGGCTGCGGGTGGGGGCGTTGCCTTGGATCTTCGCTTTCATGGTTGCCTCGTCCTAGCGCAGGAATTTGCCGTCTCGGGAGATGATCGTGAGGTCGACGAACTTGGAGCCGGCGCGGTTCTTCGGCGAATAGCCGATGAAGAAGCCGCCCAGGTCGACGTCGCTCATCTTCTCCAGCGCGTCGACCAGGCTCTCGCGCGTCGGGCTCTTGCCCGCGCGGCGCAGCCCCTCGACCATGACCTTGGCGGTCAGGAAGCCCTCGAGCGCGCTGAAGTTGTAGTCGGTGAAGCCCGCCTTCTTCGCGAGGCCCTGGTATTCCTTGACCACCGGCACCGCGGTGCCCCAGGGGAACGGCACCACCTGCGAGATCGCGACGCCGACGCCGTCCCTGCCGAGCGCGTCGGCGAGCGCCTTGCTGCCGACGAACGACACGTTGTAGAAGGTGGCGCCGCTGCCGAGCTTCTGCATCTCGCGCACGAAGGCCGCGATCGAGGTATAGGCGCTGACCATGACGATGGCGTCGGGCTGCGACAGGTGGATCGCCTTCGCCGCCTGCTCGACCTTGACGGTGTTGCGCTCGACCGTGCCGGTCGAATGGATCTTCATCCGGCGCCGCTCGAGCGCGAGCTCGGTGCCCTTGCGCCCCGCCTCGCCATACGCGTCGTCCTGGTAGAACACCGAGATCTTCTGGCCGCCGGTCGACAGCACCTGCTCCACGATCTTCTCGGTCTCGTCGTAGTAGCTCGCGCGCACGTGGAACACGTAGCGGTTGAACGGCACGCGCAGGACTTCCGCGCCCGTGAACATGCCCACCAGCGGCACCTTCGCCTGCGTCACCACCGGCAGATGCGCCACGCCGGTCGGGGTGCCGACGTAGCCGAGCAGCGCGAACGCGCGATGCTCCTCGATCAGCTTGCGGCTCGCGCTCGGTGCGACCGACTGCTCGTAGCGGTCGTCCTCGGTGACCAGCTCGAGCTTGCGGCCGTGCACGCCGCCCTGGGCGTTGACGTGATCGAAGTAGGCCTTGATGCCGTTGCGCATCTGGATGCCGAGCTGCGCCGCGGGTCCGGTGAATACGGCCGCCTGGCCGAGGACGATGCGGTCGGGAAAGACGCCGGTCTCGGCGCCCGCGAAGCGCGGCAGGAGCGCCGCGACGGCAAGAGCAAGTGCAGGTCGAAGCATGGTTGTCCCCTCAGCGATCCGTCTGATTGCCCACGGCGAGAAATGCGGCGTCGCGCACCAGCGCGCCGACGTCGAGCTCGCTCCAGCGCGCGCCGATCTCGTCCTCGTACTCGCCGCGCAGCCAGGCGGCGGCGCCCGCCGGCTCGCATGCGCGCAGCTGCGCCGGGTTGCGCAGCCCGAGGGAGCGGTCCACGAGCAGCGCGGCCGCGCTGCGGAAGCGCTCGCCGAGCAGCACCAGGCGCTGCTGCTCGCCGCCGCGCGAGGCGCCGACGCCGAGGAACTCGGCGAAGTCGACGACGCTGTACAGGTTGCCGCGCACGTTCGCCACGCCCCTGAACCAGGAGCGCGTGAGCGGCACGGGAGTGATCGGCGGCACCGGCATGACCTCGCCGGCTTCGGCGAGGTCGATGAGCCAGTTCTGCTCGCCGACCTGCACGCCGAGCTTGGAAGCGGCGCGCGCGCTGTCGGCATGCCGCAGGCGCTCGGCGAGCTCGCGCTGGTAGTCTCGAAGCGAAATTCTCTGGGCCATCAGCCGAGCGCCGAGATCTTGGCGAGCAGCTCCGGGCCGCTCACCGGCTTGACGATGTAGTCGCGCGCGCCCTGCCTGAGGCCCCAGGTCCGGTCGGTCTCCTGGCCCTTGCTCGAGCAGATGATGATCGGGATCTGCTTGGTCGCCTCGTCCTTGCTCAGGGTGCGCGTCGCCTGGAAGCCGTTCTGTCCGGGCATCACCACGTCCATGAGGACGAGGTCGGGGCGCAGCTGTCTCGCCTTGGCGAGCGCTTCGTCCGCGTTCTGCGCGGTCGAGACCTGGTAGCCGTTCTTCGCCAGCAGGTCGCTCAGGTACTGGCGGTCGGTGGCGGAGTCGTCGACGATCAGGATGCTCTTGATGGGCATTGCGTTTTGCCTTTCGGTCTCAGGTGGGGCTCGGAGCTTTCAGGTGCTGCGCGACGGCCTCGACCAGCCCTTCCTTGGTGAACGGCTTGGTGAGATAGCGGTCGGAGCCGGCGAGGCGGCCCCGGGCGCGGTCGAACACGCCGTCCTTGCTGGAGAGCATGATCACCGGCGTCGACTTGAGCTGCGGGTGCTGCTTGATGAGCGCGCAGGTCTGGTACCCGTCGAGCCTGGGCATCATGATGTCGACGAAGATGACCTGCGGCTGGTGGTCGCTGATCTTGGCGAGGGCGTCGAAGCCGTCCTCGGCGAGGATCACTTCGTAGCCGGCCTGACGCAGGAATAGCTCGGCGCTGCGACGAATGGTGTTGCTGTCGTCGATGACCAGCACCTTGATAGCGGCCGTCGCCACGCTGCTCACGGGGAGCTCCCCCTTCTTCTCCGAGTCGAGCGAATCGGGAGCTCACGCCGCTTGTTCGAATTCTCTCGCAGGTCACATCACCCGCCGGCGGCCCCGCCTCAATATAGCGTTCGAACTCTAGCTCTTAGAAGAAATCCTTCACGTGAACTTGTGCTTTGGAGCGAGACGGATCTGGCACCGCGTCCGAGACTTTTGCCTCGAACGCGGCGCAGCATTGGATAAAGCGATATGAAACGGCGGCTGCGAGCTACCGTACGACCTTGATGCCCGCCTCCTTCAGGATGCCGCGCATCTCATTCGAAAACTCGTCGTAGAACTTCACCAGGTCGGCTGCGTTCTGGAACCCGTCCTCGAACTGGTTGTCGGCGAGGAACTTCTTCCACGACTCGGTCTGGGTGAGCTTCTTGAACACGCCTTCCCAGTACGCCACGTTTTCGCGCGGGATTCCCGGCGGGGCGACGACCCCGCGCACCTGGGGCACCGGGGTGACGTTGAAGCCCGCTTCCTTGAGCGTCGGCACGTTGGGGAACGCGGACAGGCGGCTCTCGGTGACTTGCGCGAGCACGCGCATATTGCCGGCGCGGATGTGCTCGCCGGCCTCGGCCGGCTCGATCACCATCATGTTCACATGCCCGCCGAG
>DATIGR010000209.1:0-9097 GCA_035454645.1 Burkholderiales bacterium
GGATGACGTTGTCCAGCGCGAACAGGGGATGGCCCGGCTCGAGGCGGTAGTGCTCGTAGACATCGAGCATCGCGCCCGCGATGCGCCTCGCGCGCAGCGCGTCGATCAGCGCTTCCTCCTGCACCACCGCGCCCCGCCCGATATTGATCAGCCAGGCGCTGCTCTTCATGGAACAGATCGTTCTCGAATTCATCAAATGGCGAGTCTGCGGGGTCAAGGGGCAGGCGAGCACGACGAAGTCGCTCTGCGAAAGCAGCTCATCCAGGCTCGCGGGTTGCGCTTCAGGGGGGAGGCGCTCGAGCCGCCGCTGATGACCCCGCACCTTCATCCCGAAGCCATGCCGGGCGATCTTCGCCAGCCGTGCGCCGATCTCGCCCACACCGACGATGCCGAGCGACATTGCGGCGATCTCGTGGGCGCCCGCTCCCAGACGCCGTGCTTCATCCCAGGGAATCGATCGAACCGCTTGTGTGATGGAAACGATGTTTCGGGCGAGCATCAGCATCGCCATCGCGCAGTATTCGGCGACCGACTGCGCGTTGATCCCGGGCAGGTTCGCCACCGTTACCCCGTGCGCCGTGGCGCTCTGGACGGGCACGAGGTCGGTGCCGGTGCCGTGCACCACCACGGCGCGCAGGCGCGGCGCGGCGTCGAAGATGTCGTCGGGCAGCTTGCTGCGGATGATCGCGCCGTCGGCGCCGCGGGCGAGCGTGCGGATCGTCGCCGGCGCGCTGTCGGGCGCGTGAATGACCGTGACGGTCTTCGAAAGAAGTTCCTCGCCCGCCGGGGCGATCGGGTCGGTGAGCAGCACGGTCTTCACAGCGGGTCCCAGGAAAACACGTCCTGCGAGCGGTCCAGCGGATAGAAATGAGGCCTCAGGGCGGGGAGGGCGTGGGAAGCGATCGAGGGTGCGGTCCAGCCCTCGGCCCGGTGCACCGAGCGCAGCGGCCGGCTCTGCGACATGAGGAAGACCTCGTTCGCGCGCACCGCGAAGATCTGCCCGGTCACCTCTTTTGCTTCATCCGATGACAGGAAAACTGCGAGAGGGGCGATCTTGGCCGTTTCCATCGACTTCAGCTTCTCCACCCGCGCGCGCTGCGCGTCGGTCTCGGTCGGAATCGAGCCGATCATGCGGCTCCAGGCGAACGGCGAGATGCAGTTCGAGCGCACGTGGTACTTCGCCATGTCGAGCGCGATCGACTTCGAAAGACCCACGATGCCGAGCTTGGCGGCGGAATAGTTCGCCTGGCCGAGGTTGCCGACCAGGCCCGAGGTCGAGGTCATGTGCACGTAGCAGCCGGAATTCTGCGACTTGAAGTGCGGCGCCGCGGCGCGCGAGACGTAGAACGACCCGTTGAGATGCACGTCGATCACCGCGCGCCAATCTTCAGGCGACAGGTTGAAGAAGAAGCGGTCCCGCAGGATGCCGGCGTTGTTGACCACGACATCGATTCTTCCCAGGGAATCCATCGCGGACTGGATGATGCGATTCGCTGATCCCCAGTCCGCAACACTGTCGGTGTTGGCGACGGCGGTACCGCCCGCCGCCCGGATCTCGTCGACCACCTTCTGCGCCGGGCCGGCGTCGCGCCCTTCGCCCTTGACCGAGGTGCCGATGTCGTTGACCAGGACCTTCGCGCCCGCGGCGGCCATGGCGAGCGCGAAATCGCGGCCGATGCCGCCGCCTGCGCCGGTAACGACGACGCTCTTGCCTTCGAGCAGCTTCAAATCGGGATTGGATTTGTAAAGAACATGGCGCTCGTCTTTCTATTATGTGACTTTCTGCCCGATTGCTGCACCGCTCATCGGCAAGGGATGTGCAAGGGATGTAATACCGAGCAAGGAAGCGCAGTGCTTCATAGCCCCTTCCGACGCCCCGGGCGCAAGGTGAGCCACAGGCAGGACCCACGCCAAGGGGGTGCAAATGAACGCGCTTCTGCAACAGTCGAGAAAGGTCTTGTTCGCCGGCTTGCTGATCGCCGCCGCCTGCGCGGCGCGGTCGCAGGATATCGATCGGCCGCTCCTGCTCGTGGCCACGCCGGATCTCGAGGGGCTCTACAGCCGCACCGCGCTCCTCGTCGTGCCGGCGGCCAACGGCCAGCACATCGGCTTCATCATCAACCGCGCCACGGAGGTGAAGCTCGCGACGCTGTTCCCCGAGCACGCGCCTTCGGCCAAGGTCGTCGACCCGGTGTATTTCGGCGGCCCCGAGATGGTGGGCGCGATCTTCGCCATGGTGCGGCGCGATCCCGGCGTGCCGGCGCTGCACCTGTTCGGCGACCTTTTCGTGACCGGCAACGGCCCCGCGGTCGACCGCATCATCGAGCAGACGCCGAACGACGCGCGCTATTTCACCGGCTTCGTCGGCTGGCAGGCGGGCGAGCTCGCCAAGGAGCTCGAGTCCGGCTTCTGGTACGTGACCGACCCCGACGCGGCGCTGCCCTTCAGCGACGAGACCGGCGGCATGTGGGAGCAGCTGCTCAAGCGCGTCGGCAAGCCGCACGTGCCGGCGGGCATGAACTCGATCTAGTCCGCAAGCGTAGCCGTTCCGCGCAGCCAGCCTGCCGGTAAGGATCCGGGCCTGGGTTCGACGCATCCCAGGTGACGATCGAGCTCTACGACCTGGCCGGCGCCGAGGACGAGCGCCGCTTCAGCCCCAATTGCTGGCGCGTGACCCTGGCGCTCGCGCACAAGGGGCTCGACTGCCGCAGGATCCCCTGGCGCTTCACCGAGAAGCAGGCGATCGCGTTTTCGGGCCAGGGGGCGGTCCCGGTGCTGGTGGACGAGGGCGAGGTGGTGGCCGATTCGTGGCGCATCGCGCTGCACCTCGACCGCAAATACAGGCGGGAGCCGCTGATCAGCGGCGAGCACGCGCGCGGCGCGATCTTCGCGCTCAAGAACTGGCTCGAGCGCGCGGTGCATCCCGCGGTCCTCAAGGTCATCGTGCTCGACCTGTATTCCCACCTGCACGAGAAGGACAAGGCGTATTTCCGCGAGTCGCGCGAGAAGCGCTTCGGCATGACGCTCGAGGCGTTCGCCGCCGGCGAGAGCGCGGCGATCGTGGCGCTGCGCCAGGCGCTCGACCCGGTGCGCCCGGTGCTGAGCGAGCAGCGCTTCCTCGGCGGCGCAGCGCCGAGCTTCGCCGACTACCTGCTGTTCGGGCCTTTCCAGTGGGCGCGCGTCATGTCGCCGAAGCGCCTGCTCGACCCGGAGGATCCGATCTTCGCCTGGCGCGAGCGCATGCTCGACCTGCACGGCGGCCTCGCGCGCGCAGCGCTCGGCTATCCGGTCTGGGCTTAGCCGAAGAGAACCTTCCTCGATTCCTCTGTCACGGTCGGCTGCGTATTGATCGCGCGGCCGCGCTCGTAGGCGCGCCGCGTCGCCGGCCGCGCCCGGATCGCGGCGAACCAGCGCGCGAGGTGCGGAAAGTCCTCGAGCCGCTGGCCCTGCTTCTCGTGCGGCACGATCCACGGGTAGGCCGCCATGTCGGCGATCGTGTACTCGTCCCCGGCGACGAAAGCGCGGTCGGCGAGGCGCTTGTTGAGCACGCCGTAGAGCCGGCCGGTCTCGCGCACGTAGCGGTCGATCGCGTACGGCAGCTTCTCGGGCGCGTATTGCGAAAAGTGGTGGTTCTGGCCCGCCATCGGCCCGAGCCCGGCCATCTGCCAGAACAGCCACTGCAGCGTCTCGACGCGCCCGCGCAGCCCGGGGGCGATGAAGGCCCCGGTCTTCTCCGCGAGGTAGAGCAGAATCGCGCCGGATTCGAACACCGCCAGCGGTTTGTTGCTCTCGACGGGTTTGTGATCCACCACGGCCGGCATGCGGTTGTTGGGCGAGATGGCGAGAAATTCGGGCTTGAACTGCTCGCCCTTCGAGATGTTCACCGGCACGAGGCGGTGCTCCAGGCCGGTCTCCTCGAGGAGGAGCAGCGGCTTGTAGCCGTTCGGCGTGGTCCAGAAATACAGATCGATCATGACGGCAGAGCGCGCAGCGCGCTCAGCACCTGCGCCGGCTCCAGCCGGTTGCGGTACTCGGCATCGACGTACGCGAGCGCCACCCGGCCGTCGGCGCCGATCACGTAGGTCGCCGGCATCGGCAGGTGCCATTCGCCGTCGGCGTTCCACCGCGCGAGGTCGTTGCCGCCCGCGGCGTACAGCGTCTTCAGCTCGTCGGAGAGCTCGAAGAGGAGCCGGTAGGCGCGGCCGGCCTCGCCCCGCACGTCGGACAGGACTTCGAACTCGAGCGCGTTCTTCTGCGCGGTCGAGAGCGACTTGTCGGGCGCTTCGGGCGACACCGCGACCAGGCTCGCCCCCAGCGAGCGCAGCTCGGGCAGCGCGCGCTGGTAGGCGCGCAGCTGAAGGTTGCAGTACGGGCACCAGCCGCCGCGGTAGAACGCGAGCACCACCGGGCCGTTCGCGAGGAGCTCCGACAGCGTCACCGGCTCGCCGCGCGCGTTGGGCAAGGTGAAATCCGGCGCGGCGTCGCCGGTTCCCACGGCGCGCGCCGCGATCCCGGCGGCGGCGAGCTGGTCGACGCCGCGTTGATAGGCGGCGATCTTTGCCGGGTCGGCGGTCTGCAGGAACTGCGCGCGGCGCGCGTCGAGCTCCTTCTTGAGCGTCACAGGGCTCTCCTCGATCATGCGGCGCGCAGCCCGAGCGCCGGGCGCGAGAGCTCGTGCCAGAGCCCCTTCGTATCCTTGCGGAACACGGTGCGCGGGTCCGCGCCGTGCACCGACCAAAGGCCTTTGGCGAGCTCCATCTCGAGCTCGCCCGGCTGCCATACGACCAGCCCGACGTAATAGCGCGCCGCCTGCGGCGTCCGCTCGATCACGCGGTCGACGGTCCGCCCGGCCACGGCGAGGTAGAGCCCGGCGCTGAGCGCGAGCGAGCCGGTACCGGGGCTCGCTGCCGACTTCACCAGCGCGACCACGGCATTGGTCGAGACCGGCCCGCCGTAGTGCACCGGGTCGACGATCTTCTGCGACGACGCGTGCCCCGGGAACAGCTCCCCGAGCGTGGTATTCGTCGGGCGGTTGATGATGACCCCGACATGTCCGCCGTCTGGAAGCGGCGCGGCGAGCAGCACGGTCTCGACCCAGTCGGGGTCGCGCAGCTCGGGGTGCGCGACGAGGAGCATGGGTTGCGCCACGGCGATGGGAGCAAGGGCAAGCCCGCCGAGCAATACGAGACCGGCAAGGAGCGATTGGGTGAGCTTGGTCATATTCTCTTCCTCAGGTTGAGTTCTCGGCGCATGCGGATTTCGTCGGCGAGCCCGTGGTAGCCTTTCACCGGCGCCGGTCCGTAGCGACCGCAATCGTCGCCTGTAAGGAAATCGCCGGTCGAGCGACTGCTGTACCGAATAAGCGAGGGGAGCATGGCAACCGAGGCTTCGGTTTCCGCCGGCCCCGCCGGATTGAACGCGCCCCGGGGCGATGCCTTCTACCGCGCGCTGGTGGAAGGCATGAACGACGGGGTGCTCACGCGCGACGCCGACGGGGTCATCACCTACGCCAGCCCGCGGTTTCGCGACATGCTCGGCTACCGCGCCGAGGAGCTGGTGGGCAGCAGGTCCGATTTCGTGCTGCCGCCCGAGCAGCGCGGCCGCTGGGAGCGCAGCCTCGCCGCCGCGGCGCAGGGCCCGCAGCGCTTCGAGCACGACCTGATCTGCAAGGACGGCAGCCGGGTTTCGGTCGCCGTGTCGCGCCGCCCGGTGTTCGACGGCAAGGGCGTATTCCAGGGCTCGGTGGCGCTGGTCAGCAACATCACCGAAGAGCGCCGCGCCAGCCGGCTGCTGCAGGAGGTGGCGCAGGCCACCGCGCCCCATGTCGGCGAGGAGTTCTTTCGCGCCGCGGTGCGCTTCCTCGCGCAGGCGCTCGGCTGCAAGATCGTGTTCGTGACCGAGTGCGTGAATTTTCCGACCACGCGCGTGCGCACGCTCGCGCGCTGGGCGTCCGACCGCCTGGTGGACAACGTCGAGTACGACCTCGCCGGCACCCCGTGCGAGGAGACGATCGGGGCCGCCAAGGTGTTCCACTGCGCGAGCGGGGTCGAGAGCCGTTTCAGCGCCGAGCGCGGGCTGGGCGTCGAGGGCTACCTCGGCGTGCCGCTGTTCGCCCTGGACGGCGCCCAGGTGATCGGGCATCTCGCGTTCGTGAACGACGCGCCGATCGACGGGCGGCTGCTCGAGCACCCCGTGGTGAGCATCTTTGCCTCGCGCGCGGAGGCGGAGCTGCGCCGCAAGCGCGCCGACGACACCATGTTCCTCATCGGCCGGGCGGTGGCGCCGCTCTCCGGCGACGTGTTCTTCCGCACGCTGCTCGAGCAGCTCGTGCGCACGTTCGGCTTCCGGCAGGCGTTCATCTCCGAGTGCCTCGACTCGCCGCCGACGCGCGTGCGCACGGTGGCTTACTGGGACGACACCGGGCTGCGCGAGAACACCGAGTTCGATCTCGCCGGCCTGCCGTGCGAGATCACGCTGCGCGAGGCGCGCCCGTACTTCATTCCCGACCGGCTCGAGGCGCTCTACCCCGCCGAGGCGGGGCGCCGGCGCGTGAGCTACCTGGGACTGCCGATCTTCCGCGCCGATCGCAGGCAGGTCGTCGGCCATCTCGCGTTCTTCGACGACCGGCCGCGCCCGGTCGACGTGCTCGACAGCCCGGCGTTCCGCATCCTCGCTTCGCGCGCCGGCGTGGAGCTGCTGCGCAAGCGCGCGGAGGACGATCTGCGCGAGAGCGAGGCCAAGTACCGGCTGCTGGTCGAGAACCAGACCGACCTGCTGGTCAAGCTCGACCGCGAGGGCCGCTATGTCTTCGTCAGCCCCTCGTTCTGCCGCTGCTTCGGCAAGTCCGAAGCGGAGCTGCTCGGCCGGCGCTTCGAGCTCGAGGCGAACCCGCTCGACCGCGGGGCGTTCGAGCACGCGCTCGGCGCGGTGCTCGCGCCGCCCTACCGCAGCCACTGCGAGGCGCGCGTGCTCGCGGCCAAGGAGTGGCGCTGGCTCGCCTGGGAATGCTCCGCCATCCTCGACGAGCGCGGCGCGGTGGCCGAGGTCATCGCCTCCGGCCGGGACGTCACCGAGCGCAAGCGCGCCGAGGAGCAGGCGCGCCAGCACCTGCAGCAGCTCGCCCACGTCACCCGCCTCGCGTCGATGGGCGAGATGGCGAGCGCGATCGCGCACGAGATCAACCAGCCGCTCGCCGCGATCACCACCTACACCCAGGCGTGCGTGCGCCTGCTGCGCTCGAGCGGCGCGTCGCTCGAGGAGATCACCGAGACGATGGAGCGCGTCGGCGCGCGCGCCGAGCGAGCGAGCGAGATCATCCGGCACCTGCGCTCGTTCGTGCGCAAGGAGGACGCGCAGCCGATCCCGGTGCAGGTGAACTTCCTGGTGAGCGAGATCGTGCGGCTGGTGCAGTCCGAGGCGGCGCAATCCGGCGTCGAGATCGTCACCGACCTCGGCGCGGACCTGCCGCCCGTGCTGGCCGACAACATCCAGATCGAGCAGGTGCTGCTCAACCTGGTGCGCAACGCGATCGACGCGATCTGCGCCGCGGGCATGGAGCGGCGCGAGGTGCGCATCGTCACGCGCCGCGGCGCCGACGGCATGGTCGCGGTCGGCGTGCACGACAGCGGCCCGGGGTTCGACGACGAGACCGCGCGCCGCCTGTTCGAGCCGTTCTTCACCACCAAGGAGCTGGGCATGGGCATCGGGCTGTCGATCAGCCGCTCGATCGTCGAAGCGCACCAGGGCCGGATCTGGGCCAGCAGCGCGCGCGGCGGCGGCGCGAGCTTTCACTTGGTGCTGCCCGCGGCGGCGGGGTAGCGTGGCTGCCCCGACCCCCGAGCCCACGGTGTTCGTCGTCGACGACGATGCCGAGGTCCGCAGCGCGCTCGCCCTGCTCATGAAGTCGATCGCGCTGCGCACGCTGACCTTCCCGACCCCGCAGGCGTTCCTCGCCGCCTACGACGGGGATCGTCTGCCGGCGTGCCTGCTCGCCGACCTGCGCATGCCCGGCATGAGCGGCATCGACCTGTTCACCGAGCTCAAGCGGCGCGGCAGCCGCATGCCGGCGATCATCATGACCGGGCACGGCGACGTGAGCGTCGCGGTGCGCGCCATGAAGGCCGGGGTGTTCGACTTCATCGAGAAGCCGTTCAAGGACCAGGCGCTGCTCGACCTCATCCAGCAGGCGCTCGCGCAGTGCTCGCAGGCCGCCGGCCAGGCGGCGCAGCGCGGCGAGCTCGCGGCCTGCGCGCGCACCCTGACGCGGCGCGAGCGCCAGGTGATGGACCTGGTCGTGACCGGCAAGCTCAACAAGCTGATCGCAGCGGAGCTCGACCTCAGCACGCGCACCGTCGAGCTGCACCGCGCGCGCGTGATGGAAAAGATGCGCGCCAGGACCTTCTCCGACCTGGTGCGCATGGCGATCGCCCTGCAGGCCGAGGAGCGCTCGCCTTAGCTAGAGGCGTGTGAACGTGAGCGTGCCTACCGCGCGCGGCGCGCCGCCGACGAGGAAGGGCGGGGTTTCGAGCCGGCGGATCGGCTCGCGCGGCTGCGTATCCGCGTCCGGCGCCTGGTAGCTGAGGCCGCTGTCGGTGCCGGCATCGTGCGCGAACAGCTCGACGCGCCGCTCGGCTACCCAGGCGGCGTCCTGGCACAAGCCGAGCGCCGCGACGCCCACGAACCAGTCGGGGCTCGGCGCGAGCATCGCGACCAGCGAAACCAGGGGAAAGTCCCGCGTGACGCGGAAGTCCACGCTCAGCGACCCGGGCGAGCGTTTCAGGCCGTCGCCGCGGATTTCCACCCCGGCATCGCCGGCGCGGATCGCATCGCGGATCTCGTCCTTGAGCGGCGAGGACTTGCCGCGCTCCGCCATGCGCTCGATGCCGGGCGTCGCCGTCCCGCCGGCGCGCCACAAGCTCCAGCCCGCATGGTGCGTCGCGCCGTGGAGGCCCGAGTAGTGCGCGGAGGCCGGGAAGCCCTCGGGGTGCGTTTGCGCGCTCCACGTGCTCGCGAACGTGACGCGGTAGGAAACGGCGGTCTCGGGCGCGCGGCAGTCGCTCGCACGGGAAGGGCCGGCCGCGACCTCGTCGCGCGCGGC
>DATIGR010000210.1:0-5954 GCA_035454645.1 Burkholderiales bacterium
TCGGTGATGATGCAGTGCTTCGCCATCTGTTCGATGGTGACCGTGCTGTGGACGGTCTACGGCTACTCGCTGGCCTTCGACACCACCGGCATGGAGGCCGGCAAGCTGGCCTTCAACAGCATCGTCGGCGGCCTGTCCAAGGCCTTCTTGGCGGGCGTCACCGTGGACAGCCTGGTGGCGGCGATCCCGGAGAGCGTGTTCTTCACCTTCCAGCTCACCTTCGCCATCATCACGCCGGCGCTGATCGTCGGCGCCTTCGCCGAGCGCATGAAGTTTTCCGCGCTGCTGGTGTTCATGGCGCTGTGGTTCACGGTCTGCTACGCGCCGATGACGCACATGGTGTGGAGCGGCGACGGCGCGCTGATGTGGGACTGGGGCGTGCTCGACTTCGCCGGCGGCACCGTGGTGCACATCAACGCCGGCATCGCCGGCCTGGTGGCGGCGCTGGTGCTCGGCAAGCGCAAGGGCTTCGGCACCGTGCACATGGCGCCGCACAACCTCGGCTACACGCTGGTCGGCGCCTCGATGCTTTGGGTGGGCTGGTTCGGCTTCAACGCCGGCAGCGCGGTCAGCGCCGGCGGCTCGGCCGGCATGGCGATGCTCGTGACGCAGGTCGCGACGGCGACGGCGGCCCTGGTGTGCGCGCTGGTGCTCGGCCGGCGCCGCGGCTTCCCGGACACGGCGATGCCGCCGCACAACATGACCATGGCGGTGACCGGCGCGGCGATGCTCTGGGTCGGCTGGTTCGGCTTCAACGCCGGCAGCGCGCTCGCCGCCGACGGCGCCGCCGGCATGGCGATGATCGTCACTCATATCGGCGCCGCGACCGGCGCGTTCGCCTGGATGGTTTGCGAGTGGCTGCGCTACGGCAAGCCTTCGGCCCTTGGCATCGTGACCGGCATGGTCGCCGGGCTCGGCACGATCACGCCCGCCTCGGGCTTCGTCGGGCCGATCGGCGCGCTCATCATCGGCGCCGCCGCGGGCGTCGCCTGCTTCTTCGCCACCAACTACATGAAGCGCGCGCTCAACGTCGACGACTCGCTCGACGTGTTCCCGGTGCACGGGGTCGGCGGCCTGCTCGGCACGCTGCTCACCGGAATCCTGGTTTCCAGCGCCTTCGGCGGCATCGGCTACCCGGAGAAAGTCACCATGGGCGAGCAGTTCGTCACCCAGCTCGTCGGCGTAGTGGCGGTCGGCCTCTGGTCGGGCGTGCTCACCTGGGTGATCCTCAAGCTGGTCAACGCCGTGGCCGGCATGCGCGTTGCCGGCGATGAGGAGACCGAGGGACTCGATACCGTGCTGCACAACGAGAAGGGCTACAACCTGTAAGGGCATGGAGCGCCGGGGATTCATCAAGTTCTGCGCCGCGTCGGCCGCCGCGCTGGGCGCCCCGGAGGTCGGCGCCGACGCGCGCGCACAGTTCTACGCCCGGGCGAGGCTGGTGGACGAGAAAGGCGCGCCGCTGCGCGCCGCGGCGATCCCGGTCGAGCGCAACCTCATCTTCCACTATCCGTTCGCCGCGACGCCCTGCTTCCTTCTCAACCTCGGCAAGCCGGTGAAGCCGGCGCAGCTCAGGACGGTCGCGGGCGAGCGCTACGAATGGGCGGGCGGCGTCGGCGCGGCGCGCTCGGTGGTCGCGTATTCGGCGATCTGCGCGCACCGGCTGTCCTATCCGACCAAGGACATCAGCTTCATCAGCTACCGCACCGAGAAGAGCGCTCGCAACCGCATCGGCAACGTCATCCACTGCTGCTCGGAGCACAGCCAGTACGACCCGGCGCAGGGCGCGCGCGTCGTCGCCGGGCCGGCGCCGCAGCCGCTGGCGGCGATTCTTCTCGAACACGACAGGAGCTCCGACGAGATTCATGCCGTCGGCACGCTCGGCGGCGAGATGTTCAAGGAGTTCTTCGAGAAGTTCGCCTTCAGGCTGCAGATGGAGCACGGCGCGCCGCGCACCGCGGTGTCGGGCGCATGTGTCGTGCAGCAACTCGAGAACTACTGCAAACAACAAGTGAAGTGCTAGCGTGGCTTGAAGCGAAGGATCCGTTCCCGCCGGTCGAGCGGGCGCTGAAGAACCCCAACGGGCTGCTCGCCGCGGGCGGCGAGCTCTCGCTCGAGCGGCTGCTCGACGCGTACCGCCGCGGCGTGTTTCCCTGGTACTCGGGCGAGGAGCCGGTGCTGTGGTGGTCGCCGGACCCGCGCATGGTGCTTTACTGCGACGAGCTCAAGGTGCCGCGCTCGCTCGCCAAGAGCACCCGCAACAGGGGCTACGAGGTGCGCATCGACACCGCCTTCCCGGCGGTGCTGGAAGGCTGCTCCGAGCGCCCGCAGACGTGGCTCGGCGCCGACATGAAGAAGGCGTACCTGCGGCTGCACCGGGCGGGCTACGCGCATTCGTTCGAGACCTGGCGCGGCCGCGAGCTGGTCGGCGGGCTCTACGGCGT
The DNA here is from genome assembly GCA_035454645.1 of Burkholderiales bacterium. Taxonomy (GTDB): domain Bacteria; phylum Pseudomonadota; class Gammaproteobacteria; order Burkholderiales; family SG8-39; genus SCGC-AG-212-J23. The sequence continues at coordinate 2,445 of DATIGR010000210.1, forward strand.
GGCGATCGGCCGCATGTTCTACGGCGAGTCCATGTTCTCGCGCGCCACCGACGCCTCCAAGGTCGCCCTGGTGGCGCTGGTCGGGGAGCTGCGCGCGCGTGATTTTCCTCTCATCGACTGCCAGATGCACACCCCGCTGCTTGCTTCGCTGGGTGCCCGCGACATTCCCCGCAGGTCTTTTTTGCGTGCCGTCGCCGCGTTGGTAAACTATCCACAGCCTCCCGGAAAGTGGAGCAAAAGGACGCAAGAGACCGCGTGAACTTCAGTGTCCCGACTTAACGATCTGCCGCACGCAGTACTGCAGTTCTACGTGACTGCGCCGTACCCGTGCAGCTACCTGCCGGACCGCATGGCGCGCTCGCAGGTCGCCACTCCCAGCCATCTGATCAACACCGAGCTGTACGGCGACCTGGTGAAGGCCGGGTTCCGCCGCAGCGGCATCTTCACTTACCGGCCGCATTGCGACGCCTGCCGCGCCTGCGTCCCGGTGCGCATCCCGGTCGCCCAGTTTGCCGCCAACCGCTCGCAACGCCGCGCCTGGAAGCAGCACTCCACGCTCACCGCGCACCCGCAGCCGCTCAAGTTTCGCCTCGAGCACTACGCGCTGTACCTGCGCTACCAGTCCAAGCGCCACTCGGGCGGCGGTATGGACAACGACAGCCGCGACCAGTACTCGCACTTCCTGCTGCAGAGCCGCGTCGACACCCGGCTGGTCGAGTTCCGCGACGCCGGCCAGCTCGTCATGGTGTCGATCGTCGACTACCTGCCCGACGGCCTGTCCTCGGTCTACACCTTCTACGAGCCCGACCGGCGCAACGCGAGCTTCGGCACCTACAACGTGCTGTGGCAGATCGAGCAGTGCCGCGCGCTCGCGCAGCCCTACCTCTACCTCGGCTACTGGATCCGCGAGAGCCCGAAGATGGCGTACAAGTCCAAGTTCGAGCCGATCGAGGGCTTCGTCGGGGGCGCCTGGCGCCGCCTCGGCCGCAGGCCTACGGAAGAAAACCGGGCGTGAGCTTGTATGAGCTCGCCCGACCTTTCCTCTTCTCGCTAGACCCCGAAGACGCTCACCGGCTCGCCCTGCGGCTCGCGGGGCTCCTCGTTCCGAGGCAGTTCGATTGTCCGGTGCGCGCGATGGGCCTGGAGTTCCCCAATCCGGTCGGCCTGGCCGCGGGGCTGGACAAGGACGCGGCGCACATCGACGCGCTCGCGCGCCTGGGGTTCGGCTTTCTCGAAGTGGGAACCGTGACCCCGCGGCCGCAGCCGGGTAACGCAAAGCCGCGCCTGTTTCGCCTGCCTGAAGCAAATGCCTTGATAAACCGGATGGGCTTCAACAACGTCGGCGTCGACGCGTTTCTCGAGAACGTGGCGCGGGCGCGCTTTCGCGGCATCCTGGGAATCAACATCGGCCTAAACGCCGCGACGCCGCCCGAGCGCGCGGTGGACGACTACGGGCTCTGCCTGGAGAAGGTCTACAGCGCCGCCTCGTACGTGACCATCAACGTTTCCTCGCCGAACACCGCGGGGCTGCGCTCGCTGCAGGAAAAGGATTCCCTCGAGACCCTGCTGGGCAGGCTCGCGTCGCGCCGCCGGGAGCTTTCCGGGCGTCACGCTAAGCACGTGCCCCTCGTTCTCAAGGTCGCCCCGGACCTCGACGCCGAGGCGATCGGCGCGATCGCGGAAGCGGTACGCCGCCACGGCATCGACGGCGTAATTGCCACCAACACGTCCGTGTCGCGGGAGGGCGTGGAGCAGCTGGCACATGCGAACGAGGCCGGCGGGCTGTCAGGCGCCCCGATCCGTGAACGCGCGACCAGGGTGCTGAAAGCGTTTTCATCCCTGCTCCCGCAAACCACCCTCATCGGCGCGGGCGGGATCCTCTCGGGAGCGGACGCCGCCGAGAAGCGCGCCGCGGGAGCCAAGCTGATCCAGCTCTACACCGGCCTCATCTACCGCGGCCCGAACCTGGTGGGTGAATGTGTCGGATACTTGACCCCATGAAGCGCGCTGCGGTCGCCCTCATCGACGAGGGCCGCTGCATCGGCTGCACGCTGTGCATCGACGCCTGCCCGGTGGACGCGATCGTCGGCGCGGCGCAGCTCATGCACACCGTGGTCGAGCCCTGGTGCATCGGCTGCAGGCTGTGCGTGCCCCCCTGCCCGGTCGATTGCATCGCGATGGTGCCGGCGCAGGGCGAATGGAACGCGCAGCTCAGGCGCGCCGCCGGCGCGCGAGGACGCGCCCGTCTGCGACGGATGAAACAGCAAATCGTGCCGCCGCCGGTGGACCGCAAGCGGGTCCTCGCCGATGCGCTCGCGCGCAAGAAGCACGCATGAACGCGCAGAAGCGGCGCGAGATCTTCCGGCGCCTGCAGGCCGCCAACCCGAATCCCACCACCGAGCTGCGCTACGGCACGCCCTACGAGCTGCTCGTCGCCGTGGTGCTCTCGGCGCAGGCCACCGACAAGTCGGTGAACCTCGCCACCGCGGAACTCTTTCAGACCGCAAATACTCCCGAGAAGATGGTGAAGCTGGGCGTAGCGGGGCTGGAGAGCTACATCAAGCGGATCGGGCTGTACCGCACGAAGGCGAAGAACGTGGTCGCGCTGTCGAAGATCCTGCTCGAGGAGCATTGCGGCGCGGTGCCGCAGAACCGCGAGGCGCTCGAGCGCCTGCCCGGGGTCGGCCGCAAGACCGCGAACGTGGTGCTGAACACGGCGTTCGGCCAGCCGACCGTGGCGGTCGACACGCACATCTTCCGGGTCGCCAACCGCACCGGCCTTGCTCCCGGGAAAGATGTCGTGGCCGTGGAAAACAAGCTCGTGAAGCTCACGCCGCCGGAGTACCTGAAGAACGCGCACCACTGGCTGATCCTGCACGGACGCTACGTCTGCCTCGCGCGCAAGCCCGGCTGCCCGCAATGCCTGATCCGCGACCTGTGCGAATTCAGGCCGAAAACCAAGGATGTTTAATCCGACGCGCGAGCAGGTGCGCGAGATGTTCTTCGGCGCCTGGCACAAGTACCGCACCGGCCAGCCGCTCGTCGGTATCGAAGCGCTCGCGCTCGATGTGATCCTGCTGCACCCGGAGTACCACGAGGCGCTCGCCGATCGCGAGCGCACCCGCGACAGGGACTACGTCGACGAGTCCAACCCGTTCCTGCACATGAGCCTGCACGTGGCGCTGGAGGAGCAGCTGTCGATCGACCAGCCGCCGGGCATCGCGCACCGGTTCCAGGCGCTGCTCACGAGGTTTCGGGACAGGCATGAAGCGCTGCACCAGGCGCTCGAGTGCCTGGCCGAGACCGTGTGGCGCGCGCAGCGCGACAACGCCCCGCCGGACGCGAACGCCTACCTCGAGTGCCTCGCCAAAAAGCAACCGTGTTTGTAACGGGATCTCTTAAACGGGTTTTGTTTCGGGGGTCCAGGGGGTGCTTTCTCGAGCCATAGCGTTGAGGATGGTAAGCATCTTGCGCATGCAGGCGACCAGGGCGACCTTGTGGGGCTTGCCG
>DATIGR010000211.1:0-9554 GCA_035454645.1 Burkholderiales bacterium
GGGAATCTCGCCGAGCTCCACCAGGCGCAGGGCCGGTACGCCGAAGCCGAGCGCGCGTACAAGCGCGCGCTCGTGAACGTGGAAAGCGCGCTCGGCCCGCAGCACCCCAACGTCGCCACCTGGCTCGACAGCCTCGCCGGGTCGTATTACGCGCAGCGGCGCTTCGATGAAGCGCAGCCGCTGTACGAGCGCGCGCTCGCGATCCGCGAGAAGGCCCTGGGGCCCTATAACCCCGCGGTGGCGGCTTCGCTGAACAACCTCGCCGCGCTGTACCGGGCGCGCGGCCGCTATGCGGCGGCCGAGCCGCTCTACCGGCGCTCGCTCGACATCGCGCTCAAGCGCATGGGCGAAGGCCATCCCGCCGTGGCGGTCGCGCTGAACAACCTGGGCGAGCTCTACGGCGCGCAGGGCAATTACGCCGAGGCCGAGTCGCTCCACCAGCGCTCGCTCGCGCTGCTCGAGAGCGCGCTCGGCCCGGACCATCCGGACGTCGACGCGTCGCTCAACTACCTTGCCGACCTGTACGGCGCGCGCGGCGAGTACGTCGCCGCCGAGCACTTCTACCGCCGCTCGCTGCACGTGCGCGAGCTGCATCTGGGTCCCGAGCACGTCGCGGTGGCCGGCTGCCTGGAAAACCTCGCCCGCCTGTATGGCGTGATGGGCCGGCGCGAGGACGCGAGGCGGGTCTCCGAGCGCGCGGCCTCCATCCGCTCGAAGGCGGGCGGGCGCTAGCGCGAAGACGTAGAATCGGCGCGCGAGCTCCGGGGCGGCATACTCCCGCGGCAACCTGCCGGCGCCCCGGGCCCGCGTCATCAAGTCCAGGAGGCAACATGTCCGACCCGAAGCAAGCTGCGCAGGGGAGTGCGGCGACGGCTCAGCGATCCCTCAAGTTTCGCGAGATGGCGCCGCTGCAGAAAGCGAAGTTCGTGCTCAAGCTCGCGCTGTCGATCCTCTCGTTCGGCTTCATCTATCCGAACATCATGAGCGACTGACGCTCACTTGCTCTCCGGCACGATCCAGTAGTAGACGGTGCTCGTGCCGACCTTCTCGGTCCTGAGCGGCTTCCAGTCGCCCATGTCGAAGGCGTGCGAGACGATCCGCGTTCCCGGCTTGAGCTCCTTCAGGAGCTTGGGCCGCAGCTGCAGGTTCACGCTGGAGAGCAGGTAGAGGGTGACCACGGTCGCCTCGCGCAGGTTGGCCTGGAACAGGTCGGCCTCGCGGAATTCGACGCGGTCCGCGACCCCGGCGCGCTGCGCGTTGTCGCGCGCCTCCCGGATCCGCTCCGGGTCGATATCGATGCCGACGCCGCGCGCGCCGTACTTCCGGGCGGCGGCGATCACGATGCGCCCGTCGCCCGAGCCGAGGTCGTAGACCACGTCGTTCGGCCCGACCTTCGCGATCTCGAGCATCCGGTCGACCACCTTGGCGGGCGTCGGGACGAAGGGCACGTCGCGGGCGAGGGCGGGCGCGACGAAAAGCGAGCAGGCGAGGGTGAGCAGAAAAAGGCGTCGCATGAGCAGGGGTTCTCCGTCGGACAAGCCGGTAGAATTCGACCGTGTTCGATCTCGTCACCAAGTATAAGCGCGTCATCCAGGTTTTCCTCGGGCTGATCGCGATCACGTTCGCCACCTGGGGCATCGAGTCCTATACCCGGTTCCGCGCTTCGCGCGACACCGTCGCCACGGTGAACGGCATGGAGATCTCGCAGCGCGAGCTCGCCGAGGAGCTGCGCCGGGTGTTCGGCGGCGCCGTCAATCCCGCGGCGCTCGAAGCCCCCGAGACGCAGCGCCTGGTGCTCGACAGCCTGATCTCCCAGCGCCTGATCGCGGGCGAGCTCGGGCGCGCCCACATGTTCATGAGCCGCGAGGCGGTGATCGACGCCATCACCGGCGCCCCGGAGTTCCAGGAGGACGGCAGGTTCTCGGCCGCCAAGTACTCGGCCTACCTCGCGAGCCGGGGCATCTCGGATCAGGGCAACGTCGCCGAGCTGCAGAGCAAGCTGCCGCTCGCTCGCTTCGCCGGCTCGATCGCGCAGACCGCGATCGCGCCGCGCTCGGTCGCCGTGCGCCTCGCCGCGATCGAGGCGCAGAAGCGCGAGGTGTCGGAGGCGCGCATCTCCGAGCAGCAGTTCCTCCCGCAGGTGAAGATCGAGGAGGCGCAGCTCAAGGCGCATTACGACGCCAACCCGGCCGACTACCGCACCCCGGAGCGCGTGCGGGCCGAATACCTGGTGCTCTCGGCCGCGGCGCTCGCGCGTGAGGACCCGCCCACCGAGGCCGAGGTCAGGGCGGCCTACGAGGCGCGCGCCGCCCAGTTTCGCGTCGAGGAGAGCCGCCGCGCGAGCCATATCCTCGTCAAGACGAAGGAGGAGGCGCAGAAGATCCTCGAGGAGCTGAAGAAGAGCCCCGCGCGCTTCGCCGAGCTGGCGCAGAAGCACTCGCAGGATCCGGGGTCCTCCGAGAAGGGCGGCGACCTCGGATGGTTCGGCCGCGGCATGATGGTGAAGCCGTTCGAGGAGGCGGTGTTCAGGCTGGGGCAGAACGAGATCCAGGTGGTGGAAAGCGAGTTCGGCTTCCACGTGGTGCGCGTGACCGGCATCCAGGCCGGCAAGGCGCGCCCCTACGAGGAAGTGAGGAAGGAGCTCGCCGACGAGCTCGCGCGCCAGAAGGGCCAGCGCAAGTTCGCCGAGGCGGCGGAGAACTTCACCAACCTGGTGTACGAGCAGTCCGAGAGCCTCAAGCCCGCGGCCGAGCGCTTCAAGCTGCAGGCGCAGCAGACCGGCTGGATCGCCAAGTCCGCGCGCCAGGAGCTCGGCGCGCTCGACCACCCGAAGCTCCTGTCGGCGCTGTTCTCCGCGGATGCGATCCAGAACCGCCGCAACACCGACGCGATCGAGGTGGCGCCCAGCACGCTCGTCGCCGCGCGCGTGCTCGAGCACCAGCCGGCGGCGCAGCGCAGCTTCGAGGACGTGAAGGGCGAGATCGCCGGCGAGCTGCGCCGGCGCGAGGCCTCGGCGCTCGCGCTCAAGGACGGCCAGGCGAGGCTCGACAAGCTGCGCAAGGGCGAGGACGCCGGCGTGAAGTGGAGCGCGCCGCGGCTCGTCTCGCGGCGCGATGCGCAGGGGCTGCCGAGCAGCATCCTGCGCCAGGTGGTGGCGGCCGATGCGAGCAAGCTGCCCGCCTATGTGGGCGTGCCGATCCCCGACGGCGGCTACGCGCTGCTGCGCATCTCCAAGTTGATCGACGAACCCGTGAAGGAAGACGATCCTCAGGTGACCGCGCGCGTCGCCCAGCTTTACGGCGAGGCGCAGTACGAAGCGCTGGTCGAGAGCCTGCGCAGCCGCGCGGACATCGAAATCAACCCGGCGAGTCTGGAGAAGAAGTAGAAAAGGGGTCAGGACCCTTTTTCCGACGAGCTACGCGCAGCTGCGCGAAAAAGGGTCCTGACCCCTTTTCTACTCTAGTCTGGAGAAGAAGTAGGCGCCGAGGGAATTCCGGCGACCACGTGGCTGAACCCGGCGTCGACGTAGAGGATCTCGCCGGTGATCGCGGCGGCGAGGTCCGAGAGCAGGAACGCCGCGGCGTTGCCGACGTCCTCGGTAGTGACGTTGCGCCGCAGGGGCGCGTGCTCCTCGACGAACTTCAGGATCTTGCCGAAGCCGGCGATGCCCGCCGCGGCGAGCGTCTTGATCGGGCCGGCGGAGATGGCGTTCACCCGGATGCCGCGCGGCCCGAGGCTCGCCGCGAGATAGCGCACCGAGGCCTCCAGGCTCGCCTTGGCGAGGCCCATGGTGTTGTAGTTCGGGACCACGCGCGCCGCGCCCAGATAGGTGAGCGTCAGCAGCGAGGCCTTTCTTCCCTCCATCAGCGGCAAAGCCCCCTTCGCCAGCGCGGCGAAGCTGTACGACGAGACGTCGTGCGCCTGGGCGAAGGCTGCTCTCGAAATTCCATCCAGGAAATCCCCGGCAATGGCCTCCCGCGGCGCGAAGGCGATGGCGTGCACCAGGCCATCAAGGTGATCCCAACGGGTTCTTAATTGAGCAAACAACCCTTCGATCTCCGAGTCGCTGGTCACCTCGCAGGGCAGCGCGATTTCCGAGCCGAGCTCCCGCGCCATGTCGGCGACGCGGTCCTTGAAGCGATCGTTCTGATAGGTGAGCGCGATTTCCGCGCCTTCCCGGCGCGCGGCTTTCGCCACGCCGTAGGCGATCGAGCGGTTGGATAGCACGCCGGTGACCAGGATCTTCCTGCCGGAGAGAAGCGCCATGCGGCCGATTATACTGAGCGGCGTGCGCATCCTCCTGATGCTCATGGTGTTCCTCGCGGGCTGCGGCGAGGTCTGGAACGATCCATACCCGCGCGCGGAGCGAAACGCCAACGTTCTCTATGCGGCCTTCGTGCAGCGGCCGAAGCACCTCGATCCGGTGCAGTCCTACACCGTCGACGAGTCGCTTTTCACGCGCCAGATCCTCGAACCGCCGCTGCAGTATCACTATCTGAAGCGCCCCTATGAGCTCATCACGCTGAGCGCCGCGCAGCTGCCGAGGCCGAAGGAGATCGCCGGCGGCAAGTTCACGGCCTACGAGATCCGCATCCGCCCGGGCATCCGCTACCAGCCGCATCCTGCGTTCGTCGAGGCCAACCATCGGCTCGACACGAAGCGAATTTCACAGCTGAAGACCCCCTACGACCTGCCGTCGGGAACCCGCGAGCTCGTCGCCGCGGACTACGTCTACCAGATCAAGCGCCTCGCGCACCCGCGGCTGCACTCGCCGATCTTCGGCCTGATGGCGCAGTACATCGTCGGCCTGCCCGAGCTCGCCGAAAGGCTGAAGCAGCTGAACGCCCCAGGATGGATCGATCTGCGCGGCCATGCGCTCGAGGGCGTCGAGGAAGTGGACCGCTACACCTACCGTGTCACGCTCAGGGGCCGCTATCCTCAGTTCGTCTACTGGCTCGCGATGCCGTTCTTCTCGCCGATTCCGTGGGAGGCGGAGAAGTTCTTCCACCAGAGCGGCATGGAGGAAAGGAACTTCACGCTCGACTGGTGGCCGGTCGGCACGGGGCCCTACATGCTGACCGAGAACGACCCGAACGCGCGCATGGTGCTCAGCCGCAACCCCAATTACCGCGGCACGGCGTATCCCTCCGAAGGAGAGCCCGGCGATGCCGAAGCCGGCTTGCTGAAAGATGCCGGCAAGACCATGCCTTTCATCGACCGGGTCGTGTTCAGCCGCGAGAAGGAAGGCGTCCCCTACTGGAACAAGTTCCTGCAGGGCTACTACGACAGCGCCGGCATCAGCCCCGAGAACTTCGACCAGGCGGTCCGCGTCGCGGTCGACGGCGCCGCCGAGCCCTCGGCGGAGATGCTCGAGCGCGGCATCGAGCTCTCGACCTCGGTCGCCGCGAGCGTGTACTACTTCGGCTTCAACATGAAGGACCCGGTGGTCGGCGGAAGCTCCGAGCGCGCGCGCAAGCTGCGCCAGGCGATCTCGATCGCGGTCGACATGGAGGAGTATCTGTCGATCTTCCTGAACGGCCGCGGCATCGTGGCGCACAGCCCGCTGCCGCCGGGCATTTTCGGCGCCCGCGAGGGCCGCGAGGCCATGAACCCGGTGACCCACGTGTGGCGCGGCGGCCGCGAGAGCCGCAGACCGCTCGCCGAAGCGAAGCAGCTCCTTGCGCAAGCGGGCTACCCGGAGGGCAGGGACGCGAAGAGCGGCGCGCCTCTGGTGCTCTATTTCGACACCACCTCGCGCGGGCCGGGGGACAAGCCGCGGCTCGACTGGTGGCGCAAGCAGTTCGAGAAGCTTTCGATCCAGCTCGAGGTGCGCGAGACCGACTGGAACCGGTTCCAGGAGAAGATCCGCAAGGGCACGCAGCAGGTCTACGGCCTGGGCTGGCTCGCCGACTACCCCGACCCGGAGAACTTCCTGTTCCTGCTGCACGGCCCGCAGGCGCGCGCCGACGGCGCGGGCTCCAACAGCTCGAACTACACGAGCCCCGAGTTCGACGCGCTGTTCGAGCGCATGAAGGACATGCCGAACTCGCCGCAACGGCAGGCGCTGATCGACCGCATGGTCGAGGTCGCGCGGCGCGACGCGCCCTGGATCTTCGGCTTCCACCCCAAGGACTACACGCTGCGCCACCGCTGGCTCGCCAACGTCAAGCCGAACGACATGGCCGGCAACACGCTGCAGTACCTGCGCGTCGACCCCGCGCTGCGCGCCGAGCTGCGGCGCGAATGGAACCGCCCCGTCGTCTGGCCGGTCGTCGTCGCTCTCGCCGCGCTGATCGCCACCGCGGTGCCCGCATTCATCACGTACCGACGGCGTGAGCGCATGGCCGCGCGGCCCGCGGCCTGATGATCGCCTACATCGTCCGGCGCGTGCTGTACGCGATCCCGATCCTGATCGGGGTCAACCTCATCACCTTCGTGCTGTTCTTCGTGGTCAACACGCCCGACGACATGGCGCGCATGCACCTCGGCGCGAAGCGCGTCACGCCCGAGGCGATCGACAAGTGGAAGCAGGAGCGCGGGTATGACAAGGACCTGCTGTGGAACGCAAGCGCCCCGGGGAGCGCCAAGTTCACCGATACGATCTTCTACGAGAAGTCGCTCAGGCTGTTCGCGTTCGACTTCGGCCGCGCCGAGGACCAGCGCGACATCGCGCACGAGATCCGCACGCGCATGGGCCCGAGCCTCGCGCTCGCGATCCCGGTGTTCCTCGTCGGGCTGGCGGTGAACATCACGTTCGCGCTGCTGATGGCGTTCTTCCGCGCCACCTACCTGGACTTCTGGGGCGTGGTGCTGTGCGTCGCGATGATGTCCATCTCGACGCTGTTCTACATCATCGGCGGCCAGTACCTGGCGTCGAAGCTGCTGCACCTCGTGCCGATCTCGGGCTACGCCGGCGGCCTCGACGCGGCGAAGTTCGTCATCCTGCCGGTGCTCATCGGCGTGGTGAGCGGAATCGGCTCGGGCAGCCGCTGGTACCGCACCATCTTCCTCGAGGAGATGGGGCGCGATTACGTGCGCACCGCGCGCGCCAAGGGGCTCGCCGAGTCGGTGGTCCTCTTCCGCCACGTGCTGAAGAACGCGATGATCCCGATCCTCACCGGCTCGGTGGTCGTGATCCCGCTGCTTTTCATGGGAAGCCTGCTCGCCGAGTCGTTCTTCGGCATCCCGGGCCTGGGCAGCTACACCCTCGACGCGATCCAGGCGCAGGACTTCGCGGTGGTGCGCTCGATGGTGTTCATCGGCTCGCTGCTCTACATCCTGGGGCTGCTGCTCACCGACCTTTCGTACACGCTGGTGGACCCGCGCATCAGGCTCGAATGACGCCGGTCGTGCTCGCCACCGACGCGCTGCTTTGGCTGCTCGTCGCCGCCGTCGTCGCCTACGCGCTCTACTGCCGCCGCCGGCCGCATCTGGCGGCGCCCTGGAAGCGCGTATTCCGGTCCAAGGCCGCGGTGGTTTCGGCCGTGGTCCTCGGCTGCTACCTCGTCGTCGGGCTCGCCGACTCGCTCCACTACCGCGCCGCGGGCGCGGTGGAGGTGCAATCGCTCCTCGATCGCATGTTGTCGGTGCTGCGGCAGAAGGGCGAAAAGACCTATTCCGCGCCGCTCGCCACACGCCTGTACTCCAAGGAGCAGATCGAGACGCCCGACGGCAAGTACGTGCGCGACTTCCCGCGGCTGCGCCACGGCGGCGCGCATCTGGACGAGGAACGCGATCGCGTGACCGACGTCGTGACGAGAGCTGCGCTCGGTCTCGGCAGTGCGGGCGCGCTCTGGGCGCTCGTCTATTTCGCCTCGCGTCCCCTCGCGCGCCGCCATCCCCACGTCCCGTGGCGCGCCGCATGGACCACGGCTGGCGTGATCCTCGCGCTCGCCGGGCCGATCGCGAGCCTCGCGCCGCACTACCACGTGCTCGGCACGAACCAGGTCGGGCAGGACGTGCTCTACCTCGCCCTCAAGTCGATCCGCACCAGCCTCGCCATCGGCACGCTCACCACGCTCGTGCTCCTGCCGCTCGGCATCGCGCTCGGCGTCATGGCGGGCTACTTCAAGGGCTGGATCGACGACGCGATCCAGTATCTCTATACCACGCTCAATTCCATTCCCGGGGTGCTGCTCATCGCCGCCGCGGTGCTCATGATGCAGGTCGTGATCGACCGGCACCCGGAGTGGTTTCCGACCGCGGCGCAGCGCGCCGATTTCAGGCTGCTCGTGCTGTGCGCGATCCTCGGGCTCACCAGCTGGACCGGCCTCGCCCGGCTGCTGCGCGGCGAGGCGCTCAAGCTCTCGCAGCTCGAGTACATCCAGGCCGCCCACGCCTTCGGCGTCTCCGACGCGCGCATCCTCGGCCGGCACATCCTCCCCAACGTGGCGCACATCGTCATCATCGCGATGGTGATGGACTTTTCCGGGCTGGTGCTCGCCGAGGCGGTGCTCTCGTACGTGGGCGTCGGCGTCGACCCGGCGACGACCAGCTTCGGCACCATGATCAACTCCGCCCGCCTCGAGATGGCGCGCGAGCCGATCGTCTGGTGGTCGCTCGCCGCCGCGTTTGCGTTCATGTTCATGCTGGTGCTCGCGGCGAACCTCTTTGCCGACGCGGTGCGCGACGGTTTCGACCCGCGGCTGAGCCTGGGAGGGGCGCTCGCCGTATGACCCTGGCGGTTCAAGGCCTGAGAACCGTTCTCGACACCGCCTCGGGCACGGTGCGCGCGGTCGACGGCATCGATTTCGAGCTGCGCAAGGGCGAGTGCTTCGCGCTCGTGGGCGAGTCGGGATCCGGCAAATCGATGACCGCGCTCTCGCTCATGCGGCTGCTGCCCGAAGCCGGCCGCATCGCCTCGGGCCGGGTCGCGCTCGACGGCATCGAGCTGCTCGCGCTGCCGGAGGCGGCGATGCGCGCGGTGCGCGGCCGGCGCGTCGCGATGGTGTTCCAGGAGCCATCGACCGCGCTCAACCCGGTGCTCACCGTCGGCCGGCAGATCGTGGAAGTTCTTGAACGCCACACGAAAGGGAGCACGAGGGACAATCGTCAAAGGGCAATCGAGCTGCTGCGCGCGGTCGGCATCCAGGACGCGGAGCGGCGCTTCGAGCAGTACCCGTTCCAGCTCTCCGGCGGCTTGAAGCAGCGCGCGATGATCGCCGGCGCGCTCGCGGTCGATCCCGAGGTGCTGATCGCCGACGAGCCGACCACGGCGCTCGACGTCACGATCCAGGCGCAGATCCTCGAGCTGCTCGCGCGGCTCCAGGCCGAGCGCGGCATGGCGCTGCTTCTGATCACGCACGACCTCGGCATCGTCGCGAAGATGGCGCACCGCATCGCGGTGATGTACGCGGGCGAGATCGTCGAGCTCGCCGGGCGCGACGCTTTCCTGCGCGCGCCGCAGCACCCGTACTCGCAGAAGCTGTTCGCCGCGCTCCCGACCCCGCAGCGGCGGGCGCGCGAGCTCGCGGTCATCCGCGGCCAGGTGCCGGCGCTGACGACGAAATTCGACCATTGCCGCTTCGCCGATCGCTGCGACCAGGCGTTCGAGC
>DATIGR010000212.1:0-14337 GCA_035454645.1 Burkholderiales bacterium
ACGAGGACAAGGTGGCGCGGCGCGCCATCCGCCTGCAGGACCTGTTCAAGCCGGTGCGCTTCGCCGAGAAGCTCAAAGGGCTGCTCGACTACCACAACTTCGTGCTCACGCAGTACCACGGCGCACCGCCGGTCGACTTCCAGAAGACGCTCGATGAGGCGCTCGCGCTCGCGCCGCGCTTCGAGCCGCTGATGGTCGACGTGCCGCGCGCGCTCTACCACGCCAACCGCCAGGGCAGGAACCTGCTGTTCGAGGGCGCGCAGGGGTCGCTCCTCGACATCGACCACGGCACCTATCCGTTCGTCACCTCGTCGAACTGCGTCGCGGGCGCGGCGGCCGCGGGCGCGGGCATCGGCCCGCACCATCTGCACTATGTGCTCGGCATCACCAAGGCGTATACGACGCGCGTCGGCGGCGGCCCCTTCCCGACCGAGCTCTCGGACGACGTCGGCGAGCACCTGCGCCAGCGCGGCCAGGAGTTCGGCGCCACCACCGGCCGGCCGCGGCGCACCGGCTGGTTCGACGCCGCGGCGCTCAAGCGCTCGATCCAGCTGAACGGAGTCTCGGGCCTTTGCATCACCAAGCTCGACGTGCTCGACGCCGTCGAGTCGGTGAAAATCTGCGTCGGCTACGAGCTCGAGGGCGCCTTCTCCGAGATCCTGCCGGTCGGCGCCGAGGAGCTCGAGCGCTGCCATCCGCGCTACGAGGAGCATCCCGGCTGGATGGAGAGCACGGTCGGCATCCGCTCCTACGACGCGCTGCCCAAGGCGGCGCGCGCGTATCTCAAGCGCATCGAGTCGCTCGCCGGCGTGCCGATCGATCTCATCTCCACCGGCCCGGACCGCGACGAGACCATCGTCCGGCGGCACCCGTACGACCTCTAGGATCTACATCAGGACTGGTGCCGAGGAAGGGACTCGAACCCCCACAGTGTTGCCACCGCTAGGACCTGAACCTAGTGCGTCTACCAATTCCGCCACCTCGGCAGGGGAGGCGCGATTTTAGTTGCAGGTATCTGAAGTGTCAAAGAAAAAAGCGAAAAGAACCGCGCTGCGGCGAAGGCAAAGAGCAGACCGCGACGCGCCCGACGCGCAGCGCATCCTCGGCGTCCTGAACGGCGCGCGCGCGCCGCTCACCCGCGACGAGCTCGCGGCGCGGCTGCACGTGCCGCGCCATGCGCGCCGCGACCTCGAGCGCGCGCTCGCCGAGCTCGAGCGCTCGGGCGAAGTGGTGCAGAACCGCGCCGGCAGCCTGCTCGTGGCGAAGCGCATCGCGCTCGTCGCCGGGCGCGTCGAGGGCCACCCGGACGGCCATGGGTTCCTGATTCCGGATCAACCCGGAGCATCCGTCTTCCTGCCGCCGTCCGAGATGCGCCAGCTGATGCACGGCGACCGCGCCGCGATCCGCGTCGCGGGCCGCGACTTTCGCGGCCGCGCGATCGGCGAGGTGGTGGAAGTGCTCGAGCGCGCGAGCCGACGCATCGTCGGCCGGCTGCACTCCGAGCGCGGCGTGCTGTTCCTCGTGCCCGAGGACCGGCGCATCGCGCACGACATCCTCGTGCCGCCGGCGGAGGCGGGCAGGGCGAAGGCCGGGCAGGTGGTCACCGTAGAGCTCGTGGCCCAGCCCGGGCAGCACGCGCAGCCGATCGGGCGCGTCGCCGAAGTGCTCGGCCACCACGCCGACCCCGGCATGGAGATCGAGATCGCGGTGCGCAAGTTCGACCTGCCGCACGAGTTTTCCAGGAAGGCCCTGGCCCAGGCGAGCTCGCTGCCTGATGAGGTAACCGAATTTGAGGACCGCAAAGACCTGCGTGAGCTGCACTTCGTGACGATCGACGGGGAAACCGCCAGGGACTTTGACGACGCGGTGTTCGCGCGCCGTGAACAAGGGGAAGGAAAGCGGGGCTGGCGGTTATGGGTGGCGATCGCCGACGTCAGCCATTACGTGCGACCGGGCGATGCGCTCGACCGCGACGCGCGCGAACGCGGCACCTCGGTCTACTTCCCGAGGCGCGTGATCCCGATGCTGCCCGAGAAGCTCTCGAACGGGCTTTGCTCGCTCAATCCGGACGTGGACCGGCTGGCGATGGTGTGCGAGGTGGCGGTCACGCCGCAGGGCGAACTTGCGCGCTACGAGTTCTACGCCGGCGTCATCCGCTCGCATGCGCGGCTCACCTATACGGAAGTCTGGGACAAGCTCTCCACGGGCAAGGCGCCCGAGCACCTGCGCGTGCTCTACGAGCTGTTCCATGCCCTGTTCGCAGAGCGCACCCGGCGCGGCGCGATCGACTTCGACACCCTCGAGACGCGCATGGTGTTCGACGTGCGCGGCAAGATCGAGCGCATCGTGCCCGAGCCGCGCAACGACGCGCACCGCATCATCGAGGAGTGCATGCTCGCCGCCAACGTGTGCGCCGGCAACCTGCTCCACGGCCGCAAGCAGCCGGTGCTTTACCGCGTGCACGACGCGCCGGCCGCCGACAAGGTGGCCGCGTTGCGCGACTTCCTCGGCGAGCTCGGCCTGCAGCTGCCCGGCGGCGAGATCCCGCAGCCGAAGGACTATGCGCGGCTCCTCGAGCGCATCCGCAAGCGGCCCGACTTCGGCCTGCTGCAGACGATTCTGCTGCGCTCGCTCAAGCAGGCGGTGTACAGCCCGAGCAACGTCGGCCACTTCGGCCTCGCGTTCGACGCGTACGTGCACTTCACTTCGCCGATCCGGCGCTACCCCGACCTCCTCGTGCACCGCGCGATCAAGGCCGCGCTCGCGCAGAAGAAGTACGCCGAGCAGGACTGGGAGGCTCTCGGGCGCCACTGCTCGGAGACCGAGCGGCGCGCCGACGAGGCGAGCCGCGACGTCGAGAACTGGCTCAAGTGCTACTACATGCGCGACCACGTCGGCGGCACCTTCTCCGGCAGCATCACCGGCGTGGTGCCGTTCGGCCTGTTCGTGACGCTCGACGACTACTTCGTCGACGGCCTGGTCCACATCTCAGAGCTCGGCCGCGACTACTTCCAGTTCGACGCCGCGCGCCACGTGCTCGCCGGCGAGCGCAGCGGCCGGCGCTACCGCCTCGCCGACCGGATGACGGTGAAGCTGGTGCGCGTGGACCTGGAGACGCGCAAGATCGATTTCGTGCCTCATGAAAGAGCCTAGGGTCGTCTTCGGCTTCCACGCGGTGCTCGCGCGGCTGCGCGCCGACCCGAAGTCGGTGATCGAGATCTTCCTCGACGAGACGCGCAACGACGCGCGCGGCAAGGATCTCGTGGCGATCGCCGAGCGCGCCGGCGTGCGCGTCATGCGCGTTCCGACGAAGCGGCTCGACGGCTTCTACGGCGGCGGCCGGCACCAGGGAGTCGTGGCGCGCGTGGAGATAAAGAACGTTGCCGACGACCTCAACCAGATTCTCGAACAGGTCAAGAATCCCCTACTTCTGGTGCTCGACGGTGTCACCGACCCGCACAATCTCGGCGCCTGCCTCCGGGTCGCGAATGCTGCGGGCGCCCATGCGGTAATCGCGCCGCGCGACCGCGCTGCGGGCATTACCCCGGTAGTCTCGAAGGTTGCCAGCGGCGCGGCAGAAGCTACGCCTTATCTGATGGTTACGAATCTCGCTCGCACTCTCGCCGAGATCAAGGAGCGCGACATATGGGTCGTCGGCGCCGATGAACGCGCGGATAAAACGCTCTACGAGGCTGATCTTCCTCAGTCAATTGCATGGGTGCTCGGTGCCGAAGGCGAGGGCATGCGGCGCCTGACTCGCGAGAGCTGTGATCTTCTCGTCCGCATTCCGATGCGCGGCGAAGTCGAAAGCCTGAACGTCTCGGTGTCGGCCGGAATCTGCCTGTTCGAGTCGCTGCGCCGGCGTTAGTATTTCACCCCATGCGCGCGCTGGTTATCGACGATCACCCTCTCATCCGGGAGATCGTCCCGGCGGTGCTTCAGAAGGCGCTCGGCGAGGTCGAAGTCTCGGCCGAAGACACGCTCGAATCCGGCATCGCGCG
The DNA here is from genome assembly GCA_035454645.1 of Burkholderiales bacterium. Taxonomy (GTDB): domain Bacteria; phylum Pseudomonadota; class Gammaproteobacteria; order Burkholderiales; family SG8-39; genus SCGC-AG-212-J23. The sequence continues at coordinate 4,002 of DATIGR010000212.1, forward strand.
CGCCGCCGCCGAGGCGCCGGACCTGGTGCTGCTCGACCTGGGCCTGCCGGGCTGCGAAGGGCTGGACGCCATCAGCCGCTTCCGCATGGAGTTCCCCCAGATGCCGGTCGTGGTGCTGTCGGCAGACTGCGACCGCGAGTCGATCCTCGGCGCGCTCGACGCCGGGGCCTGCGGCTACATCCCCAAGACCTCGAAGCCCGAAGTGATGATCGCCGCGCTCAAGGTCGTGGCGGCGGGCGGGACTTACGTGCCGCCCGAGGCGCTCGAAGATGCGAAGCCCGCGCTGCGGCGGCGCGGCGGGCATCTTGACTTCACCGACCGGCAGAGGGACGTGTTGCGCCTCATCCTCAAGGGCTACAACAACGAGCGTATCGCCACGCAGCTCGGGATCGCGCCGAACACGGTGAAGCAGCATGCCCACGCCATCTTCACCGCGCTCGGGGTCTCGACCCGCGCCGAGGCGCTCATCGCTGCGGCGCGCCGCGGCCTCTCGCTGGGCTGAGCTGGAACTGCAGTTCTAGAACCCGCGGGCTACTTACTTTCCCGCGCCATTGCGGTAGCGTGGCATCCGGGGGGGTGTCATGGGCGTGCGGCCCGTCGCGGCGCATTGCGTACTGACCGACGGCTTCATCTGGGCCCTGGCGAGCCTTTGCCGTCTGCACCGCGTCGCGTTCGACCCGCAGCTCATCCTCACGCAGTTCCCGCCGCCCTACGATCTCGCGACGCTGCTGCGCGCCGCGCAGGCCTGCGGCCTGAAGGCCGGCCTCGCCGGCGCACGCGCCGACGCGCTCGAGAGCCTGCCGCTGCCGTGCCTGGGTTTCGTGCGCGGCGCGGGGCAGCCGGCGAACGACCCGGCGCCGCCCACGCCGGCGCTCCTGGTGCGCGCCGACCGCGAGCGCCTGCTCTACCTCGTCGCCGGCGAGAACGCGCCGCGCACGCTCGCGCGCGGGGAATTCGCCGCGCGCTTCGAGCAAACCGTGCTCCTCGCCGCGCCGGCCCCGGCTGCGCCCGAAGACCCCGACGCCGCTGGCAGGCGCGCCTTCGGCTTGCGCTGGTTCGTTCCCGAGCTCGCGCGCCACCGCGGCATTTGGCGCGACGTGCTGCTCGCCTCGGCCGCGATCCAGATCGTCGGCCTTGCGACGCCGCTCTTCACGCAGGTGGTGATCGACAAGGTGGTGGTGCACCACACGCAGAGCACGCTGCTCGCCATCGCGATGGGCCTCGCAGTCTTCCTCGTCTTCAACGCCGCGATGACCTGGATGCGCCAGTACCTCGTGCTGCACACGGGGAACCGCGTCGACGCGGTGCTCGCGACGCAGGTGCTGGGCCATCTCCTGCGCCTGCCGTTGCCGTACTTCGAGCACCGCCCGACCGGCACCACGGTGGCACGCCTGCAGGGCGTCGAGACGATCCGCGAGTTCATCACCGGCGCCGCGATCTCGCTCGTGCTCGACCTGCCGTTCCTCGCGCTGATTCTCGCGCTGATGTTCTTCTACAGCTGGCCGCTCTCGCTCATCGCGCTCGGCATCGTGCTTCTTCTCGCGATCACCAGCCTGCTCGTGACGCCGCGGCTGCGCGAGAAGCTGAACCGGCAGTTCCTCCTCGGCGCGCGCAACCAGGCATTCGTCACCGAGTACGTATCCGGGGTGGAGACCGTGAAGTCGCTGCAGCTCGAGCCGGTGCTCGAGCGCCGCTACGGCGAGCTGCTCTGCGCCTACCTCGCCGCGAGCTTCGGCACGCGCAACCTCGCCAACACCTACCACGTGGTCGCGAACGCGCTCGAGCAGCTCATGATGCTCGCGATCCTCGCCGCCGGCGCGCTGCTCGTCATGCGCGGCGACGGCTTCACGATCGGCATGCTGGTCGCGTTCCAGATGTTCGCCGCGCGCATGGCGCAGCCGATGCTGCGCATCGCCGGGCTGTGGCAGGAGCTCCAGCAGGCGGCCATCGCCGTGAAGCGCCTCGGCGACATCATGAACGCCCCCGCCGAGCCTTACTCGCTCGCGCCTTCGCGCGCGAGCGCGGGCGCCGCCGCGATCGAGCTGCAGGGCGTCGCGTTCCGCTACAGCGAGCGCCATCCGTGGCTGTTCCGCAACGTCAGCTTCTCGATCCGGCCGGGCGAGCTCATCCTCGTGAGCGGCCCCTCGGGCAGCGGCAAGAGCACCCTCGTGAAGCTTCTCCTCGGCTTCTACCCGCCGACCGACGGCCGCGTCCTGCTCGATGCCGTGCAGCTCGACCACCTGTCGGCAAACGAGCTGCGCCTCGCCTACGGCGTCGTGCCGCAGGAGACGCTGCTCTTCTCCGGCAGCGTCTACGACAACCTCGCGATGGCCAACCCGCACGCGGGCTTCGAGGACATCGTCATCGCCTGCCGCGCCGCCGAGATCCACGACACCCTCGAGAGGCTCCCGCAGGGCTACCGCACGCCCCTCGGCGAGCACGGCGTCGGCCTCTCCGGCGGCCAGAAGCAGCGCCTCGCCATCGCGCGCGCGCTCCTCAAGCGCCCGAAGGTTCTGATCTTCGACGAAGCGACCAGCAACGTGGATCCGGAGACGGCCGAGAACCTCGCGCGCACCATCAACCCGCTCAAGGGCCGAGCCACGATCCTGTTCGTCGCCCATCAGGTTCCCCGGGGGCTGCAAGTCGACCGCGCGCTGCGTTTGCCATGAAGCTCGCGCACGACGCCGACCCGATCGATTTCCAGCCGGCGCTCCTTCAGGTGCAGGCGCGCCCGCCGGCGCCGCTCGGCCGCGGCGTGCTGCACGCGCTGCTCGGCCTGCTCGCCGCGGCGCTCGCCTGGGCGGCGCTCGCCAGGCTCGACATCGTCGCCGTGGCCGAGGGCAAGCTCGTCCCGGCGGGATACCTGAAGATCGTCCAGCCCGCGGAGCAGGGCGTGATCAAGGAGATCTTCGTGCGCGAGGGCGAGCGGGTGCGCGAGGGCCAGGTGCTGATGCGCATGGATACCGCGCTCATCGCGGCCGACGGGCGCGCGCTCGCCGCGGAGTATCACACCAAGCGCCTCGCCCTGCGCCGCATCGAGGCGCAGCTCGCCGGGAAGCCGCTCGCGCCCGGCGCCGAGGACCCGCCCGCGATCTTCACGCAGGCGCAGGCGCAGCACGCGGCGAACGTCGCCGCCTACCAGAACGCGCTCGCGCAGGAGAGGAGCACGCTCGAGCGCGCGCGCCACGACCTCGCCGCCGCCCACGAGGTGCGCGCGAAGCTCCTCGCCGTGCTGCCGCACTACCGCGAGCAGGAAAGGGCGTTCGAGAAGCTCTCCAGGGACGGCTTCGCCGGGCGCCTCATGTACACCGACAAGCAGCGCGAGCGCATCGAGAAGGAGCAGGACCTGAAGACCCAGGAGTTCACCCTCGCGGCGGCACAAGCGACGATCGTGCAGTCCGAGAAGCGCCTTGCGCAGATCAAAGCCGATTACGAGCGCCTGCTCCAGGCCGAGCGCGCCGAGGCCGCGCCGCAGGCCGAGCGCCTGCGCCAGGAGCTCGCCAAGCAGCGCCACCGCCGCGAGCTGCTTGAGCTGCGCGCGCCGCAGTCGGGCACCGTCAAGGACCTCGCCACGCACACGCCCGGCACCGTGGTGGCTCCCGGCACCATCCTCATGACCATCGTGCCCCAGGGCGAGAGGCTGCGCGCCGAGGTCTGGGTGTCGAACGACGACATCGGGTTCGTGCGCGCCGCGCAGCCCGCGAAGATCAAGCTTGCCGCGTTCCAGTTCCAGAAGTACGGCATGCTCGAGGGCGCCGTGGCGCAGGTGAGCGCCGACGCCACCGAGGGCGCATTCCGCGCCCTGATCGACCTCGCGCGCCAGCACCTCGAGACCGACGGCCAGCGCTACGCGCTCGCCCCCGGCATGCAGCTCGTCGCCGAGATCCATCTCGGCGATCGCAGCGTGCTCGAGTACCTGCTGTCGCCGGTGCGCAAGGCGTTCCACGAGGCCGGGCGGGAGCGCTGAAAAACCCGGTATAATCCGCGCCCTTCCTGGTCGCGCGGCTACGCATGGCACGCCGGCCTCATTTGCCAAATGAACCACGGGAAAAGGAGCCTAACCAGACATGCGGCATTACGAGATCGTTTTCATCGTCCATCCCGACCAGAGCGAGCAGGTCCCGCAGATGGTCGAGCGCTACAAGGGCCTGATCGCCCAGAGAAACGGCACCGTGCACCGCCTCGAGGACTGGGGCCGCCGGCAGCTCGCCTATCCGATCGCCAAGGTTCACAAGGCGCACTACGTGCTGATGAACATCGAGTGCGACAACGAGACGCTGAAGGAGCTCGAGCACTCGTTCAAGTTCAGCGACGCGGTGCTGCGCCACCTGATCGTCGCCATGCCCAAGGCGCACACCGCGCCCTCGCCGATGATGCGCGAGGAGAAGTCCAAGTCCATGATGGGCGAGCGCGGCGCCAGCCCGACCGGCGAGGTGGCGCCTGAACCGGGTCGAGCTGAGCGGCCGGCTGCTTGAGCTGGGCGCGCTGCGCTACACGCCGGCAGGCGTCGCCGCGGTCGAGTTCAGGCTCGCGCACCGCTCCGAGCAGGACGAGGCGGGCGCACGCAGGGCGGTCGAGGCCGAGGTGAGCGCCGTGGCGTTCGAGACCCAGGCGAAGCTGCTCGCCGGCGCGAAGTTGGGGATTGGATTGAAGCTCAACGGATTTCTCGGAGCGAAGAGCAAGCGCTCGAAGCGGCTCGTGCTCCACGTGACGAACATCGAATTCATCGAAGGAGAGCAACATGCCACCGCCGCGCAGAGGTAAGGGCAAGGGCAAGGGGAAGTTCGGCAAGGACAAGAAGGACCGCGGCCAGCGGGCGCTGTTCCGCCGGCGCAAGTTCTGCCGCTTCACCGCCGAGAAGGTCGAGTGGATCGACTACAAGGACGTCGAGACGCTCAAGGATTTCGTCAACGAGACGGGCAAGATCATCCCGGCGCGCATCACCGGGACCGCGGCGGGCTACCAGCGCCAGCTGTCGGAGGCGATCAAGCGGGCGCGCTTCCTCGCGCTGCTGCCCTACACGGACCTGCATTGAGGCACTGATGGAAGTCATTCTTCTGGAGAAGATCGCCAACCTGGGCGAGCTCGGCCAGGTGGTGAGGGTGAAGGACGGCTACGCGCGCAACTACCTCATCCCGCACGGCAAGGCGAAGCGCGCGACCGAGGAGAACCGCAAGGCGTTCGAGGCGCGCCGCGCCGAGCTCGAGCAGGCGCAGGCCGCGGCGCTCGCCAAGGCACAGGAGCGCGCCGGCAAGCTCGACGGCCTGACGCTGCAGATCACGCAGAAGGCGGGCCCCGACGGGCGCCTGTTCGGCTCGGTCACCAACTACGACATCGTGGAGGCGCTCAAGAAGCAGGGCCACGAGGTCGAGCGCGCGCAGATCCGCATGCCGCAGGGGCCGCTCAAGCAGGTGGGCGACTCCCCGATCCAGATCGCGCTGCACACCGACGTCGCCGTCACCATCACCGTCTCGGTGCTCGGCGAGCAATAAAGCTCGCTTGCATGGATGTTTATACAGTAATAGACTGGCGCGACCTGTCAAGAGATTTAATTTGCACTTGTACAGCGCCATCCACAAAGTACTGACAGCCTGTGCACAGGCAATCCACAACCGGGACGGTCTCGTAGCCCCGGATGGTCAAGTTTTCGGCAGCACCGCGGCGCGAAAGCGTTGATAGAGCGCGCGTTTCGACTGATCAAATCGAAAACGCGGTTCCGCTTCCTATGATGCGCGCCGGGGAGGTCACAACAAGATGCCTGTTGCACAGCCGGTAGCGCGTCCGGACGCCGCCGATTCGCAGCTCGTCGCGCTGAGGCTGCCGCCGCACTCGGTCGAGGCCGAGCAGTCGCTGCTCGGCGCGCTGCTCCTCGACAACCAGGCGTTCGACCGTGTCGCCGACCTGGTGTCGGCGCAGGACTTCTACCGCGACGACCACCGCCGCATCTGGCGCCACATCGCGCGCCTCATCGAGGCCAGCCGGCCGGCCGACGTGGTCACGGTGCTGGAGTCGATCGAGGCGAGCGAAGACAAGGACAAGACCGGCGGCGCCACCTACCTCGCGGCGCTCGCGCAGAACACGCCGAGCGCGCTCAACATCCGGCGTTACGCCGAGCTCGTGCGCGAGCGCGCGGTGCAGCGGCGCCTCGCGCAGGTCGCCACCGAGATCGCCGAGACGGCGCTCGCCCCGACCGGCAAGGACGTCGGGCAGCTGCTCGACGAGGCCGAGTCGAAGATCTTCCAGATCGCCGAGTCGGGCGCGCGCAAGGACCAGGGCCTGATGGGCATCAGCCCGGTGCTCGCCAGGGTCTTCGAGCGCATCGACCATCTGCACAGCCAGGACCACCCTTCCGACGTCACCGGGGTCCCCTCCGGGTTCGTCGATCTCGACCGCAAGACCGCGGGATTGCAGCCCGGGGACCTGATCGTCGTCGCCGGGCGCCCGTCGATGGGAAAGACCGCCTTCGCCCTCAACATCGCCGAGCACGTTGCGCTTCATCCCAGCGTCGGCCTGCCGGTGGCGATCTTCAGCATGGAAATGAGCGCGAGCCAGCTCGCCATGCGGATGCTTTCGTCGATGGCCAGGGTGGACCAGACCAAGCTGCGCACCGGCCGGCTCGACAACGAGGAATGGGCGAACCTCACCGACGCGATCGGCAAGCTGAACGAAGCGCGCATCCACGTCGACGAAACGGCGGCGCTGAATGCCCTCGAGCTGCGCGCCCGGGCGCGGCGCATGAAGCGCGAGTACGGCAAGCTCGGCCTGGTCGTGGTCGATTACCTGCAGCTGATGTCGGCCAGCTCGCAGGGCGAGAACCGCGCGACCGAGATCTCGGAGATCTCGCGCTCGCTCAAGGCGCTCGCCAAGGAGCTCGACGTCCCGGTGATCGCGCTGTCGCAGCTCTCGCGCGCGGTCGAGCAGAGGAACGACCGCAGGCCGCTCATGTCGGACCTGCGCGAGTCCGGCGCGATCGAGCAGGACGCCGACGTGATCCTTTTCATCTTCCGCGAAGAGGTCTATGCCCCGGAGAAGGAGGAGGCGAGGGGCAGGGCGGAAGTGATCATCGGAAAGCAAAGAAACGGCCCGATCGGTACCATTGCGCTTACGTTCATGGGGCAGTTCACCCGCTTCGCGAACGCCCTGGCTTTCGAGGGAGGCGGACAATGGCCGAACCGCTGATCGCGCAGAGATCCCCCTACGCCGTCGAGCTCGCGCCCGGAGACTATTGGTGGTGCCGCTGCGGGCAGTCGAAGCGCCAGCCCTTCTGCGACGGCTCGCACAAGACGACCGAGTTCACGCCGGTGAAGTTCAGCATGTCCGAGGCGCAGAAGGTCTGGCTGTGCGGCTGCAAGCGCACCGGCAACCGGCCCTTCTGCGACGGGTCACATAAGAAGCTGACTTAGAGCCCTTCCTACTTCTTGGTGGCGGTCCACTTGCCTTCCGCGCCCTTCTCGTCGCGGAAGGTGCCTTCCATCTTGCTGCCGCCCACGCGGCCGGTGAAGTCGCGGCGCACGCGGTTCTGGTCGACGTAGGCGAAGCTGATCGCGGTGCCGCGCAGCTTGACGTCGCGCAGCCCGGCGTGCATCGGGCCGATGGCGAGCGTGCCGCTCACCTTCTGGAAGGTCTGCTCGAGCGTGATCTCGTGGCGCTGGCCGCCGGCGTCCAGGTTCCAGTTGCCCATCACGTTCGCCGGCACGATCCAGAAGTAGGCGCGGCGGCCGTCGAGGGTCGAGATCTCGTCGGCTTCCCAGTCCTCCATGCTGAAGGAGTGCGACACGACGCGCGTGCCGGGCCGCATCGAAAGGATCTGGGGCCTGAGCTTCATGTTGAGCGCGGGCAGCAGGTACAGCGTGATCACCGTGGCCTGGGTGAAGTCGGTGGCGAAGATGTCGCCGTGGCGGATCGTCGCCTTGCCCTGCCCGGTGCCCGCGACGCCGGCCTTTTGCGCGTTCTCGTTCGCGTGCTTCACCATGTCGGGGTTGTATTCGACGCCGACCGCGCGCGCGCCGAACTTCCGCGCCGCCATGATCGCGATCTTGCCGTCGCCCGCGCCGAGATCCCAGACGTAGTCGCTGGGCGTGACCTGCGCCATGATCAGCATGCGCTCGACCACGTCGTCGGGCGTCGGCACCCAGATGACGTCCTTGCCGGCCTGGCCGACCTGCGGCTGGAACTGCGCCGCGGCGAGCGCCGCGAACAGGGATAGGAACAGAGTCGTCGAGAAGCGGACAAGGGCGTTCATTGCGGTTCCGGGGAATTGAGAGGCAGCGAAATGTAGCAGAAAGGCGTTCCGCCTTGGCGAAACACCCTCCTGCCCGAAATATTCCTCGCTACAGCACGTCGGCCGCGTGGTCGGCGAGGCGCGAGCGCTCGCCCCGCGCCAGGGTCACGTGCCCGGCGTGCCCCCAGTCCTTCATGCGGTCGACCACGTAGGTGAGGCCGGACGATCCCTCGGTGAGGTACGGGGTGTCGATCTGCGCGATGTTGCCGAGGCACACCACCTTGGTGCCCGGCCCGGCGCGCGTCACCAGCGTCTTCATCTGCTTCGGCGTCAGGTTCTGCGCCTCGTCGATGATCAGCCACTTGTTCACGAAGGTGCGGCCGCGCATGAAGTTGAGCGACTTGATCCTGATGCGCGAGCGCACGAGGTCGCGCGTCGCCGCCCGGCCCCACTCGCCGCCCGACTCGTCGGAGGTGTTCAGGACATCGAGGTTGTCCTCGAGCGCGCCCATCCAGGGCTGCATCTTCTCCTCTTCGGTGCCCGGCAGGAAGCCGATGTCCTCGCCGAGCGGCACGGTGACGCGCGTCATGATGATCTCGGAGTAGCGCTTGTCGTCGAGCACCTGGGTGAGCCCGGCGGCGAGCGCGAGCAGCGTCTTGCCGGTTCCCGCCTGCCCGAGCAGCGTGACGAAGTCGACCGCGGGGTTCATGAGGAGGTTGAGCGCGAAGTTCTGCTCGCGGTTGCGCGCGGTGATTCCCCACACCGAGTTCTTGGCGTGGGTGTAGTCGCGCAGCGTCTCGAGCACCGCCATCCGGCCCGAGGCCTCCTTCACCTGCGCGTAGAGCGGCCGCTCGCCGGACTCGTCGTACACGAACTCGTTCACGTGGAGCCGGGGCACGAGCGGCCCGCGCACGCGGTAGTAGGTATGGCCTTCCTTCTTCCACGACTCCATGTCCTTGCCGTGCGTGTTCCAGAAATCGCGCGGCAGCGCGCGCACGCCGGTGTAGAGCAGATCGGCGTCCTCGAGCACCTTGTCGTTGGTGTAGTCCTCGGCGGCGAGCCCGAGCGCGCGCGCCTTGATGCGCATGTTGATGTCCTTCGACACCAGCACCACCTCGCGCTCGGGGTGCTTCTGCTGCAGCGCGCGCACCACGGCGAGGATCTGGTTGTCGGTGCGGCCCGAGGCGAGCGTCGCCGGCAGCTCGCCGTTGATCGCCTCGGTCTGCAGGAACAGGCGCCCCTTCGACTGCTGGCCGTCGCGGATCTTGATCGCGAGGCCCTGCTTGATCGACTCCAGGTCCCCGCTCACGATCTCGTCGAGGAAGCGGCTCGCCTGGCGCGCGTTGCGCGAGACGTCCGACAGCCCGCGCTTGTGCTGGTCGAGCTCTTCGAGCGTCGCGATCGGCAGGTAGAGATCGTGCTCGTCGAAGCGGAACAGGCTCGTCGGGTCGTGCATCAGCACGTTCGTGTCGATCACGAACAGCTTCTTGACCTTGGCTTTCTTTCGCGACGGCGGCTTCACGGCGGGGACTGACTCTACCTCTGCTGCGGGCGGCTCGACATCATAGGGCTTTAACAAAGTTCAATACCTCCTGGACATGGCCCGGCACCTTGACCCCGCGCCATTCGTGCGCGAGCACCCCCTTCGCATCGACGACGAAGGTGCTGCGCTCGATGCCGCGGACCTTTCTTCCGTACAGGTTCTTCATCTTGACCACGCCGAACAGCTTGCACGCGGCGTGTTGTCCTTCGGATAGAAGTACAGGACCAGCTTGCTGCTGCAGGCGCTCGAGAGCTTGAAGGTGCCGCCGCCGGTGCTGGGAAGGCTCAAGTCCGGGACCGGCTTGCCGAGCAGTTCCAGAGTTTCTTATGCCTCTTCTTAGCAATGCACTGTAACGCCTTCATTGAACACAAGGAATCGCAGCAGCGCAAGCGGCATATGTTGTAGCCTGATTGGTAAGGCTTTTTGCCGGCGCTCGGGTGGACACAAGGAGCGCGGCGAATCGGTGGTCATCTGGCGCGACGGGAAGATCGTCACGCTCAAGCCCGAAGAGATCGAGGTCTAGGAGTTCCGGCCGAGGAAGCGGCGCAGCTCGGCGAGGAGCTCCTTCGGCC
>DATIGR010000213.1:0-5646 GCA_035454645.1 Burkholderiales bacterium
GACCGACCTCGTCCTGACAAGAAAACACAATTCCGCGTTCTGCGCGGTGCGCCCGCCGGGCCACCACGCCTGCCGCGCGCGCCCGATGGGGTTCTGCATCTTCAACAACGTCGCGGTCGCGGCGCGCCACGCGATCCACGCGCACGGGCTCGAGCGCGTCGCGATCGTCGACTTCGACGTGCACCACGGCAACGGCACCGAGGACATCTTCGAGGGCGACGCGCAGGTGCTGATGGCCTCGATCTTCCAGCACCCGTTCTATCCGTACACCGGCACCGACAGCCCGGCGTCGAACATGCACAACGTCCCGCTCGCCGCCGGCTCGGGCTCCAAGGAGCTGAAGGAGGCGGTGCTCGAGCAATGGCTGCCGGCGCTGAACGAGTTCAAGCCCGAGCTGGTGCTGTTCTCGGCCGGGTTCGACGCGCACCTCGAGGACGACATGGCGATGCTGCGCTTCACCGACGGCGACTACGCCTGGGTCACCGAGCAGGTGAAGTCGGTGGCCGACCGCTACGCCAAGGGCCGCATGGTGTCGATGCTCGAGGGCGGCTACGCGCTCTCGGCGCTCGGCCGCAGCGCGGTGCAGCACATCAAAGTCCTCGCCGGCCTGAGCTAAACCTCCAGCAGCCTCCGCTACGCGGTGCCGACGACTTCGCGAAACAGCGCGTTCAACTCGTCGCGGGCCGGCCGGTCGGCGGCGAGATCCGGCCTGCCCTGGCCGGAAAACTCCGCGCCGTGCCTTGCGAGCTCGGCTTCGATGAACGCGCCGAGCTCCGGGACGGGCTTGCCGAGGCCGAGCTCGCCCGAGCTTCGCTTCAGCTCGAGCAGCCGCTCGATGCTCGGTCTGAGCTCCGCGGGGGCCACGGCCCGTACCAGCCGCTCGAACTCGACCGGCGGTATGCCCCTGCCTTGCTCGATGTAGCGGATCGCGAGCAGCGGGCGCAGGACATAGAAGTACTTCTTGAGCCTGACCTGCTCCCCGAACAGGTATTCCCTGGCGTTTCCTCGCGCCATGTGACTGTAGTGGTAGCACAGCGCCAGCGCGTTCACGCAGCCGGGCGCGAGCCTCCTCAGCGTGGCGGCGAACGGGCCGCTCTCGATGTAGGCGATCGGGCTATGCAGCCACTCGAGCAGCGCGCCGTTCGCGCGCGTGAAGAGGTAGAGCGCCTTGCGGACATCCCAGCCGCTGCAATCGATGTGATCGACCAGGGGGTACTCGATCACGTCCGGGCGGCGCTCGATGTCGAACGACAGGTACCAGTCGCGCTCGCGCGCATAGACGAAGCGCACGTCGTAGTCGGAATCCGGCGATGCGAACCCCCAGGCGCGGCTTCCGGACTCGCAGGCGTAGAGGATGCGCACACGGTGCCCGGACTCGGCGGCACGCAGCCGCCTCGAGATTTCGTCGCGTACCGTCAAGCGGCGACGGCGGTGCGCTCGAGGAGCGCGCGCGCGGCGGCGGCGAAGGCGGCGTCGTCGGCGCGGGCGATGCGCACGGGTGTGGCGCGGGCGAGCTCGCTGAAGTTGCGCGTGGCGGAGCGGCGGTAGGCCGGGTCGTAGTGCTCGACGAGAAGCCGGCGCACCAGGCTGCGCCAGTCGGCGATCGATTTCCACTGCGCGATGCGCTCGCGCCCGTGCAAGGCCGCGAGGCAGTCGAGCTGCCTTTCCAACTCACTACGGTTGGCAAGGAAATGGCGGTATTCGTCGAGCAGCAGATCAACGCGGGCCTCGAGGTCTGTTTCGAGAAGAGCGCACGGCGAGGCGCGCATGCGCTCCATCAGCGCGTCGGGAACGTGAAGCTCGCCGATCTTCTTCGACTCGCCCTCGACATACACGGGTTTTTCAGCTCGAAGACTCGAAAGCTCCTGAAGCAGCAGGCTTTCGAACATCTTCTGCGACGGCTGCGGCCGGCCGGGCAGGTTGCCGAGCACCGAGCCGCGGTGCGCGGCGAGCTCTTCCAGGTCGAGCACCTGCGCGCCGGCGCGCTTGAGCGCGCCGAGCAGGCGGCTCTTGCCGCTTCCCGTAGGGCCATGGATGACCCTGAAGTCCAACCCCGAAGGAAGAGACTGCAATTGTGAAACCACGTATCTGCGGTAGGCCTTGTAGCCGCCTTCCAGGGTCTCGGCGTTCCAGCCGATCTCGCGCAGGACGTGCGCCATCGCGCCGGAGCGCTTGCCGCCGCGCCAGCAGTAGACCAGGGGATGCCAGGCCTTGTCCTTCCCCCTGAAGAGCTCCTCGACGTGGCGCGCGATGTTGCGGGAAACGAGCGCAGCCCCGGCCCTTTTGGCGTCGAACGGCGAGACTTTCTTGTAGAGCGTGCCCACCTCGGCGCGCTCGGCGTCGTCGAGCACCGGCGCCGAGATCGCGCCGGGAATGTGGTCTTCGGCGTACTCGGCGGGCGAGCGCACGTCGATGATGGCGTCGAAGCGCTTCAGATTCATAGAGTAAAATTCTACGCCTCAGGTTCCTTCTATGAATGCACCCGAACGGATCAGGCTGACCGAGTTCAGCCACGGCGGCGGCTGCGGCTGCAAGATCGCGCCGGCTGTGCTTTCCGAGATGCTCGCGACCATGCCGCTGCGCGGGCTGCCGCGCGAGCTGCTCGTGGGCACCGAAACCGCCGACGACGCCGCGGTCTACAAGCTGAACGACTCGCAGGCGCTCGTCGCCACGACCGATTTCTTCACTCCGGTGGTCGACGATCCGTACGACTTCGGGCGCATCGCCGCGACCAACGCGATCTCGGACGTCTACGCGATGGGCGCGCGGCCGATCATGGCGCTCGCGCTCGTCGGCATGCCGCTCGACAAGCTGCCGGTGAGCGTGATCAGCAGGGTGCTCGAGGGCGGCGAGTCGGTGTGCGCGTCGGTCGGCATTCCGGTCGCGGGCGGGCACTCGATCGACACGCTCGAGCCGATCTACGGGCTGGTGGCGCTCGGCCTGGTGCACCCCGAGCGCGTGAAGAGAAACAGCTCGGGAAAGCCCGGCGATGTGCTCATTCTCGGAAAACCGCTCGGCATCGGCATCCTGTCGGCCGCGCTCAAGAAGGGGAAGCTCTCGGCCGCGGGCTACGCGCAGATGATCGAGTGGACCACCCGGCTCAACACGCCGGGCGAGGCGCTCGCCGCGATGCCGCAGGTGCACGCGCTCACCGACGTCACCGGCTTCGGCCTCGCCGGCCACCTGCTCGAGATCTGCCGCGGATCACGCGTCTCGGCCGAGCTGGATTTCTCCGCCATTCCGGTCATCGGCGAGGCGCTCGACTGGGTGAAGCAGGGCGTGGCCACCGGAGCGTCCGAGCGGAACTGGAAGGGCTACGGGCACGAAGTCCAGTTCTCCGGCGAGGAGTGGCAGCGCAAGCTCCTCACCGATCCGCAGACGAGCGGCGGCCTTCTCGTCGCCTGCGCGCCGGACGTCCAGGCGAAGGTCCTGGACGCCTTCAGGAGCCAGGGCTTCGGCGAGGCGCGGATCATCGGCCGCCTTGCCTCCGGCGAGCCGAGGCTGACCGTGCGCTAGATCGAGCTCGACCCCGGGCGGATGTTCTGGTTGTGGTGGAAGACGTTGTCGGGGTCGTACGTGGTCTTCACCTCCACCAGCCGGCGGTAGACGGACTCGCCGTACGCCTCGCGCACCCGGTCGGGGTTTTCGTCGCCGCCGAGGAAGTTGACGTAGACGCCTTTCCGGAACCGGCCGAGCGCGGCGAAGAACCGCCGCGTCCAGGCGGTGTCGCGCTCGCCGAAGTCCTCGCCGGGCTGCCACACGCTATCGAGGGTGATCGCGTGCGACGCCTGCCGGTTCCCGAACGCCGTCGCGCCCTCGGCCACCCGGCTCACCGCCCCCTTCAGATGGAACATCGCCGCGTACGACCGCGGCGACGAGCAGGAGAACGCGTGCTCGGCGATCACGTCGATGAGCTCGTCGCGCAGCTCGGGGAGATGGGTGGACTTCCAGTAGTAGCTCCAGCCGTGGGGGACGGTCGAGTCGAGCGCGCTCTGGAATCCCGCATACGGCGTGGGCCCGACCAGGTCGAGGAGGGGAGTCCGGGATGCGCGCAGCGGGCGCAGCACCTGCTCACCGTCCTCGATCGGCCCGGCATAGCAGGACCCGACCATCACCACCGGGCGCCAGTGCAGATTCTCGGGGATGACCGATAGCGGCGGCGCGGCGCCGAACCTCACGACCGTGCCGAGCTCGTCGGGAGCATCGCGGATGAAGTCGCGGTAGAAGCGCAGGACCTCGCCGGCGTCGGCCGCGTCCCAGAGGATGGGCCCGGCCAGGACGGTGGGCCCGAGCGAGTGGAGGCGGAACTCGAACGAGGTGACCACGCCGAAGTTGCCGCCGCCGCCCCGCAACGCCCAGAACAGATCCGGGTGCTCGTCCTCGGACGCGCGCGCGAGCTCGCCCTCGGCCGTCACGACGTCGACGGCGAGGAGGTTGTCGACCGTGAGGCCGTGCTTGCGCATCAGCCAGCCGACGCCGCCGCCGAGGGCGAGCCCGGCGACGCCGGTGTGGCTCACGATTCCGCCGGTGGTGGCGAGACCGTGCGCCTGCGTCTCGCGGTCGACGTCGCCCCACAGCGCGCCCCCCTGCACCCAGGCCCTGCGGCCGGCGGGATCGACGCGCACGCCCCGCATCGCCGAGAGGTCGATCACGATTCCGCCGTCGCAAACGGCGGTGCCCGCCACGTTGTGGCCTCCGCCGCGTATCGCGATCTCCAGGTCGTGGTCGCGGGCGAAACGCACGGCCGCGGCCACGTCGGCGGCCCCGATGCACCGGGCGATGAGGCGCGGGCGCCGGTCGATGACACCGTTCCACACTGCGCGGGAGACGTCGTAGTCGGCGTGCTCGGCGCTGATCAGCCGGCCCCGGAACCCGTCGATCTGCGCGACGGTTGGCTGCCTGCTGCGATGGCCGACGGGTGCTGTTGTAGCTGTCGTCATGACGTCCTCCTGTCCTGAAGGCTGCATCGGACCACCGCGGACCCGGGCCGTAAAGTCAAGAATCTGGACTTCACAACCGCAGACGGGTGCGCAACACTGGCGTCGTGAGGACCTACGGCCAGTACTGCCCCATCGCGCGCGGCGCCGAGATCTTCGCCGAGCGCTGGACGCCGGTGATCATCCGCAACCTGCACCTTGGCTGCGGGAGCTACAGCGAGATCCTCGAGGGCGCGCCCGGACTTTCGCGTACCCTGCTGTCGCAGCGGTTCAAGCAGCTCGAGCGCGTCGGCATCGTCGAGGCGGCGCCCAAGCCCGACGGGCGCGGGCACCACTACAAGCTCACGTCCGCGGGCCGCGAGCTGTTCACGGTCTGCCAGACGCTCGGCGAGTGGGGCGCGCGCTGGCTCGACATCGCCCCCGAGAACCTCGACCCGTTCGTGGCCCTGTGGTCGATGTGCAACGCGCTGCGCCGGGACCGGCTCCCGGACCGGCGCGTCGTGATCCGCTTCGACTTCACCGGCCGCGCGCGCCGCGAGCGCTATTGGCTGCTGATCGAGCGCGGCGACACCGAGATCTGCAAGACCTACCCCGGCCTCGACGAGGACCTCTACATCACGGCGGAAGCCGAAGCGTTCGTCAAGTGGCACGCGGGCCAGCTCACCTGGGCCCAGGCCACGCGCGAGGACCGCATCCAGCTCGACGGCCC
>DATIGR010000214.1:0-5853 GCA_035454645.1 Burkholderiales bacterium
GAACGTTCTCGTGGTCGACCGGGGTCGGCTCGCCCCGGAACAGCGTTTTCGCGAGCCACATCGCCTCGGCGGTGGCCACCGGGGTGAGGTTGATGCGGTTGGTCACGTCGCCCACGGCGTGGATCGAGGGCACGCTCGAGGTCGAGTACTTGTCGACGATCACCGCGCCGTCGGCGGCGAGCTGCACGCCGGCCGACTCGAGGCCGAGCTGCGCCGTGTTGGGGCGCCGGCCGGTGGCGAACATCACGAGCTCGGCGTGCTCGAGCGGGCCCTCGGTGAGCGCAATCTCGATCTCGCCGCCGCCTTTCCTCTCGAGCGCGGCGGGCTCGCCGCCGAAGCGGATCCGCACGCCCTTTGCCGACATCTCCTCGGCGATGCGCGTGCCGAGGTCGGCGTCGAAGCCGCGCAGCAGGCGCTTGCCGCGGTAGGCAAGCGTCGTCTGCACGCCCAGGCCGTTGAAGATCGAGGCGAACTCGAGCGCGATGTAGCCGCCGCCCACCACGAGCGCGCGCCGCGGCAGGCGCTCGAGGTGGAACGCGTCGTTCGACGTGATCGCATGCTCGATGCCCGGGATCGCCGGGAGCACCGGCCACGAGCCGGTCGCGACGAGGATATGCTTTGCCGTGAGCGTCCGGCCGTTCACTTTCACGGCGTTCGGGTTCAGGACCTCGGCGCGCGCGCGGTGGATCTCGACGCCGGCATTGACCAGCACGCGCTCGTAGACGCCGTTCAGCCGGGTGATCTCGCGGTCCTTGTTGGCGAGGAGCGTCGGCCAGTCGAAGCGCGCTCCACCCACTGCCCAGCCGTAGGCGCGCGCGATCTCGAAGTCCTCCCGGAAATGCGCGGCGTAGGAGAACAGCTTCTTCGGGATGCAGCCGACGTTGACGCAGGTGCCGCCGAAGCGCCCGGGCTCGGCGATCGCGACTTTCGCGCCGTAGCCCGCCGCGACGCGGCTCGCGCGCACTCCGCCCGAGCCGCCGCCGATCGTGAACAGGTCGTAATCGTAAGCCAGCTTACGCCAGGTTCCGGAGGTTGAGCCCGACCAGCTCGAGCTGCGCGGCGATGCGGTTGAGCTGCGGCTTGTCGGCGAGCCACTTCAGCGCGTTCGTCACCTTCTGCTCGATCAGCGCGCGCGGCATGCCCTCGACGCCGTTGAACATGTCCGCGAGGTCCTTGAGATTGGCCGCCTGCGCGTCCCTGCGCACCTGCGCGAGCGTGGCCTCGATCGCATCCCGACCGAGGTTGGTAACCAGCTTGAACGTTTTTTCCTGGTCGATGGCCATGCAGATACCGGCGTCATTTTACCAGCGTGTAGGCGCCCTTCCGCAGGCGCACCGCGCCGTCGGCGACGAGCTTCTCGAGGTGCGCGGTGAGCGAGCGCGCGGCGACGCGATGCACGCGCTCGGGCACGTCGTCGTACACGAGCGGCAGCATCTCCTCGAGCGAGGGATGCGCGAGGCGCTCGAGCGCGGCGAGCACCTTGCGCTCGCGGTTCAGGCGGTGCGCGATCAGGCGGCGCAGCTCCTTGTGCGGCGCGCCGATCAGGTAGCCGTGGCCCGGCGCGATGATCGCGATGTCCTCGCCGAGCAGCCGCTCGAGCGACTGGAGGTAGGCCTGCATGTTCCCGTCGGGCGGGTTGATCACCACGGTCGAGCCCTGCATCACGTGATCGCCCGTGAAGAGCATCTTCGTCTCCTCGAGCAGGTAGCAGAGGTGGTTCGACGCGTGGCCGGGCGTATGGATCGCGCGCAGCGTGACCGGGCCGCTCATTGCGTCCACTTGGACGCGCTGGCCGTTCTCGAGCACGAAGTCGGGTCTGAACGTGGCGTCCTGTCCCGCCGGCGCCGGGCGGCCGAGCACCTTGGCGCCGGTCTTGGCCTTGAGAGCCGCCGCGGCCGGCGAGTGGTCGAGGTGAGTGTGGGTGCACAGGATGAACTTCAGGCTCTTGAGCTGCAGCAGCTTCTCGACGTGCGAGTCGATCGCCGGTCCGGGATCGACGAGCGCGACCTCGCCGACGATGTAGCTGTTCGTCCCGGGGCCGGTCATCAGCCCCGGGTTCGGCGCGGTGAGGCGCGTCACCCAGCGATCGAGGCGCTTGGGCTCGCCGGGGATGATGTCGTAGGTCGTCTCGCCGGTTTCCTCCGGGTCCGACCAGTGGATCTCGAAGTAGGCCGGGTCGGCGCGGCGGAAGATCTTCGGCCCCTCTCTTCCCTGCGCCCAGCAGGCGCGGTTCTCCTCGACCTCGGGCAGCGCGCGGACGTAGTCGAGCGCGGCGCGCGGATCGCAGAAGCGGGCGAGATCCTTCAGCGAGACCTGCGTCGCGTGCACCAGCTCGATCTCGCCGCGCGCGCAACGCTCGAGCGCCTCGCGCGGCGGGATCCAGGCGTCGTGCACGGTTTCGCCGGCGTCGTGCGAGCCCTGCTGGCCGCCGGGCGCGATCGCGACGAAGAAGCGCGTGTCGAAGCGCCGCGAGCGGCCCGGCGCGGTGATCCAGTGGCCGTAGTAGGCGAGCTCGCCCGCCGGGACGTACAGGTCTTCGGCTTCGAGCAGGTTGCGGAACGGCTTCCTGCGCCAATGCATCAGGCTTTCCGCCCTGGAAGCCGAAAGCGGCTTTCCGTCGTTCTCGCTCGCGAGAAGGATCCCCGCTTCTTCGAAGCATTCGCGAATCGCGGCGACGTAGTAGGCGAGGCCGCCGGAAGACACCCGCAGGCGCTCGTTCGCCTCGGCCTCGGTCAGGCCGAGCACGCGGTGCGCGGAATGGTCCTCGGGGTCGAGCGCGCCGCCGGGGAAGACATAGGCGCCGCCGAGGAACGCGGCGGTCTGCACCCGCTGCAGCATCAGCACTTCGAGGCCCTGCCGCAGCAGGATCAGCGTCGCGGCCGGCCGGGGGACAAGACGTGACACGACTGCTCGGTCAGGCCGTGCGGCCGGCCCGGTCCTTCTCGTTCGCCGCCTTGATCATGGCGCGCATGCGCGCCCAGTCGGCGTCGGTGAGCCGGTCGAGCGCGACGAAGTAGCCGGCGGCGCCGGCGGCGAGGTAGCCCGCGCCGTCGATCGCGATCGTCTCGCCGGTCAGCCACTCGCAGCCCTCCGCCATCAGGAAAGTCGCGAGGTTCTGCAGCTCCTCCATGCGCCCGACGCGCCGCATCGGGTTGAGCTCGACGGATTTCTCGAAGCCCTCGCCGCCGGGGCGCAGCCGCTTCTCGGCGCCCTCGGTCGGGAACGGCCCGGGCGCGATCGCGTTCAGCCGGATGCCGTACTTGCCCCATTCCACGGCGAGCGACTTGGTCATGACGTGCAGCCCGGCCTTCGACATCGCCGAGGGCACGACATACGGCGAGCCGGTGTGCACCCAGGTGACCAGGATCGTGATCACCGAGCCCTTGTGGCCGCCCGCGATCCAGCGCTTGCCCACGGCCTGGGTCACGTAGAACGTGCCGTGGAACACGATGTTGGCGATCGCGTTGAACCCGTTCGGCGACAGGTCTTTCGTCGGGCTGATGAAGTTGCCGGCGGCGTTGTTCACCAGGCCCGAGAGCGGGCCGCCCTCGTCCCAGATCCGCTGCACCATGGCGTCGACCGCCGCGGCATCGCGGATGTCGACGGAGTGAGTTTTGACGTTCCCGCCGAGAGACTTGGCGGCCTCTTCGAGGACCCCGCCGCGCCTGCCGCAGATCCACACCTCGGCGCCGAGCTCGACGTACTTGGCAGCGATCTCCCTGCCCAGGCCGGTGCCGCCGCCGGTGACGAGGATGCGCTTACCCTTGAGAAGGCCGTCCTTGAACATGCGGGCTCGGGGAGGAGGAAGCCCGCATTCTAAGACCAGTGACCGTGATATTGACGAGCCGCGCAGGCGCGCGGAAAAGCATCCAGACGCGCGGCGACCGGCGCGCCGACTCCAGCCGCTCGGCGAGCAGGCCCGACTTGCTCGCGCCGAGCGCCTGCAGCAGCTCCTCGATCTCCGCGAGCACCTGGCGCCGGCTCATGCCGCTTGAGGCTCGGCCGGCGCGTAGGACGCCGCGCCGTTGCCGAAGGACCAGTTTTCCTTCGCCACCTCGACCAGGTTGATCCATACGTCCTCGGGCCGCAGGCCGACCGCGGACTGGAGGTTCGCCGCGATCCGGCGGTAGAGCGCGCGCTTCTGCTCGAGGGTGCGCCCGACGCTCAGCGTGATCTGGATGATCGCGAGGTCGGGCGAGCGCTCGATGCCGAGGAATTCCCGGTCGAAGATGAAATTCTCCGGCTCGTGCTCGGTGACGAGCTGGAAGCGGTCGAGCGCGGGAACGCCGACGGCCTCGACCAGCGCCCGGTGGACCGCGTCGCCCACCCGGCGCCGGTAGTGCGCGGGCTTACCCTTGGCGAGCGAGATGCGGACGAGGGGCATGGCCGGTCGGCCTGGACGTGAATGCGCTCCTGAAAAACGCGGCGATCAGGCGGTAGACCGCCTCGGAGCGCTCGCGCCGCGCCCGGGCTTGCAGCCGCTCGATGTCCGAATAGTCGTAGGTCATGATTCCGTCCTTTCAGGCAAACGAAACAGAGGCTTCGCCGAGCGCCTCGATGACCGCGACGCCGCGCGCCGCAAGCCGGTAGCAGCCGCCCGGCTCGAGCACGATGTCGCGCGGCCGGTTTTCCTCGGTGATCCACAGCGCGGCGTTGCCGGCGCACACCGTGCTGCCCGCGCCGTCCACGACTCTCAGGGTCTGGCCCCGCTGCAGCTGCAGGGCGCCATTCGTCAGTTCGATCCGCATGATTCAGCTCCTTGCGTTAGGTATGCGCAGGATGCATGCTTGCGGCCGAGGCTTCAAACGGTAAATATTCAGGGTTTGCATGCGTAACAGGAATGCATTGCCGGCGCTCGACCTGCTCGTCGGCTTCGAGTCGGCGGCGCGCCACCTGTCGTTCACCAAGGCGGGGGAGGAGCTCTACCTCACCCAGTCGGCGGTGAGCCGCCAGATCAAGGAGCTCGAGGACCAGCTCGGCGTCGTGCTTTTCCAGCGCCGCCACCGCGCGCTCGCGCTGACCGAGGCCGGGCACCAGTTCTATGCCGCGGCGGCGCAGGCGCTCTCCACCATGCGCACCGCGACCGACCGGCTGCGCGCGCACGCCGGCAAGAAGGCGCTGTCGGTGACCACCACGCATTCGTTCGCCGCGCTCTGGCTGATCCCGCGGCTCGCGGGCTTCACTCGCGACCATCCGGGGGTCGACGTGCGCATCACCGCCGAGACCAGGGTGCAGGACCTGGAGCGCGACGGCCTCGACCTCGCGCTGCGCCACGGCCCGGCCTCGCTCGCCGGCCCGAACGCGGTGCGGCTCTTCGGCGAGAAGGTCTTCCCGGTCTGCAGCCCCAAGCTCCTGAAGAAAAAGCCGCTCGAGAAGCCCGCGGATCTCAAGAACCACGTGCTCCTGCAGTACGACGATCCGGACGGCCGCCATCCCTGGCTGCACTGGAAGACCTGGCTCGAGGTCGAGCGCATCGCCGACTTGAAGCCCGCGGGCACGCTTTCGTTCTCGGGCTACGAGCAGATCATCCCGGCCGCGATCGCCGGCCACGGCGTCGCCCTCGGCCGCACCCCGCTGGTGAAGGACCTGATCCGCTCGGGCGAGCTCGTGGCGCCGTTCAAGTCGAGCGCCGACCCGGCGCGCGCCTACTTCGCGATCCTGTCGAAGAACGCCGCCGGGCGGCCCGAGGTCGCCGCATTCGTGGAGTGGCTCAAGGCGGAGGCCGCCAAGCGGTAGAAAAGGGGTCAGGACCCTTTTATTGGAAAAGGGGTCAGGAACCTTTTTCGCGCAGCTGCGCGTAGCTACCTGCAAAAAGGTTCCTGACCCCTTTTCCAAGAAACGAAAACTGGACAG
>DATIGR010000215.1:0-18507 GCA_035454645.1 Burkholderiales bacterium
ACGCGCCCCATGATCTCGCAGAGCGGCGCGTACTCGAGGTTGGTGAGCGTGCCGCCGTGGGTCTTCGGCCGCCACAGGTTCCACAGCCCCGCCGCGCGCGCCTTGAGCTTCAGCTCTTCAATGATCGGGACGACTTCCCAACGCTTCCCGCTTGTTACATGTTTCTTCCAAGTTCCTTCATTCGGGTAGACCTGCGCTGCCATGAAAGCGGCAAGCTTCTCCCGCAGCTCCTGGACCTTGGGCGAGTATTCGAAGTTCACGCTGCCCTCCTCAATATTTTCTCCACCTGCTGCCAGCCGAGCTGCGCCATCGGTTTTGCGCGCATGCCCGCGTCGCGCGCGTGCACGCTCGCCGCGGTGCCGTCCACCACGCGCTTCAGGATCCCCTGCAGGATCGCGGCGATGCGGAACAGGTTGTAGGCGAGGTAGAAGTCCCAGTGCGACGGGTCGATCTTCTGCTTCGTGCGTTCACAGTATTTCGCCACGTACTCCGCCTCGCCCGGAATTCCCAGGGAAGGAAGATCCAGGCCCGCGATGCCGCGGAACTGCCCGGGCGGAATGTGCCAGCTCATGCAGTGGTAGGCGAAGTCGGCGAGCGGGTCGCCGAGCGTCGAGAGCTCCCAGTCGAGCACCGCGACGATGCGCGGCTCGCGCGCATGGAAGATCGCGTTGTCGAGGCGATAGTCGCCGTGCACCACGGTGGTCGCCGCGCTCGGCGGAATGTTCTTCGGCAGCCAGGCGATCAGGTTGTCCATCGCCTCGATGCGCTCGGTCTCGGAGGCCTGGTACTGCTTGGTCCAGCGCGCGATCTGGCGCTCGATGTAGTTGCCGGGCTTGCCGAAGCCCTCCAGCCCGACCGCGCGGTAATCAATGGTGTGCAGCCAGGCAATGACGCGGTTGAGCTCGTCCCAGATTTCTCCCCTTTGTGCCTTGCTCATCCCGGGCAGCGACTGGTCCCACAGGACGCGCCCCTCGACATACTCCATGACGTAGAACGCGGTGCCGATGACCGACTCGTCCTCGCACAGGACGACGGGTCTTGCCACCGGAAATCCAGTTGGATGCAATGCCTCGATGACTCGGTATTCGCGCTCGACCGCGTGCGCCGACGGCAGCAGCTTGCCCGGCGGCTTGCGCCTGAGGACGTATCGGCCGTTGATCCTGTAGGTGGGATTGGACTGGCCGCCCTTGAACTGCTCGACCGACGTGATTTTCTCGTTCAGCAGCTTCTCGAGCGCGCCAGTCTCGAACCTGTGCCGTTCCTCTACCGGCTTGGTACCGATAAACTGCTCGAACATGGCGCCAAAAGCTTACCCCAAAAAGTTCAGCGTCTCGCACCTCGCGGGCGCCAAGTTCGCGCGCCGCGGGCTGCGCAGCTACTTCGAGTACCGCGACCTCGGCATCCGGCGCGCCACCCGGGGAAGCGTGGTCGCGCACGTGATCCGCGCACGGCCCGGCAAGGCGCCGCACGGCGAATGGCACGCGCACGATTGCCGCGTGCAGTTCGTGTACGTGCTCAGGGGCTGGGTGCTGTTCGAATACGAAGGCGTCGGCCGGGTGATGATGAAGGCGGGAAGCTGCTTCTACCAGCCGCCGAACATCCGCCACCGCGAGATCCGGCACTCGAAGAACCTCGAGATGATCGAGGTGGTGTCGCCTGCGAGCTTCAGGACCTACGCTTCGGAGAAACCTGCAGCCAGAAGGTCACGGGCCCGTCGTTCACCAGGCTGACCTGCATGTCGGCGCCGAAGCGCCCGGTCTGCACGCGCGGCGACCAGTCCTTCAGCTTCTCGACGAAGCGGTTGAAGAGCGGCTCGGCGTGCGCCGGCGTCGCCGCGCCGGAGAAGCTCGGGCGCAGGCCGCTCGCCGTGTCGGCGGCGAGCGTGAACTGCGGCACCGCGAGCACCTGGCCGCGCACGTCCTTGAGCGAGAGGTTCATCTTGCCCGCGCCGTCGGCGAAGATGCGGTAGCTCGCCACGCGCTCGGCCAGCAGGAGCGCCTCGAACTCGCTGTCGCCGCGCTCGACGCCGACCAGCGCGACGATGCCGGCGCCGATGACGCCGACCGGCTCGCCGGCGATCTTCACGTTGGCTCCGGCGACGCGCTGGACGAGCGCGATCAAGCGATGATGTCGGGAATCAGGCGCGCGCGCAGGCGCTGAATCTGGTCCTTGAGCAGGAGCTTGCGCTTCTTCAGGCGGCGCAGCTGCAGCTGGTCCTGCGACGGATCGCCCACGAGGCGGCCGATCACGTCGTCGAGGTCGTGGTGCTCGATCTCGAGCGCGAGCAGGCGCTGGCGGATTTGGGCTTTTTCCTCTTCCGTCGGAGGAGTTTCGGTCACGCCGTGAAAAACCTCATGCCGATGGCGCGCATCCTATCCCTATACTCCCCCGCGCGAAAGCCCTCCCCGTGCGGCGCAGCGACCACGACGTAGCCGATCAAGTCCGAACCACCGACCCCGACGCGGTCTGCGCCGAGGTCATCCGCCTGGCGAGGGGTCTCTACCCCGACGCCCCGGTGCCTGCCCTGGAGCGTGCCTTCGCCGACGCGGCCCGGATGTACAAAGGCGAGCACCGCGACTACCAGCCCTGCGACACCGAATACCACGACATCCAGCACGTGCTGGATGTGACGCTCGCCATGGCGCGGCTGATGGACGGCTACCAGCGCGGCGGCCGCAACGGCAGCCCGAGGCTTCCCAAGGAGCTGTTCCTCGCCGGCGTGCTCGCGGCGCTGTTCCACGACTTCGGCTACCTGCGCCGGCGCAACGACTACAAACACCGCCACGGCGCGGAGTACACGCTGACGCACGTGTCGCGCAGCGCGTCGTTCCTGCGCGGCTACGCGCGCGAGCTCGGCGTGAGCGAGCGCCTGGCGCAGGCGGCGTCGACGCTGGTCCACTTCACCGGCTACGAGCGAGCGGTCGAGTCCATACGGATCGGCGACGAAGCGCTGCGGCGCCTCGGCTTGATGCTCGGCACCGCGGACATCATCGCCCAGATGTCGGACCGCTGCTACCTCGAGAAATGCCGCGACCGGCTCTACCCGGAGTTCGTCCTCGGGCGCGTGCCCGCGTTCACCTCGGCCGCGGACCTGGTGATGAAGACGCCGCAGTTCTACGAGGGCGCGCGCAAGCGCCTGGAGCACAAGCTCGAGCGCAGCTACGAGTACGCCGTGCGGCATTTCGGCGGGCCCAACATCTACCTCGACGAGATGCGCAAGAACGCGGACTACGCGCAGTCGCTCGCGCAGCCCGCCGACATCACGCGGCGCCTGCGCCGCAAGCCGCCGAAGACGCTTTAGTAGGCTCTCGAGGGCCTGAAGTACTCGATGCGGTCGATGGACCGCACCGTCACGTCCCGCACCCGCGATCCCTGCAGCACCTTGAGCGGCACTGCGGCACCGGCCGGGCCGCGGCTCCACACCCTGCGGTAGAACTCGGCGAGCGTCGTCACCTCGTCGGCGCCCACGGCGAGAACGATGTCGCCGCTCTTGAGGCCCGCGCGCGCCGCCGGCCCGTCGGGCGAGACTCGCCCGACGAAAAGCCGTCCCCTCACCTCGTCGGCGTTGACGCCGAGCCACGGGCGCGCCGGCCCGTTGCGCCTGCCCTTCGCGATCAGGTCGTCGAGGATCGGCTTGAGCAGCTCGACCGGCACGAACATGTTGCCCGGCGATGCCGTGCCCTGGCCGCCCGCGTCGGGGACGATGAGCGAGCCGATGCCGAGGAGCCGCCCGTTCGCGTCGATGAGCGGCGCGCCCGACCAGTCCATCACCGGCGGGTAGGTGAAGATCGCCGAGTCGAGCAGGTACTCCCAGCTTCCAGAGAACGCGCGCCGCGAGACCACGTAGACGATGGTCGGACTGTCGCGCGCGCCCGCCGTGACCGCCATCGCCGGGTCGCGCTCGGCGAGCGCGGCCGAGTCGCCGAGCGGCAGCGGCTTCGCCGGCAGCGCGCCGACGATCTTCAGAAGCGCGAAGCCCGAAGCATGGTCGTACGCCGCGACCGTCGCCGGCAGCGTGCGCCCGTCGGCGCCGGTCACCTGCACCGCCTCCGCCTCGATCACCAGGTAGCCGATGGTGAGCGCGTAGCCGCTGCGCACCAGCACCCCCGTCCCGCGGCGCTGCACGCCGAGCGTCTCGGCGCTGCGCGCATTCGCCTGGATCTTCGCGCTCACGCCCACGACCGCGTTCAGCGTTTCGTCGGGCTTGTCCTGCGCAAGCGCCGGCGCCACCAACAAAGCCAGGAAGATCAGCAATCCGCGCATAGTCGCCCCCCGCCCGTCCATCATGCGCCTGTTCCGGCGCGACGCGCAATGCTCGGGAGAGCAGTAATATTCGCCGACCCATGTTCCTGACGGTGCTCGGCGGCTCGCTGGTGTTGGGCGCAGGTCTTCTGGCCGCGGCGGGCTACAGCGAGGGGACGCTGGTGGCGGCGCGGACGGCCGCGCTGACGATCGGGTGGCTGCTCCTCGCTGCCGCCCTGATCGGCGTACAGGGCGCGCGCCGCCGCCGGCTCGCCGAGCTCGGCACTACGATGGTCGTGCTTCTCTCCGGCGCAGCGGTCCTTTACCTTTCCTACTTCCATTGGAGCGAGCTCGTGCCCGAGCTCGAGGTGGACCTGGAGCTCATGGCCGCCGAGCCGCTGACCCCGATCGCGCCTGCCGTCAGCGTGCTGGCAGTCGCGCGGGCGACGGCTCCGCGCATTCCCGAAAAGCCGCAAAGCGAGACCCAACCGATAGCGGATCCGTGCTCGTCGCTTCGCGGAGTGGAAGCGCTGCAGTGCCGCCGATGCGGGGAGAAGGCAGGCCTCGCCTGGGTGACGTGCCAGGAAAGCGCGCGGCTGGAGTATTGCGAAGGCCGGCCCGCGGACGAAGCCGCCTGCCCTTCGCCGATACCCGCGGCGTATCCCGGCTGAATGCGCCTCCTCAGCTGGAACGTGCAGTGGTGCCGCGGCATGGACGGCCGCGTCGACCCGAAGCGCATCGCCGCCGAGGCGAGGCGGCTCGCCGACCCGGACGTGCTCTGCCTGCAGGAGATCGCGCGCAACTTCCCCGAGATGGAAGGCAGCGCCGGCGAGGACCAGGTCCTGGAATTGATGCGAGCTCTGGAAGGCTACGAAGGGTTCTTCGTGCCCGCGGTCGACATTCCCGGGAAGCGGCGACGGCGGCGCTTCGGCAACCTCGTCCTCACGCGGCTGCCGGTGGGGCGGGTGATGCGCCACCCGCTGCCGTGGCCGGCGGCGCCGGCGGTGCAGACCATGCCGCGTGCCGCGGTCGAGGTCGTGGTCGAGCCGGGCTTCGGTCCGCTGCGCGTGACGACCACGCATCTCGAGTACTACTCTGCTCAGCACCGCGGCGCGCAGATCGATCGCCTCAAGCAAATCCATCTGGAAGCCTGTGCGCCGCATCAGCACGTCGACGAACCGGGCAGCTACGAGTCCCATGAAGGAAGCGCCTCGGCGATCGTCTGCGGCGACTTCAACCTCAAGCCCGACGATCCGCTCCATCGCAGGATGCTCGACGCCGGCTTCGCCGACGCCTGGCAGGCGCTCAACCCCGGCAAGCCTCACCCGCACACCTTCAAGCTCCATGAAAAGGCCGAGGCGCCCTATTGCTGCGACTACGTGTTCGTCACGCCCGATCTGGTGCCGCGGCTGAAATCGATCCGTATTGACTCGGAAACGCAGGCATCCGACCATCAGCCGGTCATGGTGGAATTTGGTTGAGATCAGAAAAATCGGCGAAGCGCTCGGCGCCGAAGTGAGCGGCGTCGATCTCTCGCGGCCGATCGCGCCGGAGCTCTTTGCGCGCATCCGCGCCGCGTGGCTCGAGCACATGGTGCTGCGCTTTCGCGGCCAGAGCCTCACCGATCCGCAGCTGCTCGCGTTCAGCCGCAATTTCGGGGAGCTCGATCCGCCGGGGCCGAACCCGCTCGGGCGGCCGTTCCTCCCGGACCATCCCGAGATGAACGTGATCTCGAACATCCGCGAGGGCGGCGTGCCGATCGGCGGGCTGGGCGACGGCGAGGCGATCTGGCACGCCGACATGACCTACGTCGAGCGCCCGCCGATGGCCGCGATCCTGCACGCGATCGAGATCCCGCCCGCGGGCGGCGACACGTACTGGGCGAACATGGCTCTCGCGTACGAAACGCTGCCCGCCGCGCTCAAGCAGCGCATCGAAGGCCGCGAGGCGTTGCACGACGCGACCTACAACAGCGCCGGCGCGATGCGCAATGGCTACCGGGAAGTCACCGACCCGCGCACCGCGCCCGGCGCGCGGCATCCGCTCGCGCGCACGCACCCGGAGACCGGCCGCCGGAGCCTGTTCCTCGGCCGGCGGCGCAACAGCTACATCGTCGGCCTCGGGCTCGAGGAAAGCGAGCGGCTGCTCGACGAGCTGTGGCGGCACGCCACGCAGCCCAGGTTCACCTGGCGTCAACAGTGGCGCGCCGGCGACGTGATGGTCTGGGACAACCGCTGCACCCTGCACCGTCGCGACGCTTTCGATCCCGCCGCGAGGCGCCTCCTCCACCGGACTCAGATCAGGGCTTCTGTGTAAGCATCCGGCGCAACCGCTCGATGCGGGCGCGGTTCACGCCGAAGTCGCGCCGCCCGAGGCGCGAGGCCGAGCGCACCTGCACCGCGGCGCCGTCGAAGAAGAACTCCACGTCGTCCACGAATCCGAGCAGCCGGCTGCGGAATTCCGCATACAGGTAGTTGGGGTGCGCGAGGACGATGCGCGTGCGGGGCAGCGCCTCCACCGCCTTCCTGACATCCTCCATGCTCGCCTTGAGCGGCGCGATGTAGTGCTCGCGGTCGGCGGGATCGGCTTGCGAAGAAACGCAGTTCGGCGAGCGCCGGCACGGCGCGAGCAACCCGTCCTTCGCGCCCAGGTTGGTCGGCCGCTTGAAGGAGAACGACACATCGAACATCACCGCGGATGCTACCATCGCGCGACTCTTCGACGGAGAGACGACGATGACGCCGCAACAACTCGCCGAGCTGCTGCTCGGCATCGCCCGCGCCCAGGCCGCGATCGTCAATGGGCTGGAGAACGAGCTCGCGGGGGTGCGCAGCGGCCGCGTCATTCCCGCGCTGCAGAACGTCGCGCACCTGCACGACCACCCGGAGGCGACGCTCACCGACCTGCCGGTGCGGGTGCTTCTCGGGACGCTCGGCCGCCAGGTGCCCGACTCCGCGGCCATCGTACGCGACCTGGAAAGGCTGCTGGGAAAACCCGCGTAGGTGCCGGTTGGCGGACGAGCGCCACGATGCGGTGCGCGCGCAGTACGAGCGCTGGGTCTATCCGCCGCCGATCGACGACCTGAGCCGCAGCCCCGGCCGGGATTTTTCCGATCCCGCCTTTCTCGGCCGCGCGTACTGGCCGCACCGCCGCCCGCGCGCAGACCTGCGCATCCTGGTCGCCGGCTGCGGACCCAACGCGGCGGCGCGCTTCGCCTATCATCATCGCGGCGCCGCCGTGGTGGGCGTGGACCTTAGCGAAGCGAGCCTCGCGCATGCGCGCCGCCTGAAGGAAAGGCACGCGCTGGAGAATCTCGCGCTGCACCGCATGCGGGTGGAAGAGGTCGCCTCGCTGGGACAGTCGTTCGATCTCATCGACTGCTCCGGCGTCCTGCATCACCTGCCCGACCCCGCCGCCGGCCTGAAGGCGCTCGCCGCCTTGCTCGTTCCGGACGGCGTGCTGTACCTCATGCTCTACGGCAAGTACGGGCGCGCCGGCATCTACATGATGCAGGAGCTGTTCCGCATTCTCGGCCTGCAGCAATCGCCGCAGGACGTCGCCACCGTGAAGGCGGTGCTCGCCGCGCTTCCGGCCGACCATCCCGTGCGCCGCCGCCCGGGTCCCGACGATCTCGGCTTCGACGCCGGAATCGTGGACACGTTCCTCCACCCGATCGACCGCGGCTTCAGCGTGCGAGACTGCCTCGACCTCGTCGAGGGCGCAGGCCTGGTGCTGCAGGGATGGCTCAACCGCTACGGCTACGATCCGGCGTCGCGCATCCCGCAGCCGGAGCTGCGCGCCCGCATCGCCTCCCTGCCGGAGCGCGCGGGGTGGGAGGCGCTGGAGCTGATCGACGCGCGCATCGCCTCGCACAACTTCTATGCCTGCCGGCGGGATCGCGACCCGGCGCAATACCGGATCGACTTCGCCGGAACCGGCTTCATGGACATGGTCGCGGTCCCGCGCCCAGGCTGGGCGCGCAGCGCCGCGGGCAGCGGCCTGCGGCTCCAATCGGCCGACGGCGCCGCGCTCCAGCTGCGCGAGCGCCGCGCCGCGGTTGCCGCGCTCGTCGACGGCCGGCGCACGGTGCGCGCGTGCTTTGTCGAAGCGGGCAGCACGTTCGAGTCGCCGCAGTTCGTCGCGTCGTTCTGCCGGGAGCTGTTCCGCGAGCTCTGGATCGCGAGCTACTGCGACCTCGTGCACCCCGACGCGGTCTAGAAGTCCTTCGGCTCCGGCGGGAAGCGCGGGTCGCGTTTCTCGCGCAGCGAGGCGAGGCCCTCCTTCACCTCGGGGCCGGTGAATCCCATCATTTCGAGCGCGAGCGAGGCGTCGAACGCCGGGCCCGCCATGCGCAGCCAGGCGTTGAGCGAGAGCTTGGTCCAGCGCAGCGCGGTCTGCGGGCCGGCGGCGAGCTTGCGGGCCACCTCGAGCGCTTTTTCTTGTAGTTGTGCTTCTTCACAAGCGAGTGAAACCAAGCCGATTCGCTCTGCCTCCTCGCCGCTGATCGTGTCGCAGGTGAGCAGGTAGTACTTCGCCTTCGCCATGCCGCAGAGCAGCGGCCAGATGATCGCCGCGTGGTCCCCCGCCGCCACGCCGAGGCGCGTATGGCCGTCGATCAGCCTCGCGCCCTTCGCCGCGATGGAGACGTCGGCCATCAGGCCGGCGGCGAGGCCGGCGCCCACCGCCGGGCCGTGCATCGCGGAGACGATGAGCTTGGAGCAGTTGAGCATGTTGTAGACGAGGTCGCGCGCCTCGCGCCAGACGCGCGCGCGCACCGCGAAGTCGCGCGTCATCTCCTCGACCATCGCCATGTCGCCGCCGGCCGAGAAGCCCTTGCCGGCGCCGCGCAGGATCGCGACGCGGGTCTGCGGGTCGCGGTCGACGTCGAGCCAGACGCGCGCCATCTCGGCGTGCGCGCTCGCGGTGGCGACCGCGAGCCTGCCCTCCTC
Source organism: Burkholderiales bacterium (assembly GCA_035454645.1). Classification (GTDB taxonomy): domain Bacteria; phylum Pseudomonadota; class Gammaproteobacteria; order Burkholderiales; family SG8-39; genus SCGC-AG-212-J23. Next base: position 9,192 of record DATIGR010000215.1, read on the forward strand.
GCCCATCACGATCTCGAGGATGCCGCTTTCCGGCCGGCTGATTTTCAGTTCGCGATAGCGGGAATAATCCATGCCGGGCATTCTACAATTCGGGCATGCGCACGCCGGAGGCGCGTTTCGCCGATCTGCCTGGCTTTCCCTGGCAGCCGCATTACCTCGAGTGGCGCGGCTTGCGTGCGCATTACCTCGACGAAGGGTCCGGCGATACGACGTATCTCTGCCTGCACGGCGAGCCCACCTGGTCCTACCTCTACCGGCGCATGATCCCGCCGTTCCTCGCCTCCGGCGCGCGCGTGGTGGCGCCGGACTTCATCGGCTTCGGCCGCTCGGACAAGCCCGGCGACGAGGCGCTCTACACGTTCGAGTTCCATCGCGAGTACCTCCTGGCGGTGATCGACGCGCTCGACCTCAGGAACATCACCCTCGTGGTGCAGGACTGGGGCGGCCTGCTCGGCCTCACGCTGCCGATGGAAATGCCCGAGCGCTTCTCGCGCCTGCTGATCATGAACACCATGCTGGGAACGGGCGACGTGCCGCTCAGCGAGGGCTTCCTCGCCTGGCGCGCGTACGTGGCGAAGAACCCGGACCTCGCGTGCGGCAAGCTGCTCGCGCGCACCTGCCCGCACCTGAGCGCCCCGGAGGCGGCGGCCTACGACGCGCCGTTCCCGCACGCGCGCTACAAGGCCGGGGCACGGCGCTTCCCGCAGCTCGTGCCTGAGCACGAGCACGATCCGGGCGCCGCGATCTCGCGCAGAGCGCGCGGCTGGCTGAAGACGAGCTGGACCGGCGAGAGCCGGATGGCGATCGGCGCCAAAGATCCGGTGCTCGGCGTGCCGGTGATGCAGTTTCTGCGCTCGTGGATCCGCAACTGTCCGGAGCCGCTGGTGGTCCCGAACGGCGGACACTTCCTGCAGGAATGGGGCGAAGAGGTCGCGGCATGGTTTCTTTCGCAGACATAGCCGCCGCGCACGAGCGCATCAAGGGGCAGGCGAAGCGCACGCCGGTTCTCACCTCGGCCACGGTCGACGCGCTCACCGGCGCAGCCGTGCTCTTCAAGTGCGAGAACTTCCAGCGCATGGGCGCGTTCAAGTTCAGGGGAGCCTATAACGCGCTTTCCCAGCTCGATCACGAGAAGAAGCGCAAAGGCGTCGTCGCGTTCTCCTCCGGCAACCACGCCCAGGCGGTGGCGCTGGCGGGGAGGATCCTCGGCATCAAGGCCGTGATCGTGATGCCGCAGGATGCGCCGCGGGTGAAGCTCGAGGCGACGCGCGGCTACGGCGCCGAGGTGGTGCAGTACTCCCGGCACGAGGAGCGCGAGACGCTCGCGGCGCGCCTGGCGCGCGAAAGGGGGCTCACGCTCGTGCCGCCCTTCGACCACGAGCACATCATCGCCGGCCAGGGCACCGCGGCGAAAGAGCTCTTCGAGGACGCCGGGCCGCTCGACGCGCTCCTCGTGCCCTGCGGCGGCGGCGGGCTGATCTCGGGCTGCGCGATCGCGGCGAAGCACCTCGCGCCGGCGTGCCGCGTGATCGGCGTCGAGCCTGCTGCCGGCGACGACGCGGCGCAGTCGTTCGCCCGCAAGGAGCTCGTCACGATCCCGGTGCCCGACACCATCGCCGACGGCGCGCGCACGCCCTCGCTCGGCGAGCTCACCTTCCCGATCGTGCTGCGCCACGTCGACGCCATGCTCACCGTGACCGACGCGGAGCTCCTGCGAGCGATGTTCTTCCTCTGGGAGCGCATGAAGCTCGTCGTCGAGCCCACGGGGGCGCTGGCGGCATGCGCGCTCCTGGAGAAGAAGATTGACTTGAAAAAACTTAAAGTCGGCGTGGTGCTGTCAGGCGGAAACGTCGACCTTCGCTGGGCTGCCGCGCAGATGGACAAACAGTAGGACGAGCGCGCCGAGGACCGTCGCCGCGGTGGTCACGTCGAAGCGCGGCGATACCGTCGCGACGCCGCAGGCGAAAAGCAGCACGCGCAGCGGCCACGCGATCGGCCGCGTGCCGAGGTAGCCCTGCATCGCGAACGAGGCGAAGGTCACCATCGCCACCGCGAACAGCACGCACTCGAGGATGTAGATGAGCCCGCCCTGCATGTTGAGCCCGGGGTTGAACAGGAAATAGAACGGCAGGATGAAGCCGCCGATCGCGAGCTTCACCGCGTAGGGGCCGAGCGCCATCGGGTTCACCCCGGCGATCGCCCCGGCGGCGAAGTTCGCCACCGCCACCGGCGGAGTGATCGCCGACAGGCAGGCGAAATACAGCATGAAGAGGTGCACCTGCATCTCGGGCAGGTGATAGACGCCGCGCAGCACCGGCGCGAGCAGCGCCGCGCCCATGATGTACACCGCGGGCGTCGGCATGCCCATGCCCAGAAGCACGAGGAACAGCGCCGAAAAGAGCAGCGTCGGGATCAGCAGCCCGCCCGAGAGCGCGTTGATGAGCAGCGTGAACTTGCCGGCGAGCGCGCTGATCTCGATCGCGCCGATCACCACGCCGGCGGCGGCGACCGCGCCCACGAGCGGCACGAGCTGGGTGATGGTGTCGGTGCAGCACGCCACGAAGCGCCGCGGCCCGATCGCGGTCGGCGGGTGAAACCAGGAAAGCACGATCACCGCCGCGGTGGCGCCCGCCGCGACGTACACCGGCGTGTAGCCTGCGACGAGCAGCGCGATCAGCGACGCGAGCGGCAGCAGGTGGCGCCACCCGCCGGCGAGCGCGCGCGCGAGCGGCACGATGTCGTGCTCTGCCATGCGCGGCTCGTTGTGGCGCACCGCCTCGTTGTGCACCAGGAGATAGATCGAGTAGTAGTAGAGGAAGGCGGGGACGAGCGAAGCCCAGCAGATCGACGCGTACGGGATGTTGGTGATGTCCGACATGATGAACGCCACCGCGCCCATCACCGGCGGCAGCATCGCGCCGCCGCTCGACGCGGTGGCCTCGATCGCGCCGGCGCGCGCCGCCGGCACGCCCATCTTCTTCATGATCGGGATGGTGAGCGGGCCCGTGGTCGCGACGTCGGCGGTCGGGCTGCCCGACACCGACCCGTAGAGCCCGCTCGCGGTGACGCAGGCTTTCGCTGCGCCGCCGCGCATGCGCCCGGTCACCGCGCCCGCCAGGTCGAAGAAGAGTTGCCCCCCGCCCGACTTCTCGTAGAAGCTGCCGAACAGCACGAAGAGAAACGCGTAGGTCGCGGCGACCTCGAGCGGCGCGCCGAAGATGCCGTTCTCCATGATGGTCATCATCTCGATGAAGTACGGCACGCCGAAGTTGTCGTGGTGCAGCGCGCCCGGCATCCATTCGCCGAACACCGTGAATACGAGCAGCAGCAGCACCAGCGTGGTGAGGCCCCAGCCGACGCTGCGCCGGCAAAGCTCGATCACCAGCGCGAGCAGCGCGAAGCCGACCCCGACGTCCCAGGCGTCGGGCTGCGAGAAGCCGCGGCTCCAGTTGAGGAACTTGTCGTCCAGGACGATGTAGTACAGGCCGACGAGAAGCGACGCCGCGGCGAGCGCCGCGTCGGTCCAGGCGAGGTGCTTGCGGCTCCTGCGCGCGGTGGTGGTGAGGAACGCGATCGGGAACGTGATCGCGATGAACAGCGCGATGTCGCGGTGCCAGTTGGCGGTGAACGCCCGCGCCCACACGGCGAAGGACAGCAGCCAGTCGGCGGGAAAGTAGCCCGCGAGCCAGAGCGCCGCGTTTCCGGTGACGGTCGAAAGCGCGCCGATCCACAGCACCCACAGCGTGGCGGCGACCGAGCCGATCTGGATGAGGACCGCCCAGGCCCCGCCCGGGCGGTGCCGCGCCCCCTCCCAGTTCAGATACCGCAAACTACTTCACCATCCCCTTTTCCTTGTAGTAGCGCAGGGCGCCGGGGTGGTAGGGGAGGTTCGCCGGGTTGGTCGGCATCTTGGCGGCGGCGAACGCGGTCTTGAGCGAGCCGCCGATCGCCTGCACGCGCGCCTCGTTCTCGGCCAGCGCCTTCACGTATTTGTACACGGTCTCGTCCGACACGTGCTTGCCGGCGAGCAGGAACACCGACATGCGCACCGTGGGGTAGTCCTTTTCCATGAACGGATAGGTGCCCTTCGGCACCATGTCCATCTTGTTGTCGAACACCGCCGCGCCCTTCGCGACCTTGGCCGGGTCGCCGTCGATCCACATGAGATCCCGCTTGCCGGCGATGTCCTTGACGAGGGAATCGCCGAGGTTGCGCGCGTTCATGAACACGTCCGCCTTGCCGTCGGTGATCGCGGCCAGGCCGATCGCGCTGTTGCCGAGCACGTAGCTGCCGCCCCATTTCTCGATGTCCTGGATGGTGAAGCCATGCGCCTCCATCACGGCGTAGGGCCCGCCGATCGACACCTGCGGGTTGTCGGGCCGGTTGATGGCGAGGCGCATCCTCGGCTTCTTCGCCGCGATGTCGTCCCAGGACTTGATGCCGTTCGCGTCGGCCCACTCCTTGGTCATCAGGAAGTGGACGAACTGGTTGTCGTAGAGCTGCACCGCGAGGAAGAAATTGCCTTTGAGCGGGGCCTTGAACGGGAACTTGCCCTCGTTCGCGAGCTTGATCTCGGTCCCGGTCGCCGTCGCGGTGAAGTCGGCCTGGCCCTCGGAGATGGCGAGCACGCCGCCGCCGGGCGAATTGGGCTTGAACGAAACCGCCGAGCCGGGATAGGTGTCGCGCACCAGCGCATTCAGGCCCTCGACCATGGTGCGCGGGTAGCCGCTCGGCGTCGCGCCGGTGACGGTGGCGTTGATCGGCTTGTTGTCGTTGAAGTCCGCGAACGCCGGAACTGCCGCAGCGAGCGCCGCGGCCAGTGCAAGCCTGGAAATCTTCATCGGTTCCTCCTCCTCTTCGTATTAGTATCGCACGCCAATGCGCGCAGTCGAGATCACCCAGCCGGGCGGGCCCGAGGTTCTCAAGCCCGCCGAGCGCCCGGTTCCCGTGCCCCGCGACCACGAGATTCTGGTCAAGGTCGCGGCTGCCGGGGTGAACCGGCCCGACGTATTGCAGCGCACCGGCCACTACCCCGTGCCGCCCGACGCCTCCGATCTGCCGGGACTGGAGGTTGCGGGAGAGGTCGTAAAGGTTGGCAGTTCAGTAAAGCATTTCAAACCCGGAGACCTGGTATGCGCGTTGGTCCACGGCGGCGGCTATGCCGAGTACTGCGTCGCACCCGAAGTGCAGGCGCTTGCGGTCCCGAAGGGCCTGACGCCGGTGCAGGCGGCGTCGCTGCCGGAGACCTTCTTCACCGTCTGGTCCAACGTCTACGACCGCGGCCGGCTCGCGCCGGGCGAGACGCTTCTCGTGCAGGGCGGGACCTCCGGGATCGGCGTCAGCGCGATCCAGATGGCCGCGGCGATGGGCAACCGCGTGCTCGCCACCGCCGGCTCGGACGAGAAGTGCGCCGCGTGTCTGCGCCTCGGCGCCGACAAGGCCTTTAATTACAAAACCAAGGACTGGGCAGCCGAAGTGCTGTCCGCGACCGCCAACAAAGGCGCCGACGTCATCCTCGACATGGTGGGCGGCGATTACGTGCCGCGCGAGCTCAAGTGCCTCGCCGAGGAAGGACGACTGGTCTTCATCGCCTACCTGCGCGGCCCGAAGACCGAGCTCAACATCGACACCGTGATGCGCCGGCGCCTCACCCTCACCGGCTCGACTCTGCGGCCGCGCCCGGTCGAGTTCAAGGGCGCGATCGCGCGCAGCCTGCGCGAGAAGATCTGGCCGCTGATCGAGGCCGGCCGCATCAAGCCCGAGATCTACCGGACCTTCCCGCTCGAGCAGGCGGCCGAGGCGCATCGCCTCATCGAAAGCTCGCAGCACATCGGCAAGATCGTCCTCACCCTGTAAAAGGGGTCAGGACCCTTTTATTGGAAAAGGGGTCAGGAACCTTTTTCGCGCAGCTGCGCGTAGCTCCCTGCAAAAAGGTTCCTGACCCCTTTTCCAATAAAAGGGTCCTGACCCCTTTTTCAGACCAGGATGGTGGCGAGCCCGAGGAGCAGTCCCATGCTCACCACGTCGGTCGCGGTGGTGAGGAAGATGCTCGAAGCGGTGGCCGGGTCGAAGCCGAAGCGCTTGAGGGTGAGCGGGATGAGCGCGCCCGAGACGCCGCTCGCCATGCACGAGGCGATCATGGCGAGGAACACGACGAGCGCGAGCGTCCACGGCTCGCCCTGATTCTGGCTCGACGCGGTGATGTACATGCCGAGCGCGGCGGCGACGCCGACGCCGATGCCGTTCAGGCAGCCGACCCAGGTTTCCTTCGCCATCAGCGGGCGCTCGTTGCCGGGCTTGAGCTCGCCGAGCGTCATGCCGCGCAGCGTGACCGCGAGCGCCTGGCAGCCGGTGTTTCCGGACTGGCCGGCGAGCACCGGCAGGAACAGCGCGAGGATCACCAGCCGGTCGATGGTGTCCTGGAACAGGCCGACGACCGCCGCCGCGAGGAAGGCGGTGAGGAGGTTCAGCTGCAGCCAGGGGTGGCGCAGCTTGAGGCTCTGCACCCAGTGCGTGGCGAGGCGCTCCTCCTTCTCCAGGCCGACCATGGTGCCCGCCTGCAGCGAGATCTCGTACGCCTGCGCCTCGAACATGGACTGGCCGCGGACCAGGCCGATCAGGCGGCGCTCGGCGTCGACCACCGGGTAGACCGGGTAGTGCCGGTCGAGCACCAGCCGCATCGCGTCGTGCAGTTGCATCGCGCCGTGCAGCGCGAACGCGCCGCGCAGCATGACCTCGTCGAGCGTGCGCCCGCGCGTGCTGAACAGCAGATCGCGCATCGTCACGATGCCGAGCAGGTGGTCGTCGCTGTCGACGACATAGACATAGGTGATCAGCGCGCGTGACACGAGCTCGCGCAGCTCCTCGATCACCTCGCCGACGTGGCTCTCGGGCGGGAAGGCGGCGACCACCGGCTCCATCATGCGGCCGACGGTGCCGGCGTCGTACATCGCGTTGCGCTGCCACTGGCGCGCAACGTCGGGCGGCGCCGCCGAGATCGCGCGCTCGCGCGCGTCGGTGGGCAGCTCGCCGAGGACGTCCTGGGCGAACCCCGGGCTGAGGTGGATGAGCTCCCGGGCGATCACGTCGCCGCTGAGCCCGGCGAGCTTGTCGGCCGCGCCAGCGTGCGAGCGCGACTTGATCTCGTCCGAGAGATCCAAAGCGCGATCGCTGGAAAGGTTTGCCGCGTTATCGTTCTTCATGCCACCCCCCGGTGGTCGTTCCACGCCTACAGCCCTACGGCCTCCGCGACCAGCTTCTTCAGCTCGCGGTACAGCCGCGCGCGCACTTTACCGTAGGTGGGTTGGCGAATGATGTTGCGGATTTCATAGGGATCGCGCTGCAGATCGTAAAGTTCGTCCACGCCCTGCTTGTGCACCCAGTGGATGAGCTTCGCGCGCTCGGTGCGCACGGCCTTGTAGCTCATGCCCACGATCCAGGGCCACGCCGATTCGTTGTAATACTCGACGAGGAAGGATTTGCGCCACTTCGCCGCACCGCGGCGAAACAGCGGCACGAAGGAGCGGCCCTGGATGTGCGGCCCCGGCCGGCCGCCGGCAAGCTCGATCAGGGTCGGCGCGATGTCGAGCGCGAGCACCATCGGCTCGATCACGCTGCCGGGCGCGACGAGCCTCGGGTAGCGCACGAAGAACGCGGTGCGGATTCCCTCCTCGTAGGCGAAGCGCCGCTCGGCCCCCAGGCCGTGCTCGCCGAAGAAAAAGCCGTTGTCGCCCAGGAACACGATCAGCGTGTCGTCGAGGATGCCCGCGGTCTCGAGCTCCCCGAGGAGCAGCCCGACCCCCTCGTCCACCGAGGCCATCATGGCCGCGCGCCGGCGGATCTCCTCCTGCGTGCCGCTCTGCAGCCCCTCGAGGAACGGCCGGCTCTCGGGCCGGCCGCGCAGCTCGAACACTTCGCGCCAGGCGGGCTTGTCCTCGAGCACCCTCTCGATCGGCCTCACGTTGGGCCGCGGCGGATAGGTTGCACCGCGGTAGAGGTTCTCGTGGCGTGCGGGCAGCACGTAGCCCTGCATCGTGGCGAGGTCGATGGTGCCGTCCTGCTTCTGCTGCACGTCCGGGTGCACGGCCTTGTGCGCGAGGAACAGCGCGAAGGGCCTGTCGCGCCGTCGCGCGACGAACTGCGCGGCACGCTCGCTCAGGAGGTCGGTGACGTAGCCGCGCAGCTGCTTCTCCCCGCCGTTCTCCCAGAACACGGGGTCGGTGATCTTTCCCTGGCCGCGGAAGCTGATCCAGGTGTCGTAGCCCGGGCGCGGCGCCGCGTCGTTGCCCATGTGCCACTTGCCGATGTGCGCGGTCTCGTAGCCCAGGCGCTGCAGCTCGAGATGATAGTTGGCGAGGCGGTGGCTCATCGCCTCGCGCCCGACGTTGTCGATGATGCCGTGGCGCGAGGCGTACTGCCCGGTGACGATGCAGGCGCGGTTCGGCGAGCACAGCGGCGTGGTGTGGAAGGCGTTGGCGAAGCGCGCGCCTTCGTGCGCCAGCCGGTCGATGTGCGGCGTCTTCATGTAGGGATGTCCCGACGCGTCGGTCTCGTCGAAGCGCAGGTCATCCACCAGGATGACGATGAGATTTGGCTTTTTTCGCATTTTCACAGAGGACAGCCGCCATTTTCTCATGGCACAATGGCCCCATGGCCATGACGCCCCGCGCCATTACCATCCGGCCCGCCGAGCCGCGCGACGCGCAGGCGATCGCCACGATGTCGCGCGACTTCATCGAGTCGGGCCTGGGCTGGAAGTACGACGCGGCGCGCGTGCTGCGCGCGATGCGCGACCGCGAGACGCTCGCGGTGGTGGCGTGCGAAGGCGCCAAGGGCGGCTCGCCGGGCCGCAGCGCGGTCGCCGGGTTCGCCATCATGGAGTTCGGCGACGAGCGCGCGCACCTCGTGCTGCTCGCGGTGCGCCCGTCGCACCGGCGCCTCGGCATCGGCCAGCGCATGCTCGACTGGCTGCTCGAATCGGCGCGCGTCGCCGGCATGGCGAGCATCCATCTCGAGCTGCGCGCGGGCAACGACGCGGCGCGCCGCTTCTACCGCGCGATGGGCTTCTACGAGACGGTGCTCGTGCCGGGCTACTACCGCAGCGGCGAAGGCCGCAAGGAAGGCGCGCTGCGCATGCTGCGCGTGCTGCGCTCCCCCGGCCCGGTGCCGTACACCTGGCGCCCGCCGCGCACCGAAGACACCTAAGACACGAGAGGAAAAAGGGGTCAGGACCCTTTTATTGGAAAAGGGGTCAGGAACCTTTTTCGCGCAGCTGCGCGTAGCTCCCTGCAAAAAGGTTCCTGACCCCTTTTCCAAT
>DATIGR010000216.1:0-8086 GCA_035454645.1 Burkholderiales bacterium
GCGAGGAAGAGGTCGTCCTTGATGAGCTCCCAGACGGTCTTGAAGCGGTCCGGCGAGGCAATCTGGTGCAATTCTTTTAATGGAAGAGCCAACCACGGAGCGCGCAGGAGGGAGAGCCAGGCGATGCGGTCGGCGGGGTGCAGGAGCGCGCGGGTGAGCGCGTAGAGGTCCTGCACGACCTGCTTCTCGCCGAGGTGCTCGATCTCGATCGCGCGGTAGCGGATGCCGGCGGCTTTCAGCGCGGGGACGATCTCGGCGAGCGCGAGGCGGTTGCGCACGAGGAGCGCCTTCGTGCCTTCGGCGCGGCGGACCAGCTCTACGATCTTTTCGGATTCATTTTTTCGAGAAGAAGCGTGGTGCCAGGTGACGGCGGAGTCGGGAAGCGGATCGTCATGAGGCGTGGCGGGCGAATAGGGAACCGCGCCCGTGGCGTGGTCGGGCTCGCCCGGCAGGATGTGCGGGAAAGCGGCGTTGTACCAGTCGACCAGGCCGGATTGCGAGCGGAAGTTGGTGGTGAGGGTGAGGCGCTCGAGCTTGACCGTGCCGAGGCCCTGCTCCCAGGCCTGGAGGAAGAGCGCGACTTTCGCTTCGCGGAAGCGGTAGATGGACTGCATCGGGTCGCCGACGAGGAAGAGGGTGCGGCCGTCGTCCGGCTCCCAGCCGGAGGTCAGTCGTTCCAGCAGCTCGTATTGGGAATAGGAGGTGTCCTGGAACTCGTCGACCAGGATGTGCTTGATCCGCGTGTCGAGCGCGAGCAGGAGGTCGGTCGGGTTGTCGGGCGTGCCGAGGGCGCGCACCGCGCCCTGCGCGACCTCGGTGAAGTCGGTCTCGCCGCGCTCGGCGAACACGACCTTCAGCCAGCCGGCGGCTTTCGGCAGGAGCTCGAGGATCGCGCCCAGCGTCTCCCACTGCGAGTCTTCATATTTTTCGGCAGGCATCCGCAGCAGCGCCTCGAGCGCCTGGCGCAGCGACTCGGTCCGCTGCGTGGGCGGGACGGGGTTGCCGCGCACGCGCCACGTGTAGTTCCTGGTCAAGGCTGATTCGGCGAAAGCGATCGATGCCTTCGGGTGGTGCTCGCGGGCGCGCGCGAGGATCCGCTCGCGCTCGCTGCGCAGGTTGGCCTCCAGCTCGCTTCTAGTGGGGGCAAGACCGGTTTTGCGCAGCCATTGGTCGCGCTTCGCGAGCATCGAGGCGATCATCGAGGTCGCGGTGGCGACGTTGTTGTCGAGGTGCAGGAGCAGCCGGCACGCCGCGGGCGAGAGCTCCCCGATCGCTCTTCGGGCCGCTTCGCGGTAGTGCTCGTCGGCCTCCTCGACGATGCCGGGCTGGGCGCCGAAGCCGGACACGACCGGCATCTGGCGCGTGAGCGAGGCGCAGAAGGCGTCGATGGTCTGGATGCGCAGGCGGTGAGCGAGGTCGGGCCGCTTCGCCTCCGAAAGAATTCTCTTTCGCATCTCGGCGGCGGCCTTGATGGTGAAGGTGATGGCGACGATCTCTTCGGGCTTCTCGACGACGGACAGGAGCTTCGAGAAGCGGCGCACCAGCAGGTCGGTCTTGCCCGAGCCGGCGGGCGCCTGGACGATGAACGAGCGCCGCGGGTCGAGGGCGGCCTCGCGGGCTTGGGCGTCAGCGATGGGTGTTGACTTAGCCATCGCGAATACCACGGTAGTCCCGCGCAGGCGTCGAAACGGGGGTCTCCCGATGTCGGTCTGCGTCAACTCCCGTAACCGTCGCTCGTTCTCCAGTGACGGAGGACGGCGTGAAGGTTTCGGAAATCCTAAGGATTCTTCGGCGCGATGGATGGTTCTTGGTCGCCACGCGCGGCAGCCATCGGCAGTTCAAGCGCGCCAGCAAGCCGGGGCGCGTTACAGTGCCGGGAAAGAGATAGCTATGCTCAAACGGTACGCGGTTGTCATCGAGAAAGGCGAAGGGAATTACGGCGCCTATGTCCCGGACCTCCCCGGCTGCGTGGCGACCGGTGCCACCATTGAGGAAACCGGGCGCGGGATCCAGGAAGCCATCGAGTTCCATCTCGAAGGGCTGCGCGCCGATGGCTTGCCCATCCCCGAGCCGAGCAGCCGCGTGGAGTACGTCGAGGTCGCGGCGTAATCCATCTCCCAGGCTCGGACTCATCGCAAATTGCGATGAGTTACGCCTCGACGAATCAATGGCTTTCGAGCTTGAGAGCGCAATTTGCAATCTCAAGCGGTAGTAACATGTCCCAGGATGAGAACGCTGCCCGACGACACTATGCCGGCGCTCGACGCGCGGCTCGCGGGCGGCGGGGAGTGGCGCCTGGCGGAGGAGCACCCGGCGAAGCTCGCGCTGCTCGTCTTCTACTGCGGGCGGCACTGCCCGATCTGCCGGCGCTGGCTCGGCCAGCTCGCGCGCATCGCGCCGCGCTTCGCCGAGCACGGCGTGGGCGTGATCGCGCTCTCGTGCGACGGGCGCGAGGACGCGGAGCGCGCAAAGCGCGAGTGGAAGCTCGAGGCGCTGCGCGTGGGCTACGGCGTCGACCCGGAGGACGCGCGCAAGGCGGGGCTCTTCCTCACCGAGGAGAGCGGCCGGCTGCGCACCGAGCCCGGCATCGTCGCGGTGAAGCCCGAGGACGGCACGCTCTACGCGCTGTGGGCGCAGACGCAGCCGCACGCGCGGCCGCACTTCGCCGACGTGCTCTCGGCGATCGAGGGCATGCTCGCGCACGGGCTGCCGCCGCCGCGCGGCGCGGCCTAGGGCTGGAGCTTCTCGTAGACGCGGCATAAGGTGTGCAGCCCGCAGTTGCGGCACGTGTCCAGCCCCTCTTTGGGATCGACGCGCGCGTCGCCCGAGGCGAAGCCGGCGCCGAGGGCTTCGGCGTCCTTCTTCCAGGCGGCAAGCAGGGCCGGCCAGGGTTTCGCGGGGACGCCGACCTGGGGAATGAGGTCGGGTTGCCTCGAGAAACCCGTGAAGCGCATCTCGCCCGCGCGCAGCTTTCCGAACACGACCGCGGCGAGCTCCTCCGGTGCGGTCACGGCGTAGAGCGGGAGCTGCGGGTCGTCGGGGCGCGGCCCCTCCCACTGCCGGGGCGACAGGAAGCGGCTCGACTTGTAGTCGATGAGGACGTGGCCGCCGTCCTTCAATCGATCCATGCGGTCGATGCGCGACTGGAGCTGCAGGCCCGCAAGCTCGAGATCGCGCTGTTGTTCCGTGAAAAGAACCTCGAACGGAGCGCGGCGCGACTCGACCTCGAGCCATTCTCCGGCAAGCTTCGCCAGGCGCTCGCGCTCGAGCTCGGCGAAGCGGCCTTCGAGCTTCGCCTCCTTCACCGCCTCGGCGGCGGCCTGGGTGATCACCGCGGAAAGGTTCTTTTTCAGGGAAGAGGAATTTTTCAGGCGAATCCAGATTTCCCTCATGAGGGCGTGCAGCAGCTTGCCGCGGTCGCGCGCGTCGGGGCCGGCGGCGGGCTCCTCGAGCTCCTCGGCGCCGAGCCGCCACCGGGCGAAGGCGCGGAACGGGCACGCGGCCTGGTCGGCGAGCACGCGCGTGCCGCCGCGCACCTTGCCGGGAGGAACCGGGGGCGCTTTCGAATCTTCAAAAGACTCCAGCTTTCTCGAAGCGAAGAGCAAGTCCCGGTACCGCGGGTAGTCCGGAACCGCGACCGGCTTCTCCTCGACGTCGAGGATCAGGGGGCTCGGCGCGAGGTCGCGGTCTTCCTCCTTCGACGGATGGCTGAAAACGACCTCGGCCGCCGAGCGCTTCCACTCATCGGTGATGCGCCGGTCGAAGGCGGCCGAGGCTTCGGCGCTCGCCTGCGGGATGCCGGCCTTCCTTTGCGCCGCGATCGGGAGGAAAGGGTTGGGGCGCGCGGGGAGCGGCCACTGCTCGTCGGTCAGGCCCGCGACCCACAGGCAGTCGAAGCGCTGGCCCGCCGACTCGAGGAAGCCGAGGATCTGGATCGGCGCGTCGGGAGACTCGGGCTGGAACAGCGTGTCGGCGCAGTGGCGCCTGAGGAAGGAGAGCGCGCGGGCGAAGCTGAAACGCTCGGAGATCCGTTCCAATTTGGATAATTCCGAAAGGGCCTCGTGCCACTTGGCGCGGGTCTGGAACTCTTCGGAGTCGAGCGCGCGCTCGCCGGGGAAGCCCGCGGCCTCGAGCAGCGCCGAGAAGTGCCGCGCCCATTCCGCCGGCGACTCGGGCCGGGTCTTCGCGACCTCGAACACCGTTTCGAAGCGTCTCCGCAGGACGGGGCACGGCTCGGAGAGGCCAATGAACTTTCCCAAGGAAATGCTGCTGTCGGCGTCCTTGCGGATGCGCGCATCGAGCGTCGCGCGGCGCGCCATCTCGGTGTCGGCACCGCCGAGGAAGGGCGAGCGCACGAGGTGGCTCGCGCGCGCGAACTCGATCGGCTGGTGGGCCCACTCGAGGAGCGTGAGAGCAGCGTCGACCAGCGGAAAAAGAATCAAGGACTTGCCGAGAGAAACGTTGAAAGGCATCGGCGTCCTGGCCGAGCCGGGCAGGTTGCAGCCCGGCTGCATCACGCGCGAGAAGACGCGCACGACCTCGGACCGGCGCTGGCCCAGATCGGGGACGACGACCCCGATGCGCGCCGTGCCTTCCTCCAGCCGCGCCCTCGCCCACTTCGCGACGGCCTCGATCTCCTGCCTCGCCGAGGGAAACGAGGTGCGCTGCGGGGCGGCCTCGACGAAATCTGCTCTCGATTCCCGATAGTCGAATTTCTCTAGAAATTCCCGCGTTTGCGGCGGCATCAGGTCGAAGGCGTAGGCGACCACGAGCTTCGGCTTCTTCAGCCGCTCGAGCAGCCCCGCCATGAGATCGGGGAGCCGCGCGGAGTCGACGTCGGACGCGGTCTTCGCCTTGTAGGCGGACGTCCAGCGTGAAAAGGCCAAGGCATCTTCGCTGCCCGCGCCGGCGCCGATGCGCCACTGGTGCATGAGGCCCCACGCTTCGCGGCAGCGCCGCGCCGCGCCCTCCTTCAGGAGGAAATCGAATTCCCCGAGGACTTCCTGCCACAGGTGCTGCTCCTGCGCCTCGGTGAGCAGCAGCGGCAGGGTCTCGCCGAGCTCGGAGTAGAGCGCGTCTTCCCACAGCCGCGCGACGAACGCGCCGAACGGAAGGATGTCGGGCGCCTCCCAGGCCGTCAGGTTTTTCCGGGCCTGAAAGTCGTCGAACTGCGCCATCAGCGCCTGCGAGAGGCGCCGGTTGGGCGTGACGACGCTGACCGCGGCGGCGTGGCCCTCGGCCAGGCGCGCGAATAGATCCGCCTTGGAGATCGCCGCGGGCATGCGGCGAGTGTAGTGCACTATTCACCTCGACTTCATGCCGCGCGCGCGCCTATGATCGCGGCGCAATGGAGTTCCGGCAGGTCGAGTCGCTGCGCAACGCGAAGCTCGAGCAGCGCGCGGCCGCCGCCGCGGTGGCGGCGCCGGCGCCCGCGAGGTTCTCGCTCCCGCAGAGGATGCTCTGGTGCCTGGTGCAGGTCCTGCGCCACGCCTGGCTCAACGTCTACCCGCTGCTCGCCCTCGTCGCCGGCGTGGTGTTCATCGCCGCGGTCGAGCAGACGCGCGAGATCCTCGCCAACCTGGAGCAGGAGCTGCTGTTCCTCGCGGTGCTCGCGGCGTGGGCGGCGTCGATCTGGTACACGATGCGGGTGCTGTCGAGCACCGACTTCCCGGGCGACGCCGAGCCGCACCCGGCGGCGAAAGCCTGCACCGGGTGGCTGAACGGCGAGTCGCCGCGCCTCGCGGCGTTCGCCGGCCTCGCCCTCACCGCCTGCAGCAGCTCGATTTTCCTGACCGAGAACCCGCACCCGAACTGGATCGCGCCGCTCGCCGCCGGCGTGGTGCCGGTGACGTGGGCCGCCGCCTGGCTCTGCGACCGCCTCGCCCGCCTGCGCGCGCCGCTGCGGGAGCGGCCGGTGTACCGCTGGAGCGTGCTGCTCGTCGCGCTCGCCGCGGCGGCGCTCGCGTCGTACTCGTGGTCGACGGTGCCGCAGCCGATGCGCGCCGAGCCGAAAGCCCTGCATCTCGAGGACTGGCTGCTCATCGGCTGCGTCGCGCTCACGCTCGTGCCGCTCGTCTTCCGGCGCCGCGGGGCGATCGCGCACTGGGCGATGGCGGCCGCGTTCGCGCTCTGGCTGTGGGTGGTCTACAAGACCGCGGGCAACCACCCGGGGTCGCCCCTGCCGCACCTCGCGCTGGCGCTCGCCGGCTTCGGCCTGTGGTTCACCGAGCGCCGGCGCGAGCTCCTGGGCATCGAGCAGGCCGCGTCGGTGCCGGACTTCGAGGTCGGCGCGCAGACCTTCGCCGCCCTGGGCATCGCGCTCGCGCTGCAGCTCGCGCTGGTGATCGCGCTCACGCTGTCGCCGATCGGCTTCGGCATGCGCGTCGGGACGCTGGGGATCCTGTTTCTCGCGCTCGCGATCCTCGCTTTCTTCGGGATCGTGTGGGTGTTCCTGCCGAAGTACGCGACCTGGCCCTCGCTCGCCCTGGTGCCGCTCGTCTGGGGGTTCGTGTTCGGCAACGAGCCCGAGCACGGGCTGCGCGGCACCCGGTTCGCGCTCGAGCCGCCGGAGCGGCCGCGGCTCGCCGAGCACTTCGACCAGTGGCGCGCGCGCGAGCTTCCCGACCCGCAGGCGAGCCCGGTGTTCGTGGTCGCCGCGGCCGGCGGCGGGCTGCGCGCCGCGTACTGGACCGCGACCATCCTCGCCACCGCCGACGACCGCACCTGCGGCGAGTTCGGGCGGCACGCGTACGCCTATTCCGGGGTCTCCGGCGGCGCGCTCGGCATCGCCGCCTATCTCGCGCAGCGCCAGGTGTGGCAGGCGAAGCCGCCCGCCGAGCGCTGCAAGCACGGCCGCGCCGGCGAGATCGCGCGCCTGCTCGGGCGCGACTTCCTCGCGCCGGTGGCGGGGTCGCTGCTGTTCGCCGAGATGGCGCAGCGCTTCGTGCCGTTCGAGTACCTCGACGAGGACCGCGGCTCGACCCTCGCCCGGGCGTGGAGCGCGGCGTGGGACGACGTCTTCCCGCAAGCCAAGGGACGCTTCGACCTGCCGTTCCTCGAAGCCCTCGCGCCGGGCTCGAGCCCGGCGGTGTTCCTCAACGCCACCGCGGTCGAGTCCGGGCAGCGCGTCATCGCGACCAACGTTTCGGTGTTCGTGCCCGACAGCATTGACCTCTTCCGCCCGGTGCGCAAGACGCTGCTCAAGAAAAGCGGCCTCGAGCTGCGCCGGCTCGACCTCAAGACGAGCGGCCTCACGCTGCGCGAGGCGGTGCTCAACTCGGCGCGCTTCACCTACGTGAGCCCGGCGGCGACCGTGCTCGGCTGCGAGCGCCCGGGCGCCGCCGGCGACGGCAGCTGCGCGCGCGAGCGCCTGATGCTCTGGGACCGCGTGGTCGACGGCGGCTACTTCGAGAACTCGGGCGTCGCCACGCTCGCCGACGTCGTGCGCCGGCTCGCGCCGCGCAAGGGCCAGATGTACGCCATCGTCATCGACAACAGCAACGAGAGCGAGCTCGCCTGCCGCGAGCGCGTGCGGCCCGGCACCGACAGCGACCTGCCCGACGAGCCGCCGGCGGCGCGCGTGCCGGTGCTCTCCGGGGTCACCGCCCCGATCGAGACGCTGCTGCACGTGCGCGAGGCGCGCGGGCGCCTGGAAGTGCGCCGCCTGGCGAGCGAGTTCCCGTGCAGCGAGAGCCGCATCCTCGACTGGAACCTGTTCGGCGACCGCGTCGAGCGCGCCAAGGCCGAGGCGGCGGGCCAGGAGCCGGCGCTCGGCTGGCTGCTCTCGCGCCGCTCGGCCGCATGGATCGGCGAGCGCGCCGCGCAGGTCGCGGCCCAGTTCCCCTTCAGCTTCCCCGTCCCCGCGAGCGCATCGCGGCCCTGACCCCGGATCGGGGCAGTCTTCGCTAGACTAGCCGCCAGGAGGAGTCGACATGCCGAAGCTCGTACTCGCAATCTGCGCGGCGCTCGCCGCCGGCGCGGTCCAGTCCCAGGACTATCCCGCGCGCGAAATCCGCTCGATCTGCAACTTCGCGCCCGGCTCGGGCGCCGACATCATCGTGCGCTACTACAGCGACCAGCTCGCCCG
>DATIGR010000217.1:0-19124 GCA_035454645.1 Burkholderiales bacterium
GCCGTTCAGCTTGAACTCGATCGGCATCATCGCGAGCTGGCTGTCCTTGACTCGTTCCATCACTGCACCTCTTGCGGAAAGTATTTCATGACGCAGAGTGCGGGATTCGGCGCGGCTTGGCCCAGGCCGCAGATCGAAGCGTCCATCATGGCCTGTGAGAGCTCGTTCAGCAGCGGCTGGTTCCATTTCGCCTGTTCCATCAGCGCGACCGCCTTGCCGGTCCCGACGCGGCACGGCGTGCACTTGCCGCACGACTCGTCGTGGAAGAACTTCATCAGGTTCACGGCAGCTTTACTCGCTTTATCTTTGTCGGACAAGACGACAATAGCTGCCGAGCCGATGAAGCAGCCGTGCGGTTGCAGCGTATCGAAGTCGAGCGGGAGGTCGGCCTTCGAAGCGGGCAGGATGCCTCCGGAGGCGCCGCCGGGCAGGTAAGCGTAAAGCTCGTGCCCGTCCAGCATGCCGCCGCAGTATTCATTGACCAATTGAAGAAGCGTAATCCCGGCGGGCGCAAGGTGGACCCCGGGCTTCTTCACCCGGCCGGACACCGAGAACGAGCGCAGGCCCTTGCGGCCGTTGCGCCCCTGGGCGGCGAACCACTGCGCGCCCTTCTCGACGATCTCGCGCACCCAGTGCACCGTCTCCATGTTGTGCTCGAGCGTCGGCCGGCCGAAGAGACCCACCTGCGCGACGTAGGGCGGCCGCAGGCGCGGCATGCCGCGCTTGCCCTCGATCGACTCGATCATCGCCGATTCCTCGCCGCAGATGTACGCCCCCGCGCCCCTGCGCAGGTGAATGGGAGGCAGCGCGCAAGGCTTCGCGGATTGAAGTTTCTTCAATTCCCTCTCGAGAATCGCCCGGCAGCCCGCATATTCGTCGCGAAGGTAGATCCAGATCTCGCCCACGCCGGCGCACCAGGCGGCGACCAGCATGCCTTCGAGGAAGCGGTGCGGATCGCGCTCCAGGTACCAGCGGTCCTTGAACGTGCCGGGCTCGCCCTCGTCGATGTTGAGCGCCATGAAGCGCGGCTCCGGCTCCGCCGCGACCAGGCGCCACTTGCGCCCCGCCGGAAATCCCGCGCCGCCGAGCCCGCGCAGGCCGGAGTCCTCCATGATCTTGGTGATCTCCTCGCGCGTGCGCCTGCCGGACAGGCAATCGGCGATCAGCCGGTAGCCGCCGGCCTTCCGGTACTGCGCGTAGTCGATGGTCCCGCCTTCGGGACAGGAAAATTCCTTGCGCTCGACGGCGCGTTTCACCGAATCCAAGGTCGCGTTTCCGACCGGGTTCTGGTGCACGACGACGCAGGGCGCGGCTTCGCAGCGGCCGACGCACGGCACCGGCACCACCCGGACTTCGCTCCCGAAGGAGAGCTTCTTCAGGAGCTCCTGCGCGCCCGCCAGCTCGCACGCGATCGAGTCGCACACCCGCACGGTCAGCGCGGCGGGCGCGCGCGCGCCCTCCTTCACCACTTCGAAGTGGTGGTAAAACGTCGCCACTTCATAGACCTCGGCAGCCGCAAGCGCCATTTCCTGCGCGAGCGCGGCGAGGTGCGCGGCGCTCAGGCAGCCATAGCGGTCGTTGATCCGGTGCAGGTGCTCGATCAGCAGGTCGCGGCGGCGCGGCGCATCGCCGAGCAGGGCCTGCACCTCCTGCACCGCCTTCGGATCGACCGCGCGACCCTTGGGAATCGGACGGACCCTGGTCTTCATGCCGTGGCCCTATTATCGGTCAGCGGCGCCAGCGGCATTCTTGACTGCGGTCAAGGTAGACTTTCCCCGATGAACTATCGGGTGCTCGGGCGCACCGGGGTCCAGGTCTCGCAGCTGTGCTTCGGCACGATGTCCTTCGGCGGCGACGCCGACGAGCGCGCTTCGGCCGAGATGTACCGCGCCTGCCGCGACGCGGGAATCAACTTCTTCGACACCGCCGACCAGTACAACCAGGGCCGCTCCGAGGAGATCCTCGGCAGCCTCATGCGCGGCGAGCGCGACAGCCTGGTCATCGCCACCAAGTGCTTCAATCCCACCGGCGCCGACGTCAACGCGCGCGGATCTTCCCGCCGCCACGTCACCCGCGCGCTCGAAGCGAGCTTGAAGCGCCTGCGCACCGACCGCGTGGAGCTCCTGTTCCTGCACCATTTCGACGCGCTCACGCCGCTCGAAGAGCAGATGCGCGCGCTGGAAGACCTGGTGCGCGCCGGCAAGGTGCTCTATCCCGCGGTCAGCAACTTCGCCGCCTGGCAGACGCAGGCCGCGCTCGGCGTCCAGGAGCGCGCCGGCTGGGCGCGGCTGCAGGCGATCCAGCCGATGTACAACCTGGTGAAGCGCCAGGCCGAGGTCGAGCTCCTGCCGATGGCGGCCGCGAACGGGCTTTCGGCCTTCCCCTACAGCCCCGCCGCCGGCGGGTTGCTCTCGGGCAAGTATGCCGAGAACCAGAGCGGCCGATTGACCACCAACAAGATGTACCAGGTGCGCTATGGCGAGGAGTGGGCGCGGGAGACGGCGGCCGGGTTTGCCCGCTTCTGCCGCGAAAGGGATCTGAACCCGATGAGCGCGGCGGTGGCATGGGTCGGCTCCCATCCCGCGGTCACGGCGCCGATCATCGGCGCGCGCAGCGTGGAGCAGCTGCGCGCCTCGCTCGACTCGGTGAAGATCGACCTGACGGCGCGGCTGCGCGCCGAGATCTCCGCGCTCGCGCGAACCCCGCCGCCGGCTACCGACCGCCTCGAGGAAGCCAGTAGGTAAACAGCGGCCCGCCGGGCCCGTGGACCGGGTCGCACGCCGGCAGCGGCACGCGCTCGACTTCCCCCGGGGAGCCGCGGCAGGTGTCCGGGTCGCTGCCCGCGGGATAGGCGCCCACGATGCCGAGCGCGCCGCGCGATGAAAGCCTCCGGTGCCGCGTTCCCGCCGGCAGGATGATCACGTCCCCCGGCGCCGCGGTGAGCGCCACGCCGGCATCGCCGCCGAACTGCACCGTGACCTCGCCCTCGTAGACGCCGAGGACTTCGTGGCTGTTGCTGTGGAAATGGTGGAACGGGAAGACGCCGTTGCGCCACGCCGCCGGCCAGCGGTTGCGGGTGAAGAGCTCCTCGAAGAACTCCGGCTTCGGATCCGCGGATACCTGCGGATAAAGCAGCAGCGGCCAGCGCGGATGGTCGAGGAGGTGCGCGACGATCTTCATAGCGCCGCGGCGACCGCCTCGCCGAACGCGCGCGTGCCGAGCCTGCCGCCGAGATCCGCCGTCCTGGTTTCCTTGCTGGAAAGAACCCGGTCCACGGCGGCGTCGATCGCCTTGCCCGCGGCGGCGAGGTTTGCGGATTTGCGCTTTTCGCCCAGCCATTCGAGCAGCATCGCCGCCGACAGGATGAGCGAGGTCGGGTTCGCCCGGTCCTGGCCGGCGATGTCGGGCGCCGAGCCGTGCTGCGCCTGCGCCGCGCACAGCGCCTCGCCCGCCATGATCGATCCGCCGAGCCCGAGGCTTCCGCAGAGCTCGCAAGCGAGGTCCGACAGGATGTCGGCGTAGAAATTCGTCGCCAGCACCACGTCGTAGCGCTCGGGGTGGCGCACGAGCTTCGCCGCCATCGCATCGACGATTTCCTCCTCGAGCTTCACCTGCGGGAACTCGCGCGCCACGCCGCGCACGGTGTCGAGGTAAAGACCGTCGGTGACCCGGAACACGTTCGCCTTGTGGACCGCGGTCACGAGCCGCTTTCGGGTCCTGGAGAGCTCGAACGCCCGCCGGGCGATGCGCTCGCAGGCGTGCGCGGTGATCTTGCGCACCGAAAGCGCGACTCCCGGGACCGGCATGAACTCGCCGCTCCCCTGGTGCATGTTGCGGTCGGGATAGAACCCCTCGGTGCACTCGCGCATGATGACGAGGTCCATCGGCCGGCCGAGGCCGGCGCGGCTGCGCGCCGGGCGCACGTTGGCGTACAGATCGAGCTTCACCCTGAACAGCGCCGAGGGGTTCACGCCCCCCTGGTCCGCGGGCGGGTAGCGCAGCTGGTCGAGCGGGCCGAGGATCACGCCGTCCACCTCGCGCGCGCGCTGCAGGATGCCGTCGGGGAGCGTCGTGCCGTGCGTCGCGAGCGCTGCCAGCCCGATCTGCCTTTCCTCGAAGGAAAAATCCAGCCTGAAACGGCGCTCGGCCGCTTGCAGCACTGCCATCGTCGCGGCGGTGATCTCGGGGCCGATGCCGTCGCCGGGAAGAACCAGAAGCTTCACCTATACTCCTTCGCATGAGGATCGCGCTGATCCACGCGGTGCACCTCGCGATGCAGCCGGTGGAAGACGCGTTCCGGCGCCACTGGCCGGAAGCCGAGCGCATCAACCTGCTCGACGACGCGCTCTCCGTCGATCGCGACCGCGCCGGCGCGCTCACGGTGGAGCTCTCGGCGCGCATCTCGGCGCTCGCGAACTACGCCATCAGTGCCGGCGCCTCGGGGATTCTATACACGTGCTCCGCGTTCGGCGAAGCGATCGAGGCGGTCCGGCAGCGGGTGCGCATGCCGGTGCTCAAGCCGAACGAGGCGATGTTCGCCGAAGCGCTCGCCCACGGCTCGCGCCTGGGCCTGCTCGCCACGTTTGCGGCCAGCGTGAGCTCGATGGCGCGCGAGCTCGAGGCGGCGGCGCCGCACGTCGAGCTCGAGAGCGCCTGCGTGCCCCAGGCGCTGACCGCGCTCCGGGCCGGCGACGGCGCGCAGCACGACGCGCTGCTCGCCGCGGTCGCGCCGAAGCTGGGTCATTGCGACGCGCTGATGCTCGCGCAGTTCTCCACCGCCCGCGCGCGCGACGCGGTCGCCCGGGTGGTGAAGTGCCCGGTGCTCGCGAGCCCCGACAGCGCGGTGCTCGCGATGCGCAAGGCGCTCGGCTAAGCTGGCGCCATGTGCCGCGCGCTGCTCTATCTCGGCGAGCCGGTCCTGCTCGACAACTTCCTCTACCAGCCCGACTCCGCGCTGGTGCGGCAGACCTACATGCCGAAGATGCTCGGCATGCTGAACCTCGCGGGATTCGGCCTGCGCGCCTGGGATGCGGCGAGCCACGACCCCGAGCGCGCCTACGCGTATTACTCGCAGAGCCTCCCGGTGTTCGACCGCAACCTCAAGAACCTCGCCCAGAAGATCCGCGCCGGCTGCCTGCTCGCCCACGTGCGCGGCGTCGCCTACCACACGGGAGTCGACATCTCGCTGCAGAACTGCCACCCGTTCCATTTCGCCGGCGTGCCGCTCACCCTCGCGCACAACGGCGAGCTCGCGCGCTTCGCCGAGATGAAGCCATTGCTCGCCCCGGCCATCGGGCCGGAGTTCCTTTCCCAGATCCATGGCACCACCGACAGCGAGTGGGTCTACGCGCTGCTCGTCTCGCAGCTTCCCGACCCGCGTCGCCCCCCCCGCGCCGACGAGCTCGCGGCAGCGCTCGAGCGCACCCTGGAGATCATGCGCGATGCGCGCGGCAAGCTCGGCATCAGCTCGAGCTCCTCGCTCAACCTGTTCATCGCCGACGGCACGCAGCTCGCCGCGGTGCGCTACTGCTTCGACTACGGCTGCTACCCGACCGACGACGCCGCGCGCCTGCACGAGTCGGACCTCGGCTACCTGTCGCTCTGGTACACCGCCGGGCGCGACTACGGGCTGCACGACGGCGAATGGAAGATGACCGGCGGCTCGGAGAACGCCACCTCCATCCTTATCGCTTCGGAGCCGCTCACGCGGGATACCGCAGCCTGGGTGGAAGTCCCCGAGTACTCGATGCTCCACGCCGCGATCGAAGCCGGCCGGCCCGCGGTCAGGCTGCGGGAGCTCCACTGACGATCTGCCCGCCGTAGGCTTTCTCGAGCTCGTCGCCTTCCTCGGCCGCGCCGCGCAGCCGCGCCAGGCTGATGAGCCGCGTGAGGTGGCGGTTGGTCTGGCCGAGCGAATAAAGCAGGCTCCTCTGGATCACGCGATGCAGCTTTGTCGAGGCGGGGCCCGCGCCGAAGTACAGCTTCTCGAACGCCGCGCGCGGGATCTCGAGGAGCAGCGCCGGCTCGCGCACGAGCGCGTCGGAGCCGTGCGTGCCGCGCTCGAGCGCGCTCATGTAGCCGAGGAGCTGGCCGGGGCCGAGGACCGCCATGCGGCGCTCCCGCAGGGCGTGACGGGCGCGGATCTCGACCGCGCCGCGCGCCACGATGAAGCAGGCGGTGGAAGGGTGGCCGAGCCGGAACACGGCGTGACCGCGCGGCAACTCGAGCAGCGCACAGACCGAGACGATCGCGGCGATCTCGCCCGGATCGAAGCCCTCGAACAGCGCGAGGTGCGGCAGGAAGGGCCACAGGTCGAACGGCGCCTCCCCCAGGCGCTGCACGGCCGCGAGCGGATCGGAATCGGGCTCTGACCCCGATTTCAGCCGGTCTTGGGGAGCGGGGACTTCCAGGACTCGGGCGTTCAGCGCGCGCAACTTCCTCGAGATTTCCTGCGTCAGGGCGTGCTGCAGGCGCAGCGCCGCCGCCGCGCGCTGCGCGACCAGGGCGCGAAACTCGTCGCGCCAGATGAACCAGCCTTCGAGGCTGTCGGCGGCGGTGACGGTGGCGGTGCACGTGCCGCGCTCGACGAGCGCCGTCTCGCCGAACACGGCGCCGGCCCCGAGCGTGGCGACGGTGAGCTTTTCGCCGCCGGGCAGGAGCACGGTGGCTTCGACGGCACCGCGCGCGAGGACGTAGGCGCCGCGCGAGGGATCGCCGTAGCGCAGCAGGCGCTCGCCCTTCGAATGGCGGATCGGGCGCGCAACCGCGAGCAGCAGCTCGCGCGCCTCGTCGTCCAGGCGTTCGAGAAAATTCACCCGCGGCCGAGTGTACACTCGGCGCGCCGATGTCCGACGCCATCGACCCCAACCGCGTGCTTTCGGTCGTCGCCGCGGTGGCGCGCGAGGCGCGGCCGAACGTCGAGACCTACGTCACGCTCGACAGCTCGCTCGAGCGCGAGCTCGGCCTCGACAGCCTGGCGCGCGTCGAGCTGGTGCTGCGCCTGGAGCGCGAGTTCGCGCTCAGCCTGCCCGAGCAGGCGCTCGCCTCGAGCGAGACGCCGCGCGACCTGCTGCGCTTCCTGCTCGCCGGGCGCGGCCACGCGCCGCAGGCGGCGGACCGCAGCGTGGCGAGCCTGGCGCAGTCGGAGGGCGTGCGCCCGCCCGAGCGCGCGGCGACCCTCACCGAGGCGCTCGAGTACCACGTCGAGCACCAGCCCGGGCGGCTCTGCGTGCTGCTCTACGAAGGCGAGGCGCAGGCGCCGATCAGCTACCGCGACCTCTGGCAAGGCGCGCTCGGCTACGCCTCGGGGCTCGCCGCGGCGGGCCTGATGCCGGGCCAGACGGTGGCGATCATGCTGCCGACCTCGAGGGAGTACCTGTTCACCTTCTACGGCACGCTGCTCGCGGGCGGGATCCCGGTCCCGCTCTACCCGCCGGCGCGGCTCACGACCATCGAGGATCACCTCACGCGCCACGTCGGCATCCTGAAAAGCTGCGGCGCCGCGCTCATGGTGACGATCCCGGAGGCGAAGCCGATCGCGTGGCTGCTGCGCGCGCAGGTCGAATCGCTGCGCGCGGTGATGGTCCCGGCCGACTTCTCCGCGGATCCTTCGTTCGTCCCGGTGAAGTCGACCTCCGGCCAGACCGGCTTCCTGCAGTACACCTCGGGCAGCACCGGGCAGCCGAAGGGCGTGGTGCTGACGCACGCCAACCTGCTCGCCAACGTGCGCGCGATGGGCAGGGCGGCGCGCACGACGGCGGCCGACGTGTTCGTGAGCTGGCTGCCGCTGTACCACGACATGGGGCTCATCGGCGGCTGCTTCGCCACCATGTACCTGGGCTTCCCGGTGGTGCTGATGTCGCCGCTCGCGTTCCTCGCCCGGCCGAGCCAGTGGCTGCGCGCGATCCACCGCCACCGCGGCACGATCTCGGGCGGGCCCAATTTTTCCTACGAGCTGTGCCTGCGCCGCATCCCGGAGCACGAGCTCGAGGGCCTCGATCTCGAGTCGTGGCGCTTCGCGTTCAACGGCGCCGAGCCGGTGAGCCCGGAAACCATGACCGGCTTCACCGAGAAATTCTCGCGCTGGGGCTTCCGCAAGGAGGCCATGGCGCCGGTCTACGGCCTCGCCGAGTGCTCGGTCGGGCTCGCGTTCACGCCGCCGGGCACGCCCTGGCAGATGGATACGCTCGACCGCGAGCAGTTCTCGCGCACCGGCGAAGCGGTGGCGGCGCGCGCGGGCGATCCGGCGCCGCTCAAGGTGGTCGCCTGCGGACGCGCGATCCCGGAGCACGAGATGCGGGTGATCGACGCCGCCGGCCTCGAGCTGCCCGACCGCTCCGAGGGCGCGCTGCAGTTCCGCGGGCCGTCGGCGACCAGCGGCTACTACCGCAACCCGGAAGCCACGCGCACGCTGTTCGACGGCGACTGGGTCAACACCGGCGACCGCGCCTATCTCGACGACGGCATGCTGTACCTGACCGGGCGCGAGAAGGACATCATCATCCGCGGCGGCCGCAACATCAGCCCGTACGAGCTGGAGGAGGCGGTCGGCGACGTCCCGGGCGTGCGCCGCGGCTGCGTCGCGGTGTTCGGCTCGATGGACGCGGCGAGCGGCACCGAGCGCATCGTGGTGCTCGCCGAGACGCGCCAGGCGGACGCCTCGACGCGGGACGAGGTGAAGCGCAGGATCAACGACCTCGCGCTCAGCCTGATCGGCTCGCCGGTCGACGACATCGTGCTCGCGCCGCCGCACACGGTGCCCAAGACCTCGAGCGGCAAGATCCGGCGCGTCGCGGCGCGCGAGTACTACGAGCGCGGCCCGCAGGCGGTGCGGCCGCAGGCGGTGTGGCTGCAGCTCATCCGGCTCGCCGCGGCCGGCGTCGCGCCGCAGCTGCGCCGCGGCTGGCGCGTCGTGCGCGGCATGGCGTTCGCCGCGCGCGCTTACCTGGCGTTCGCCTTCATTGTCCCCTTCATGTTCGCCGCCGCCGCGACGCGCAACGTCGCGCTCGCGTGGAAAGTCGGCGGCGTGATGACGCGCCTCTTCCTGCGACTCTCCGGGCTGAAGGTGCTCGCACGGGGAAGGGAAAACATCCCGCCGGGGCCGGTGGTGCTTGCGCCCAACCACACGAGCTACCTCGACGCGCTCGTTCTGGTGTCGGTGCTCGCGCCGCGCGATTACGCGTTCGTCGCCAAGCGCGAGCTGCTCGCGAACCCGGTGATGCGGCTGCTGCTCGGCGGCTTCGGCTGCATCTTCGTCGAGCGCTTCGACGTGCAGAAGAGCGCCGAGCACGCCGACGAGCTGGTCGACGCGGCAAGAGGCGGGCGCTCGCTCGCGATCTTCCCCGAGGGCACGCTGCAGCGCCGGCCGGGCCTGATGCCGTTTCGCACCGGCGCGTTCCAGGTCGCCGCGCAGGCCGGCGTCCCGGTGGTGCCGGTGGCGCTGCGCGGCGTGCGCTCGGTGCTGCGCGACGGCACCTGGTATGCGCGCCGCCACCCCATGGCCGTCACCTTCGGCGCGCCGATCGCGCCCGAGGGCGAGGACTGGAACGCCGCGGTGCGCCTGCGCGACCGCGTGCGCGCCGAAGTTCTCAAGCACTGCGGCGAGCCCGACACCGAAACTACCTAGGTATCGATTACACCGCTAATTCGGGGCCAGGGCCATAAATCGTTCTTACGTACGTGAAAACGATTTGTGGCCCTGGCCCCGAATTAGGTTTGCGTCTACAGGTTCAGCGTGCCTTCGACGCAGGTGACGGCGTGGCCGCCGATCTCTATGTAATCGGGGTGAATTCGGACCGAGACCCTGCCGTCGCGTCCGAGCTGCATTCCCTGACGGGCCACGTAGGCGTTTGCGAATCTCTGGAGCAGTCCTGTTTCCCTGAGAAACACTCCGACGCTCAGGTTGCCGCTGCCGCACACCGGGTCTTCCGGAATGCCGTGCGCGGGGGCGAAGGAGCGCACGTGGATCCGGGACAACGAGTCGCCCGAGGGCGCGAACAGCGTCGCGCCGGTCACGCGCAGCGCCTCGCTCCACTGCGCGAGCGCAGTCATGTCGGGCTTGAGCGCGGCGAGCGTGGCCGCGTCGCTCACTTCGCCGACCACCCACACCGGGCCGACGTCGATCTTCATCACCGCGCTCGCCGGGGCGAGCGGTATCGAGGGGATCTCGCTCTGCAGTCGCTCGGCCTTGGCCGGAGGTCCCTTGAGGAAAATACGGCCGTCGTCCTCGACCGAGAGCTCGATCAGCCCGGCGCCGCACTCTTGTTTCAGTTTCGATTTTTTTCGAACGAATCCGCTTTCGAGCGCCGCATGCGCGGCTCCGATCGTCGGGTGCCCGGCGAACGGCAGCTCCTGCCGCGGCGTGAAGATGCGCAGGCGATAGTCGGCCTTCGCGGACGGCAGCACGAAGGTGGTCTCCGAGAGATTGGTCCAGCCGGCGATGCGCTGCATGGTTTGCGCGTCGAGGCGCTCGGCCCCGATCACCACCGCGACCGGGTTGCCGAGGAACGGGCTGGCCGTGAAGACGTCGACTTGCCTGAAGTTCACTTCAGGATGCGCAGCAGGTTGTGGTGCGCGTCGGTGAAGGTCGGCAGCTCCGGCCGGTCGTCGATCGGCGCCGCGGCGCGGGCGATGCGCGGCGACTCGAGCAGCTTGCGGTTGCGGGTGACGACGATCTGGTCGGTGGACGAATACCAGTACTCGGCGCCCTCGCCGGTCGCGGGCTCGTCCGCCACGTTCAGCGCCTCGAGGCCGAACTCCGAAGCGAGGCGCTTCACCACTGGCAGCAGGTCGACGAAGCGGTTGGTGGCCTGGAACACGATCACGCCGTCGGGCTTGAGGTGCTTGAGGTAGATCGCCATCGCCTCGCGCGTCACCAGGTGCATCGGGATCGAGTCGCCGGAGAACGCGTCGATGCCGAGCACGTCGTAGCCGCGCGGCGGCTCGCGCTCGAGCGACAGGCGCCCGTCGCCGAGAACGACTTCGGTTTTTGCCGCGGTGTCGTGCAGGAACGTGAATTCGCGCTGTGCGATGTCGACCACGCGCGGGCTGATCTCGTAGAACACCAGGCGGTCTCCCGGCTTCATCCAGGCCGCGATCACCCCGGCGCCGAGGCCGACCACGCCGACCGAGAGCGGCTTGCGCGGCCGCAGCTCGCGCAGCGCGGCGAACACGCGCCCGTAGCCCGAGCCCGGGCTGAAGTAGTCGGCGGGCGTGTTGCGGAACGAATCGCCGAGCAGCTGACCGCCGTGCATGATGCCGCCGTGGTACATGGAGCGGTACGGCACCGGGAAGTCGTGGTCCACGGTGCGCACCACCCCGTAGAAGTCGCGCTCCATCACGCGCACTCCTTCGGTGTAGTCCTGCACGCCGCGGCCGACGAGCACCGCGGTGACGGCGCTCACCGCGACGCCGAGCCAGCGGATTCTCCTCACCATGACGATGATCGAGGCGAGCGCGACCAGCGCGATGCCGAGCTCGAAGTAGCCCGCGAGCGCGAGCGGCGCGACGATCGCGACCAGCACCGCGCCGAGCGCGCCGCCGAGCGAAACCATGAGGTAGAAGCGCGTGAGGTGCGCCGGGTCGGGCTTCAGCCGGGCGAGCTCGCCGTGGCACACCATGCACGCGGCGAACAGGCCGCCGAGGAACAGCGGCGCGGCGGTCTCGAGGTCGAGCGAGGGAATGGCGTAGGCCATCCACGGCACCAGCACGACCAGCGCGCCGATGAACACCGGCCGGACATACCAGCGCGGGTGGTCGAACGCGAGGATGAAGCTCGCGAGGTAGAGGGCGAGCGGCAGCACCCACAGGAACGGCACGCTCGAGATGTTCTGCGTGATGTGGTTGCTCACGGCGAGCAGCATCACCGAGCCCATCGCGGCGAGCGCGAGCCACTCGAGCTGCGTTCTCAGGGGAAGGGGCCTTGCCGGGGCGGCTTGCGCCTCGCGCTCGAACCCGTTCATGGAAAGCCACGCGGTCGCGGCGCACAGCAGCGCAAAGGCCGCGAACAGGAACGACCAGCCCCAGCCGAGCGCCTTGAGGTCGAGCGCCGGCTCGAACAGCACCGGGAAGCCGAGCAGGGCGAGAAGCGAAGCGAGGTTCGAGAGCGCGAACAGGCGATAGGGCACCACCGTACGGAAGCGGCGCCAGTACCACGCCTGCACGAGCGGCGTGGTGGTGGAGAGGAGGAAGTAGGGCAGACCGATGGTCGCGCCGAGCAGGAGCAGGATGCGCACCACCGGCTCCTCGTCGCCGTGCGGCTTCCAGCCGCCCGAGGCGAGGATCGGCAGGCACAGGAGCGATGCCGCGAGCAGGCCGACGTGCAGCGCAGCCTGGCGGCGCGGCCCCAGGCGGCTCGTCCAGTCGGCATACGCGTACCCCGCCAGGAGCACGCTCTGGAAAAACACCAGGCACGTGGTCCAGACCGCGGCCGAGCCGCCGAACCACGGCAGGATCTGCTTGGCGATGATCGGCTGGACCAGGAACAGCAGGAACGACGAAAGGAAGATCGTCGCTGCGTACGGCAGCGTCGCGGCGAGCGACAGCGGGGTTGCTAGGGTGTGGATCTTCGTCCCCGGCTCAGCGTAGTACCGACTTCAAGGTCTTTCCCATCTCGGCGGGATTGCGCGTCACCCGGATCCCGCACTCCTCCATCACCGCGAGCTTTTCCTGCGCCGTGCCCTTGCCGCCCGAGATGATGGCCCCGGCGTGGCCCATGCGCTTTCCCGGCGGCGCGGTGATCCCGGCGATGAACCCGACCACGGGCTTGCTCATGTTGTCCTTCACCCATCGCGCCGCGTTCTCCTCGTCCGAGCCGCCGATCTCGCCCACCATGATGACCGCCTCGGTCGCGGGATCGTCGTTGAACATGCGAAGAACGTCGATGTGCTTCAATCCGTTGACAGGATCGCCGCCGATTCCGACGCAGCTCGACTGTCCCAGGCCGAGCTCGGTCAGCTGGCCGACCGCTTCGTAAGTGAGCGTGCCGGAGCGCGACACGACCCCGACCGGGCCCTTGCGGTGGATATGGCCGGGCATGATGCCGATCTTGATCTCGTCGGGCGTGATCACCCCCGGGCAGTTCGGCCCGACCAGAAGCGTGCGCCGGCCCTTCATGCGGTGCTTGGTGCGGATCATGTCGCGCACCGGGATGCCCTCGGTGATGCAGATGACGAGGTCGAGGTCGGCGTCCACCGCCTCGTCGATCGCCGCCGCGGCGAAGGGCGGCGGCACGTAGATCACCGAGACGTTCGCGCCGGTCGCCTTCTTCGCGTCGGCGACGGTGCCGTAGATGGGAATGCCCTCGAAGTCCTCGCCCGCTTTCTTCGGGTTGACCCCGGCGACGAAGCAGGCGCGGCCGTTGGCGTAGGCGCGGCTCGTCTGGGTGTGGAACATCCCGGTCTTCCCGGTGATGCCCTGGGTCATCACCCGCGTGCTGCGGTCGATCAGGATGCTCATTTCTTTTTCTTCGCGGGCTTCTTCTTGATCGCCGCGACCACCTTCCTCGCCGCATCGGCCATGTTGTCGGCCGAGATGATCGGCAGGCCGGAGTCCTTCAGGATCTGCTTGCCGAGGTCCTCGTTGGTGCCCTTCATGCGCACCACCAGCGGCACCGCGAGCCTGACCTCGCGCGCCGCCGCCACCACGCCCTCGGCGATCGTGTCGCACTTCATGATGCCGCCGAAGATGTTGACCAGGATCGCCTTCACCTTGCGGTTCGACAGCATGATCTTGAACGCGGCGGTGACCTTCTCCGCGGTGGCGCCGCCGCCGACGTCGAGGAAGTTCGCGGGCGCGCCGCCGAACAGCTTGATCGTGTCCATCGTCGCCATGGCGAGGCCGGCGCCGTTCACCATGCAGGCGATGTTGCCGTCGAGCGAGATGTAGCTCAGGTCGTGCTTCGAGGCCTCGATCTCGAGCGGGTCCTCCTCGTCGAGGTCGCGCAGCGCGACGATCTCGGGATGGCGGTAGAGCGCGTTGTCGTCGAAGTTGATCTTCGAGTCGAGCGCGACCACCTGGTTCGCCCGCGTGACGATCAGCGGGTTCACCTCGACGAGCGACGCGTCGGTCTCGTCGAAGCACTTGTACAGCCCCTTGAAGATCGCGCGCGCCTGCGGCACCGCGGCCTGCGCGATGCCGATGCCGATCGCCACCTCGTCGGCATCGGCGTCGGTCAGCCCCTCCACCGGATCGATGAACACCTTCTTGATCTTCTCGGGCGTGCTCGCCGCCACCTCCTCGATGTCCATGCCGCCTTCGGAGGACGCCATCAGCACCACCTGCTGCGTGCCGCGGTCGACCACCATGCCGACGTAGAGCTCCTTGCGGATGTCGGCGCCCTCCTCGACCAGCAGGCGGCGCACCTTCTGCCCGCCGGGGCCGGTTTGGTGGGTCTTCAGCTGCATTCCGAGCATGGAGGAGGAAAGCTT
Organism: Burkholderiales bacterium; assembly: GCA_035454645.1. Lineage (GTDB taxonomy): Bacteria > Pseudomonadota > Gammaproteobacteria > Burkholderiales > SG8-39 > SCGC-AG-212-J23. Next base: position 14,427 of record DATIGR010000217.1, read on the forward strand.
CTTCACTTCCTGCAGCGACTTCGCCAGCTTGACGCCGCCGCCCTTGCCGCGGCCGCCGGCGTGGATCTGGGCCTTCACCACCCAGACCTTGCCGCCCAGCTTTCGCGCCGCCTCGAGCGCTTGGTCCACGCTGAAAGCGGGGAAGCCGCGCGGCGTGGCGATGCCGTACTTGCGGAAGATCTCCTTGCCCTGGTACTCGTGGATCTTCATCCGGCGTGGGATTTTTCCCGGCGGTACCACTTCGGGTACCACTTGCGCACGGTGTCCGAGCGCGTATCGAGCGCGTGGCACTGGTCGAGCTGGAACGGCTTGCGGCCGTCGGCCCGCTCCTCGGGCATCTCGCCGGCGAAAGTCTGGATCGCGGCGGTGGGGAAGCCGGTGAGCATCTCGGTGATGTGGGTGCAGCCCTTCACGTCGCCGAAGAGCTTCTTCACGCCGCGCCGGAAATCGCGCATCAGGTTCAGGCCGATGAGCCGCTTGTACGCCGGCGCGATCGCTTCGCAGCCGCCCGGATACGGCACCGCGTCGGAGGCCGCGGCCGCGTCGAGGATGGTGAAGTGGCGGTCGATGGTGAGGCGCAGCCACATCTCGTGGATCGGCTGCCCGGCGCGCCGCACGCCGGTCTTCATCGGGTTGTCGTGGCTCTTGACGTCGCTGAGGTGGCCCTCGATGTCCCACAGGCCGTCGGCGCGCCGGTAGCCCTCGTAGCGCACGCGGCGCGTGTGCCGCAGCTCGCGCTCGACGTCGGTGACCGGCAATGGCATAAGGCGCGGATTCTAGCCGATCGACCCGCCGCCCCTAGAACACATAGTACGAAACGAGGAACGCGAGCAGCATCAGCATCATCCCGAGCGCCATGGAGCCCGAAGCCCAGGTGCGCGCGAACAGCCCCCGCGTGTAGACGAGCGTGCGCGCGGCGGCATCGACGCGGCTCGCCACGACGGCGAGCGCGGCTTCGCCCGCCGCGATGCCAAGCGACAGCAAGCGCGCCGCGACACCCACGAGACGCGGGAACAGGACGCGATACAGCCAGTCGAGGTCGAGCGTGAGGGTGAGGGTGCGCCGCAGCCAGCCGAGCATGACGAAGAACGCGAGCCCGGAGAACAGCAGCAGCTGCAGCTGCGCCACCACGTGCCAGGCCGTGTAGGGCTCGAAATCCGCCGCGTAGGGCAGCAGCCGGTACAGCGGCTGGTAGAAGATCCCGAGGCCGATGCACAGCGCCGAGAACAGCGCCATCGCGAGCCGCATGTTCCACGGCGGCTCGGGCGGGCGCAGGCCGGAATCCTTCTGGAAGAACACGAACCACGGGAACTTGATGCCGGCGTGCAGGAACACGCCCGCCGACGCCGCGGCGAGCAGCATCCACACGGCGAACAGATGCGCGTCGCCCGCCGCCTGCGAGATCATCGACTTGCTCACGAAGCCCGAGGTGAGCGGAAACGACGAGATGGAAAGCGCTCCGATGATGCCGCACACCGTGGTGAACGGCATGCTGTGATACAGGCCGCCGAGGTCGGTGCACTTGCGCCGGCCGGTCACGAGCAGCACCGAGCCCGCCGACATCAGGAGCAGCGCCTTGTAAAGGATGTGCGTGAAGGCGTGCGCGGCGGCGCCGTTCAGCGCCATCTCGCCGCCGAGCCCGACGCCGGTCACCATGAAGCCCACCTGGTTCACGATGCTGTAGGCCAGGATGCGGCGCATGTCGTTCTCGAGCAGCGCGTAGACGATGCCGTAGAACACCATCGCCAGGCCGACGTAGACGAGCAGCTCCACCCCCGGAAAGCCGCGCAGCAGGACGTACACGGCGGTCTTGGTGGTGAACGCCGAGAGGAACACCATGCCGCTCCACGAGGCCTCGGGGTACGCGTCGGGCAGCCAGGCGGAGATCGGCCACGCCGCGGCGTTGACGAGGAAGGCCATCAGGATCATCCATTGGGAGAACGACGAAAGCGTCATGGCGGTGAAGCTCGTCGAGCCGGTGCTCAGCACATGGCCCGCGACGCCCGCGAAAAGGAGCATGCCGCCCAAGAGGTGCACCATGAGGTAGCGCAGGCTCGCGCGGTATGCGCCGGGCGTGGCGGCGCTCCAGAGGACGAGGGTCGAGCCGACCGCCATCAGCTCCCAGAACACGAACAGCGTGACGAGATCGCCGGCGAGCGCGGCGCCGATCGCCGAGCCGGCGTACACCAGCGCCGCCGGAAGCTCGGCGCGCCGCTCCTGGTTGAGCGCGAAGAGGGCCCCGCCCAGGGCCATGAGCGCGAAGATCAGCGCGAACAGGCGCGAGAGCTTGTCGAGCGCGTAAGGCGCGAGCTCCATGCCGAGGAACTCGGACTTCCAGTGAACTCCCTCCGGGGCATTCCAGACCAGGATCAGGGAAACCACCGGCCCCGCAAGGGCGACCGCGGCACGCGGCCAGCCGCGCAGCAGCGCCACGAGCGCCGCGGCGAGGATCAGAACCAGGCCGGGATGGCTAATCATCGTAGTAGTCGTCGCGCCGCTTGAGGAAAACGCCGAGCGCCCGGGCGATGAGAATCAGCGCCGCGCAGGCGAGGAAGCCGTAGAGGGCGTTCCAGCCGAACAGCCGCTCGAGCGCGAAGTGCGGGTGCGCCTCGATGAAGAGCTGCGCCGCCACGATGAAGGCGAGCACCGCGATGAAGGCCTTCCAGATCATCCCAGCATCCCCTGGGCGAGCGCGAGCGGGACATCGGCCCAGAAGAACATGAGGATCGTCAGCGCCGCGGTCGCGACGAGCGCGAGCACCATCGATAACGGGGCTTCTCCATGAAAGGAATCCGACGGAGAAGGTGAATTGAAGAAGGCCTTGTAGAGGATGGGCAGGAAGTACCCGGCGTTGAGCAGCGTGCTCGCGACGATGACGCCGAGCGCGAGCCAGTGCCCCGCCTCGAGCGCGCCGGACACGAGCACCCACTTGCTCACGAAGCCCGCCGCGGGCGGCAGCCCGATCATCGAGAGCGCGCCGACGCCGAACGCGGCGAAGGTCCACGGCATGCGCCGCCCGACGCCGTCGAGCTGGCTCACCTCGGTCTTGTGCGCGGCGGTATATACGGCGCCCGCCGCGAAGAACAGCGTGATCTTGCCGAGCGCATGCGCGGCAATGTGCAGCGCCGCGGCGGCGAGCGAAAGCGGCGTCAGGATCGCGGCGGCGAGCACCACGTACGAGAGCTGGCTCACGGTCGAGTACGCGAGCCGGCGCTTGAGGTTGTCCGAGCGCAGCGCCACGACCGAGGCGGCGATCACCGTGAACCCGGCGACCCACGGCAGCCAGGCGAACGCGTCGGTGCCGAAGTCGAGCCCGAACACGTACACCACCACCTTGACGATCGAGAACACGCCCGCCTTGACCACCGCGACCGCGTGCAGCAGCGCGGACACGGGCGTCGGCGCGACCATCGCCGCCGGCAGCCAGCGGTGGATCGGCATGAGCGCTGCCTTGCCGATGCCGAAGGCGTAGAGCGCGAGCAGCGCCGCCGCCGCGCCGCCCGAGACCTTGCCGTTCAGGATGCCCCCGGGCGTGAAGTCGAGCGTGCCCGCGATCCACCACGTGGCCACCATCGCCGGCAGCAGCAAAGCGAGCGACGAGCCGAGCAGCAGCCCGAGGTAGGTGCGCCCGCCGCGGCGCGCGTCGTCGTCGCCATGGTGGGTCACGAGCGGCCAGGTGATCAGCGTCAGCGCCTCGTAGAACAGGTACAGCGTCAGCAGGTTCCCGGCGAGCGCGACGCCGATCGCCGCGGCGATCGCGAGCGCGAAGCAGACGTAGAAGCGCGTCTGATGCTCTTCCGCGTTGCCGCGCATGTAGCCGATGCAGTACACGGCGCTCACGAACCACAGGCCCGAGGCGATGAGCGCGAACAGCAGCCCCAGCGGCTCGAGCTCCAGGACGATCGCAAGCCCCGGCATCATCTCGCCGAGGACCACGCGAGGGCGCTCGCCCTGCAGAATTTCCGGAAGGAAAGAGACCATCCATGTGAAGGTCAAAACCGCTGCGGCAAGCGACACCGCCTCGCGCAGGTTCGGGCGGCGGTGGCAGACGGCGACGAGCGCCGCGGCCAGCGCGGGGATCAGCACGCACGCGGCCAGGCTCATCGCAGTCCCCGCAGCAGCAGCGCCGCGGCCTCCGCGGCGCTGCCCACGCTGAAGCCGGTCTCGAAGCCGAAATAGACGCAGAGCAGCACCATCGCGCCCCCGGCCGCGAGCATCGCCGGCGGCGCCTCGCCGGCCGGGGCGCGCGCCGCCGGCGCGCGCAGGTAGGCGCACTCGACCACCCGCCAGACATAGCCCACCGCGATCAGCGAGCTCGCCACGATCGCCGCCACCAGCCACCACCAGCCGCGCTCGAGCGCCCCGAGCACCAGGTACCACTTGGTGATGAAGCCGGCGGTGCCGGGAATGCCGATGAGCGAGAGCCCGGAGATCGTGAGCCCGAGCGCCGTGAGCGGCATGCGCCGGCCGAGGCCGGCGAGGCTGTCGAGCGTGAGAGCGGCGGCGCCGACGCGCAGCGCGACGCCGCCGAGCAGCAGGAAGATCGCACCCTTGGTGACGCCGTGGTTGAGCAGGTGCACGATCGAGCCGGTGAGGCTCGACTGGTTATCGACGCCGATGCCGAGCGTGATGTAGCCGATCTGCGCCACGCTCGACCAGGCGAACAGCCGCTTCACGTCGCGCTCGAACAGCGCCACG
>DATIGR010000218.1:0-4309 GCA_035454645.1 Burkholderiales bacterium
CTCCTGCCCGGCGAGGTCCTCGCGGCCGGCCTTCTCGTACTGGGCGATCGACTCGCGGCGCTGCTTGATCATCTTCTCGATCACGGACACGACCTCCGCGTCGGTGAGCTCCTTGCGCTCGTCGACCTCGCGCTGCTTGATTCCGGACAGAAGCAGGCGCACGGCGGACAGGCGCGCGGCGTCCCTGGCGCGCATCGCCGCCTTCATGTCTTCGGTGATTTTGTCCTTTAGACTCAGTACAGCTTCTGCGGAAGCATCTGGCTGCGCAGGCGCTTGTGGTGGCGCTTCACAGCCGCGGCAAGCTTGCGCTTGCGCTCTGCGGTCGGCTTCTCGTAGTACTCGCGGGAGCGCAGCTCGGTCAGAAGGCCGGTCTTCTCCACGGTGCGCTTGAAGCGGCGCATCGCCACCTCGAACGGCTCGTTTTCCTTGACGCGTACTGTCGGCATAAGCCCCTGCTGGAAAAGGGGCTGAATTGTATATCAGAATCGCCTCGTGCTCATCCTCGGCATCGAGACTTCGTGCGACGACACCGGCGTCGCGCTCTACGACAGCGCCGCCCACAAGGTCGTGGCGCATGCGGTGCATACGCAGGCTTCGATGCACGAGGCCTACGGGGGAGTCGTGCCCGAGCTCGCCTCGCGCGACCATATCCGCAGGCTCGTCCCGCTCACGAGAAAAGTGCTCGGGGAAAGGACCATCGACGGCATCGGCTATACCGAGGGCCCGGGGCTGGCGGGGGCGTTGTTAGTGGGCGCTTCTTTCGCGCACGGGTTGGCCCTCTCCCTGGGGGTGCCGGCCGTGGGAATCCACCACCTCGAAGGCCACCTGCTCTCGCCGCTTCTCTCGCCGCGGCGCCCGGATTTCCCGTTCCTCGCGCTGCTCGTTTCCGGCGGCCACACCCAGCTCATGCGCGTCGACGGCGTCGGGCGCTACGCGCTCCTGGGCGATACCCAGGACGACGCGGCCGGCGAGGCCTTCGACAAGACGGCGCAGCTCCTCGGCCTCGGCTACCCGGGCGGGCCGGCGCTCTCGAAGCTCGCCGAGCGCGGCGCGCCCGGGCGCTACCGCCTGCCGCGGCCGATGATCGCCTCCGGCCTCGATTTCAGCTTCTCGGGGCTCAAGACTGCCGTGCTCACGCTGGTCAGGAATGAGCGGCCCGACCCGGCCGACGTCGCGCGCGCCTTCGTCGAGGCGATCGTGGAAGTGCTCGTGGTCAAGTGCGCGCGCGCAGTCGAGACCACCGGGCTCACGCAACTCGTAGTCGCCGGCGGCGTGGGAGCAAACGTTCAACTGCGCGCCGCGCTCGACGCCGAGGCCGCGCGCCGCGGCTTCGACGTGTTCTACCCGGAGCCCGAGCTTTGCACCGACAACGGCGCGATGATCGCGCTTGCCGCGGCCTACCGGCTGGGGAACGCAGCCGGCTCGCACGCTTTCACCGTGAAGCCGCGCTGGGATCTGCAGGGTTAGGGCTTTTCTCGCCGAGGCGGGGCTCGGTGCCGGCGAGCAGGCGCGCCACGTTGCCCCGGTGCCGCCACGTGAGCAGCAGCGCCATCGCCCCCACGACCAGCGCGCTCTCCCAGTCGATGAGCAGCGCGGTGGCGAAAGGCGCGAGTACCGCCGCCACGATCGACGCGAGCGACGCGTAGCGCAGCGTGGCGGCAATCACGAGCCACGCCGCCAGGGCGCCGAGACCGAGACGCCAATCGAGCCCGAACAGCGCGCCCGCCGCCGTGGCGACGCCCTTGCCGCCCCGGAAGCGGTGGAACACCGGGAAAAGGTGTCCGAGGAAAGCGGCCAGCCCGCCGAGCGCGGCTTGCGTGGCAAGGAACGCCGCGAGCCACGCGCCGGCCCAGCCCTTGGCGGCGTCGCCGGCGAGCGTGAGCACCGCCGCCGCCTTCCTGCCGGTGCGCAGCACGTTGGTGGCGCCGGGATTCTTCGAGCCGTAGCTGCGCGGGTCCGGCAGCCGCAGGATGCGGCTCACGACGATGGCGAAGGAGATCGAGCCGATCAGGTAGGCACCCAGCAGCGCGACCGCGGTTCCCATGGTGGGCGATTCTATAGAATCGTGCCGGTCATGGACGCGATCGTCATCCGCGACCTGCGCGTCGAGGCGCTCGTCGGCATCCACCGGCGCGAGCGCCACGCGCTGCAGACGGTATCGATCGACCTCGAGATCGGCGTCCCCGGAGCCGCGGTCTTCGTGAGCGACAAGGTGGCCGACACGATCGACTACGAGCAGGTCGCGCTCAAGATCCGCGCGCTCGCCGGATCCGGGCACTTCCGGCTGGTCGAGACGTTCGCCGACCGCATCGCGGCGCTGCTCGTGAACGAGCTGCACGCGCCGTGGGTGAAAGTGAGCGTCGCCAAGGTGGGGATCCTCGCGAACGCGAAGTACGTCGGCGTCACGATAGAGCGACGTCGACCCACGTGACCGCGAGCGCGGCCTCGAGGTCCGCGGGACTCATCCTGAGCAGCAGGCCGCGGCGGCCGCCGTTGATGTAGATCTCGCCGAGGCCGCGGATCGAGCGCTCGGCGAACACCGGCATGGCCTTGCGCGTGCCGAAGGGGGAGGTGCCGCCGACGAGGTAGCCCGTATGGCGCTGCGCGACCTCGGGCTTGCACGGCTCGATCGACTTGCGTTCGGCCTGCCGCGCGAGGTTCTTGGTCGAGACCTTCCGGTCGCCGTGCATCAGCACGATGAGCGGCTTGCGCGCCTCGTCCTCCATGAGCAGGGTCTTGACGATGTGGTGCTCCGGTACGTTCAGCGCCCGGGAGGGAACTTCGGTGCCGCCGTGCTCGACGTACTCATACGTGTGCTCGGAGAAGGCGATCCCCTTGAGCGAAAGATACTCGGTCGCCGGCGTCTTCATCCGCGAGGATGGTGCTTGGCATGCAGCGCCTTCAGGCGCTCGCGCGCGACGTGGGTGTAGATCTGGGTGGTCGAGATGTCGGCGTGGCCGAGGAGCAGCTGCACCACGCGCAGGTCGGCGCCGTGGTTGATGAGGTGGGTGGCGAACGCGTGGCGCAGCACGTGCGGCGAGAGCTTCTTCCCCGGGATCGCGCGCGCGCCGTAGCGGCGGATGAGGTGCCAGAACGCCTGCCGCGTCATGCCGCCGCCGCGCGCGGTGACGAAGAGCGCATCCGAGCCGCTTTTCCTTTGTTTGATATACGTGGAGAGCCAGTGCGCCGCCTCCTCTCCGAGCGGCACGAGGCGCTCCTTCGAGCCCTTGCCGAAGACGCGCACCACGTTGGCGTCCAGGTTTACCTCGAACGTCTTGAGCGCCACGAGCTCGGACACGCGCAGCCCGGTGGCGTACAGCGTCTCGAGCATCGCGCGGTCGCGCAGGCCGAGCGGCGTGGCGGTGTGCGGCGCGGCGAGCAGCGCCTCGACGTCGGCTTCCGACAGCGAGCGCGGAAAGCGCGGCGTGCGCCTGGGCGGATCGAGCTTCAGCGTCGGGTCGGCGGCGATGCGCCGCTCGCGCAGGCAATACCGGAAGAAGCGTTTCAGCGTCGACACGCGCCGCGCCGCGCTCGAGGCCCGGCCTCGCGCCGCACCCAGGAATGCAAACAGGTCGGTTTCTTCCACTTTCAGCAGGTTCTTGTTCAGGAACGTCGCCAGCCGCTCGAGATCCGAGCGGTACGAGGCGATGGTGTTGCGCGAAAGTCCGTCCTCGAGCCAGAGCGCGTCGCAGAACGCGTCGAGCAGCGCCTGGTTCAGGCCCTCAGCTCGAACGCGGGCGCCTCGTGTGCGAGCAGCCAACGCTTCGCCTCCAGCAGATAGCCGCGCCGCGAGTGGCCGAAGCCGCCGATGCCGTCGGCGGCGACCACGCGGTGGCACGGGATGACGATCGGCAGGCGGTTGTCGCCGCACGCCTGGCCGACGGCGCGCGGGTCCGCCCCGAGCTCGCGCGCGAGCTCGCCGTAGGTGCGCGTGCGCCCGCGCGGAATCGCGCACATTGCGTCCCAGACCGCGCGCTCGAGCGGCGTTCCTTCGATGGCGAGCGGCAGATCGAAGCGCGAGTCCGGATCTTGCCGATAGCGCTCAAGCTGCTCGGCCGCACTTGCAGCCAGAGGATTTTTCGGAGGAATGTTTCGGTGGGAAAGCGGCAAGTAGCGGATCTCGGCGACGCGGCCATTGCGCGCCACGACGCCGACCTTCATCCGCGGAAACTCGACCACTACGTCGAACATAGCTTCTCGATCTGCGCCAGCAGCTCGTCGGGCACCTCGATGCCCTGCACCGATGCCGCTTCCGCGGCGAAGCGGCGCGCGCCCGGCAGGCGCACCTCGGGATCGGCGAGCATCGCGC
>DATIGR010000219.1:0-9730 GCA_035454645.1 Burkholderiales bacterium
ACCAACCGCTCGCAGAACGAGAACCAGGTGTTCATCGGCATGTTCCGGCCCGACGCCGACGCCAACCCGCGCTGGTACGGCAACCTGAAGCGCTACCAGATCGGCCTGTTCGGCGCCGAGGCGAAGCTCGCGGACAAGGACGGCAACGAGGCCGTGTCGAACGAGACCGGCTTCATCCAGCCCTGCGCCACCAGCTTCTGGACCACCGACAGCGTCGATTACTGGAACTTCTCGCCGGACAGCGCCGGGCTGTGCACGCTGGTCGCGAACGGGCTGTTCTCCGACGCGCCCGACGGGGCCAACGTCGAGAAGGGCGCGACCGCGGAAGTGGTGCGCAAGGGGAACAATCCGCCGATCACCGACACGACGCCGACCAACAAGGTGGCGCGCACGCTCTACACGTGCTCGAGCGTCTCCACCTGCAAGTTCGGCCAGGCGCTCGATCCGTTCGACTCGAGCACCGTCAGCCAGGCGGCGGTCGGCGCCGCGGATGCCGCCGAGCACCAGCGCCTGATCGATTTCCAGCTCGGCTTCGACGTCGCCGACCATAACGTGAACAACGACTACCTCGACGTGCGCCCCTCGGTGCACGGCGACGTCGCGCACTCGCGCCCGCTGCCGGTCAACTACGGCGGCAGCACCGGGGTGGTCGTCTACTACGGCGCGAACGACGGCGCGCTGCGCGCGGTGCGCGGCGAAAACGGCCAGGAACTCTGGGGCTTCATCGCGCCCGAGCACCACGCGAAGCTGCGGCGCATGCACGACCAGACCCCGCTCGTCCTGTATCCGAGCATGGCGGCGCCGCTGCCGACGCCCACGCCGACGCGCAAGGACTACTTCTTCGACGGCTCGGCGGGCCTGTTCCAGAACGCAGACAACAGCAAGATCTGGATGTATCCCACGATGCGGCGCGGCGGCCGCATGCTCTACGCGTTCGACATCACCAACCCGGATGTACCGCAGCTGAAATGGCGCGCCGGCTGCCCGAACCCGTCGAACGACACGGGCTGCACCGCCGGGTACCAGAATATCGGCCAGACCTGGTCGATCCCGGCGGTCGCGCTGGTTCGCGGCTTCCACCTCGACAACCCGCTGGTCATCGTCGGCGGCGGCTACGACTCGTGCGAGGACGCCGACAGCTCGACTCCCTCCTGCGCCAGCCCCAAGGGCAGCAGCGTCTACGTCATCGACGCCGACAACGGCGCGCTCGTCAAGGCCTTCGGCTTCGGCGGCACCGGCGCGATCGCGCGCAGCGTCGCGGGTGACATCACGCTGGTGGACCGCAACTTCGACGGCTACGTCGACCACGGCTACTTCACCGACGTCGGCGGCGGCCTGTACCGCATCGATTTCTCCGACCCCGCCACGCTCGCGACGCGCACGCCGATCGAGTGGACGCTCACCAAGATCGCGCAGACCAACGGGGGCGGCAGGAAGTTCCTGTTCGCGCCGGCCGCGCTCCCGGCGGCGGGTCGCGTGTTCCTCACTCTCGGCTCGGGCGACCGCGAGCGGCCGCTCGCCACGAACTACCCCTATGTCGAGCAGATCCAGAACCGCGCGTACATGTTCATGGACACGTTCGCGACCACCGGGCTGCCGGTGAACCTCGACGATCCGCTGCTGATGGACGATTTCACCGTGAGCACCCTCTGCAGCCGGACGCTGAGCCCGAACGCGAACGGCTGGTTCTTCGATCTCAATGCCGGCCGCGGCGAGCAGACCGTGACCTCCTCGACGATCTTCGGCGGGCTGGTGTTCTTCAGCACCAACCGCCCGGTGCCCACTTCGGCCAATGCCTGCGGCAGCAACCTGGGCGAGGCGCGCGGCTACGCGGTCAACCTGCTCAACGCTTCCGGCGCCGCGAACACGTTTAACCTGTGCGGCGGCGACCGGGCCGCGGTGTTCGCCGGCGGCGGACTGCCGCCGTCGCCCGTGACCGGCACGGTGCCGGTCGGTCCGGATCGCAAGCCGATGACCGTGATGATCGGCGGCGTCAACCGCGGCGGCGGCGTCAGCACCCCGATCGGCGCGCAGCGCGTGCGCCCGGCGATCGCGCAGACGCGCTCGCGCGTGTACTGGTACGTCGAGAGCGACAAGTAGCCCGGTAGCCTGTTAGGGCTCTTTGCCGAGCGTGCGCGGCGGCGCGACAATACGCGCATGACGCGCAAGCATTTCGGCACCGACGGCGTTCGCGGCACGGTCGGGCAGAGCCCGATGACGCCGGATTTCGTGCTGCGGCTGGGCTACGCCGCCGGCAAGGTCCTGTCCGGCGAGGGCGGCCATCCCGCGGTCCTGATCGGCAAGGACACCCGCATCTCGGGCTACATGGTCGAGTCGGCGCTCGAGGCCGGCTTCTCGGCCGCCGGCGTCGACGTGCACATGTGCGGCCCGATGCCCACTCCCGCAGTCGCGTACCTGACGCGCGCGCTGCGTCTCGCCGCCGGCGTGGTGATCAGCGCCTCGCACAACCCGTACCCCGACAACGGCATCAAGTTCTTCTCGGGCGACGGCTTCAAGCTGCCCGACGACACCGAGGCGAGGATCGAGGCCGAGATGGAGCAGCCGATGGGGTGCAACGAGGCGGCGAAGCTCGGCAAGGTCTGGCGCGTCGACGACGCGCCCGGGCGCTACATCGAGTTCTGCAAGTCCACCTTTCCTTCGCGGCTCGATCTGAAAGGCCTGAAGATCGTGGTCGACTGCGCGAACGGCGCCGCCTACCACGTGGCGCCGCACGTGTTCCACGAGCTGGGCGCGGACGTGATCTCCGCCGGCGTGGACCCCGACGGCTTCAACATCAACGACGGCGTCGGCGCCACTTCGCCCGACGCGCTCAGGAAACAGGTCCTCTCCCGGAAAGCGCACCTCGGCATCGCGCTCGACGGCGACGGCGACCGCGTGCTCATGGTCGACGCGGCCGGGCGCGGCTTCGACGGCGACGAGCTGCTCTTCGCGATCGCGAGGCACCTCTGCGGAAAGCAGAAGGTGGCCGGCGTGGCCGGGACGCTGATGACCAACTTCGCCTTCGAGAAGGCGATGGCGCGCCTCGGGATCCCGTTCGCGCGCGCCAGGGTCGGCGACCGCTACGTGCTCGAGCTGATGCGCGAGCGAGGCTGGCAGCTCGGCGGCGAGAACTCCGGGCACCTCATCTGCCTCGACAAGCACACCACCGGCGACGGCATCGTCTCGGCGCTGCAGGTGCTGGCGGCGATGCGCGAGTCGGGCCGCCCGCTCGCCGAGCTCACCGCCGAGCTCGTCATGTTCCCGCAGGTGCTGGTGAACGTCGCGGTGCCGCGCGGCTTCCAGTGGGAGAAGCATGCAGCCATCAAGAAAGCGCAGTCCGACGTCGAGCGCTCGCTCGACGGCAAGGGCCGCGTGCTGCTGCGTCCGTCGGGAACCGAGCCGGTGCTGAGGGTCATGGTCGAAGGAGAGCCGCGCGACGCCATCGAGTCGGCGGCGAGAAGCATCGCGGACGCCGTGAAGCAAGCGGCCCGCTGAGCAATCCCGCCACAGTCGTGATCGGCCTCGGGCTGGCGCAGACGCTCGCCTGGGGCTCGACCTACTATCTGCCTGCGATCCTCGCGAACGCGATCGCCGCCGAGCTCGGCATCGCGACCGCGTGGGTGTTCACCGCCTTCTCCTGCGGCCTGCTGCTTTCGGCGCTGCTCGGTCCGGCGGCGGGTCGCCTGATCGATCTCCACGGCGGGCGGCGCGTGCTGCCGGTCTCCAACCTGGTATTCGCCGCCGGACTCGCCTTGCTGGGTTTCTCTTCAGGAATCATTTCCCTGTTCGGGGCATGGCTGGTCATCGGCGCCGGCATGGGCGCAGGGCTGTACGAGGCGGCTTTCTCGACGCTGGCGGGAATCTACGGGCAGGAGGCGCGCCGCTCGATTACCGGCATCACCTTGATCGCCGGCTTCGCGAGCACCGTGTGCTGGCCGGTTTCGGCCTATCTCGACGTTACGATCGGCTGGCGGGCGACCTGCTACGTCTGGGCGGTCGCGCACCTTGCGCTCGGCCTGCCGATCAACCTCCTGCTGCCGCGGCCGCGGCGTGCGGACAAGGCCGCCCCACCTCCGGCGCCGGCGTCCGCGGGCCGCAAGCGGCTGTTCCTGATGGCGGGCTTGTCTTTTGTCTTCGCCGCTACGTGGTTCTGCAGCACCGCCATGGCCGCTCATCTCCCGCGCCTGCTGCAGGAGTCGGGCGCCAGCCTTGCGGCCGCGGTCGCGGCCGCCGCCCTCGTCGGCCCCGCCCAGGTCGGCGCCCGGGTCCTCGAATTCTGGTTCATGCGGCGCTTTCACCCGATCGTCTCGGCACGCATCGCAAGCCTCGCACACCCGATCGGCGCCGCGGGCCTGATGGCCGCCGGCTCGCCGGCCGCGAGCGGCTTCGCGGTCCTGCACGGCGCCGGGAACGGGGTGATGACGATTGCGATGGGCACGCTTCCGCTCGCGCTCTTCGGCGCGGCGGGCTACGGGTTGCGCCAGGGACTCATGATCGCGCCCGCCCGGTTCGTCTCCGCGAGCGCGCCGTTCCTGTTCGACCTGCTCCTCTCCCGCTTCGGCACGGCATCCCTGCTCGTGACCGGAGGCCTCGGCATCGCCGCCTTCACGGTGCTCACGTTGATCCGCGACCGGAGGGCTGCTTGACACGCGGAGGCTTCATTTCGATAATTCCAGAAATATGGAAACGAAGCAGGCGGTGCAGACCCTCTCGGCCTTGGCGCAGGAATCGCGCCTCGCGATCTTCAGGCTTCTCGTCCAGGCAGGTCCGGAAGGGCTCGCCGCGGGCGCGATCGGAGAGAAGCTGGGGCTGCCGCCCGCGACGCTCTCGTTCCACCTCGCCGGCCTGACTCGCGCCGGGCTCGCGCGGAGCCGCCAGGAGGGCCGCTTCGTCATCTACAGCGCCGACTACGCGGCCATGAACGCGCTGGTCGGCTTCCTCACCGACAACTGCTGCCAAGGAGCCGCCTGTGAAACGCCTGCACATACACGTCGCAGTGCATGACCTGCAACAGAGCATCCGCTTCTACTCCGCGCTGTTCGCCGCCGAGCCGGCGGTGAAGAAGCACGACTACGCCAAGTGGATGCTGGACGATCCGCGCGTCAACTTCGCCATTTCGACCCGCCCGGGAAGGACTGCCGGCATCGATCACCTCGGGATCCAGGCCGAGAACGGCGCCGAGCTCGAGGAGCTCGGGGTGCGCCTCGCTCAGGCGGACGTGGCGCTCACCGCTCAGAAGGGCGCGTCGTGCTGTTACGCGAAGAGCGACAAGTACTGGACGCTCGACCCGCAGGGTATCGCTTGGGAATCGTTTCACACGCTGGATTCCGTTCCCGTGTACGGGGAAGATCGGCGCTCACGCGTCGTTCCCGTGCGGGAAACGGCGGGCGCTTGCTGCCCCAAGTGAGAAATGTGCTCTTCCTCTGTACCGGCAACTCGGCGAGGTCGATCCTCGCCGAGGCCTACCTCAACGCCGCGGGCAGGGGGCGGTTCATGGCCCACAGCGCCGGCAGCCACCCGGCCAGCCGATGACCGCGCACTGGGGCATCAACGACCCGGCGGCGGCGAAGGGCGGCGAAGAGGCGAAGCGCAAGGCTTTCTTCCGCGCGTACAACGAGCTGACCACGCGCGGGTATCGGCGGCCCAGAAAAGCGCTTGAGGGAGGGTTCGCCCGATGGGTCTGCCGACCCCGGCGCGCTATCGCGCGCGCTCGGCTGTCGGGCAGCCCTTCGGAACGAGGCCTCAGGCTAGGTCAGCCGCGCCCGCAGTGCTAGGAAAAAAACCACGGCGCTGGCGGATCATGACCCGCGCCCGGCGGCGGGGTGGAGTTCGCTGCGCCGCGTCACGCCGCGGCGACTGTCGTACCATCGCGCTCTCGTGGCTTCGCCTGGATTTGATCTGGGACAACTTCGGAACTCCGGCATCGTTGCACATTCTCCCCGGGCGACGCAGAAATAAGACCGGTGGAGAGCGTTTCGACTGATGTGGCGATTATCGGCGCGGGCGGCGCGGGGCTGCGCGCCGCGCTGGCGCTCGCCGAAGCGGCGCCGAAGCTGCGCATCGCCCTCGTCTCGAAGGTCTATCCCATGCGCAGCCACACCTGCGCCGCCGAGGGCGGCGCCGCCGGGGTGATCAAGGCGGACGACAGCCTCCAGCAGCACTTCGACGACACCGTCGGCGGCGGCGACTGGCTGTGCGACCAGGACGCGGTCGACTACTTCATCGCCGAGGCGCCGAAGGAGCTGCTGCAGCTCGAGCGCTGGGGCTGCCCCTGGAGCCGCGAGCCCGACGGCTCGGTGGCGGTGCGCCCCTTCGGCGGCATGAAGCTCATGCGCACCTGGTTCGCGGCCGACAAGTCCGGCTTCCACATCCTGCACACGCTGTTCCAGACCTCGCTCAAGTACCCCTCGATCCAGCGCTTCGACGAGTACTACGCCACCGAGCTCCTGGTCGAGGACGGGCGCTGCCGCGGCCTGGCCGCGATCGAGATGAGGAGCGGCCAGATGCGCCGCTTCGACGCCGCCGCGGTGATCCTCGCCGGGGGCGGCGCCGGGCGCATGTTCCCGTTCACCACCAACGGCGCCATCAAGACCGGCGATGCCATGGCCATGGCCTACCGCGCCGGCGTGCCGCTCAAGGACATGGAGTTCGTGCAGTACCACCCCACCGGCCTGCCCAGCACCGGCACGCTCCTCACCGAAGCCTGCCGGGGCGAAGGCGGCGTGCTGCTCAACAAGCACGGCCGCCGCTTCCTGCAGGATTACGGCATGGGACCGGAGACGCCGCTCGGCCATCCGGTGCTGAAGACGATGGAGCTCGGACCGCGCGACCGCGTCAGCCAGGCGTTCTGGCACGAGCAGCGCAAGGGCAACGCGCTGAGCACGCGCTGGGGCGACGCTATGCTGCTCGACATGCGCCACCTGGGCGAGAAGAAGATCAACGAGCGGCTGCCCCTGGTGCGCGACATGTCCATCAGCTACATGGGCGTCGACCCGGTCACCGACCCGGTGCCGGTGCGCCCGGTCGTGCACTACATGATGGGCGGCATCCACACCGACATCCGGGCGGCGACGCCCCTCGCCGGCCTGTTCGCGGCGGGCGAATGCGCCTGCGTCAGCATCAACGGCGCGAACCGCCTCGGCTCGAACTCGCTCACCGAGCTGCTGGTCTTCGGCCGGCGCGCCGCCTTGAGCGCACTTGAATCCCTGGAGAGGGGCGGCGCTCGCGCGGCGTCCGCTTCCCTCGCCGAAAAGGCTCAAGGCAGGATCCGCGAGCTGTTTCAGCGGACCGGGGGCGGCGAAACGGTCGCCGGCCTGCGCAAGGAGATGCTGCATGCGATGGAGGAGCACGCGGGGATCTACCGCGGCGGCGAGGGCCTGGCCGCGGCCTGCGCGAAGCTCGACGAGCTGCGCCGGCGCTACCGCAGCCTCGAGCTGACCGACAAGACCAACGTCTACAACACCGACCTCCTGCAGGCGCTCGAGCTCGGCTCGATGCTCGACTGCGCCGAGGCCGTGGTGCAGAGCGCGGCCGCACGCAAGGAGTCGCGCGGCGCGCACCAGCGGCTCGACTTTCCGGAACGCGACGACAGGAACTACCTGCGCCACTCGCTCGCGTACTATCGCGGCGCCGAGCCGCCGAGCGTGGACTACTGCGACGTGACGATCACGAAGTCGGAGCCTGGCGTGCGGGATTACTCCGGAGCGCACGCATGAGCGAGCGACGCGTCGAGCTCGAAGTGCTGCGCTACAACCCGGAAACCGACCGAGAGCCGCGCTTCCAGCGCTACGACGTGCCGTTCCGCGACGACTGGGTGGTGCTCGACGCGCTCAATCACGTCAAGGAGGCGCTCGACCCGACGCTCAGCTACCGCTGGTCCTGCCACATGGCGGTGTGCGGCAGCTGCGGGATGATGATCAACGGCGAGCCGAAGCTCGCCTGCAAGGCGTTCCTGCGCGACTACCCGGGCACGATCCGCGTCGAGCCGCTGCGGCACTTCCCGGTGGAGCGCGACCTGGTCACCGTGATCGACGATTTCGTCGCCAAGCTGGCGCGGGTCAAGCCCTGGCTCGTGCCGAAGGAGGGCGCGCCCGCGGCCGCGACGGGCGAATTGCGCCAGACGCCGGCGCAGCTCAAGCGCTACAAGCAGTTCACGCTGTGCATCAACTGCATGCTGTGCTACGCCGCGTGCCCCGAGTACGGTCTCATCCCCCAGTACCTCGGCCCGGCGGCGATTGCGCTCGCGCACCGCTGGAACCGCGACTCGCGCGACGGCGGCCGCGACGCGCGCCAGGAGGAAATCGCCGCCAAGGAAGGCGCGTGGGAGTGCACGTTCGTCGGCGCCTGCTCGGAGGTCTGCCCCGAGCACGTCGATCCGGCGGGGGCCATTCAGCAGGTGAAGATCGAAAGCACGGTCGACTGGTACCAGGCGCACCTCATGCCCTGGACGAGGAAGGAGAAATGAAGGCATGAGCCGCAGACCTTACGTCCGCCCGATCACCTCGGAGTGGATCTTCCGGCACCCGCGCTATGTGCGCTACATGGTGCGCGAGTTCAGCTGTCTGTTCATCGGCGGCTGGACGGTTCTCATGGTGTGGGGCCTGAAGCAGCTCGCGGAAGGGCCGGCCGCCTGGGCGGCATTCCTCGAGCTGCTGCGCAGCCCGGCGGGCATCGCGTTCCAGCTGCTGACGCTCGCGTTCGCGGCCTACCACAGCGTCACCTGGTTCAATCTCACCCCGAAGGCGCTGCCGCTGCAGGTCGGCGAGGACTTCGTCCCGGACTGGGTGATCGCCGGGGCGCACTTCGCGGGATGGGCGGTGGTGTCGCTCCTCATTCTGGCCTGGGCGCTCTGATGGCCAGGTCCGGCAAGCCGCTCGTCTGGGGACCGTTCGCCGCGGGGGGGACGCTGACCGCGTTTCTCACGCCGGTCCTGGTGGTGCTGACGCTGCTCCAGCCGAGCGGGCTCGCGTACGAATCGATGCAGGCGCTCGCCGGGCATTGGCTCGCCAAGCTGGGATTTGCCGCGGTGATCGGGTTGTCGCTCTGGAGCGCCGCGCACCGCCTGCGCATCACGCTGTACGACCTCGGGCTGCGCGCCGACACCCTCGTGGCGGCGCTCCTGTACGCCGCGACGCTGGCGTGCACCGGCGCGGCGATCTACTATCTGCTGAAAATATAAGAGGGGAGTCGCCATGCCGCCGCCGCCGCCGATCTCAATGCGCGAGCAGCTCCGCGAGGAGCGCTTCAACGGGGTCTGGACGCAGGAGCTGAACCGCGTGTTCGCCGACGTCGCGCCGTACTACGACCAGGCGAACGTCGTCGCGAGCCTCGGGATGTGGGATTTTCTCCTGCGCGGCTTCATGGACACGATGGAGCTGCGCGCCGGCGAGCGCGCGCTCGACGTCTGCGCCGGCACCAACGCCGTCGGCATCGCGCTCCTCAAGCGCGAGCCCGGCCTCGAGGTGCACGCCATGGACCGCAGCGCCGAGATGCAGGAGGTCGGCCGGCGCCGCGCCGAAGCGCTCGGCATGCGCATCGCGAGCGTGATCGGCGACGTGCACAAGCTGCCGTTTCCCGACAATCACTTCGACGTGGTGACGCTGCAGTGGGCCACCCGCCACCTGCGGGTGAAGCAGGTCTTCGACGAGATCCGGCGCGTGCTCAAGCCCGGCGGGCGTTTCTACCATTGCGACATGCTGCGCCCGGCGAACCCGCTGGTGGAGACGCTGTA
>DATIGR010000220.1:0-26293 GCA_035454645.1 Burkholderiales bacterium
CTCCTCGCCCGGCGTCGACCACGACAGGTCGGACAGGTGCACGAGCCCGTCGATGCCGCCCGGCAGCCCGACGAACACGCCGAAGTCGGTGATCGACTTGATCTGGCCCTTGACCTTGTCGCCCTTCTTGTACTCGCGCGCGAAGTCTTCCCACGGATTCGGCTTGCACTGCTTCATGCCGAGCGAGATGCGGCGGCGCTCCTCGTCGATCTCGAGAATCATCACCTCGACCTCGTCGCCGACCTGCACCACCTTGGACGGATGCACGTTCTTGTTGGTCCAGTCCATCTCGGAGACGTGCACCAGGCCCTCGATGCCCGACTCCACCTCGACGAACGCGCCGTAGTCGGTGAGGTTCGTGACCTTGCCGAACAGGCGCGTGCCTTGCGGATAGCGGCGCGCGATGCCCACCCACGGATCTTCGCCGAGCTGCTTGAGGCCGAGCGACACGCGGTTCTTCTCGGAATCGAACTTGAGGACCTTGGCGGTCACTTCGTCGCCGACGTTGAGCACCTCGGACGGATGCTTCACGCGGCGCCACGCGAGATCGGTGATGTGCAGCAGCCCGTCGATGCCGCCGAGATCCACGAACGCGCCGTAGTCGGTGATGTTCTTGACGATGCCCTTGACGGTGGCGCCCTCCTGCAGCGAGGCGAGCAGCTGCTCGCGCTCGGCGCCCGCGGTCTCCTCGAGCACCGCGCGGCGCGACACGACCACGTTGTTCCTCTTGCGGTCGAGCTTGATGACCTTGAACTCCATCTCCTTGCCTTCGTACGGCGTGGTGTCCTTCACCGGCCGCAGATCCACCAGCGAGCCGGGGAGGAAGGCGCGGATGCCCTTGGCCATCACCGTCAGGCCCCCCTTCACCTTGCCGGTAATCACGCCCTTGATCTTCTCGCCGGTCTCGAGCGCCTTTTCGAGCTCGAGCCAGGCGGCCATGCGCTTCGCCTTGTCGCGCGACAGGCGGGTCGCGCCGTAGCCGTCCTCGAGCGCCTCGATCGAGACGCTGACGAAATCGCCCGGCTTCACCTCGACCTGGCCGGCGTCGTTCCTGAACTCGTCGACCGCGATGACGCTCTCGGACTTCAGCCCCGCATTGACCACCACGACGTTCTCGTCGACGCTCACCACCTCGGCGGTGATCACTTCGCCGACCCGCATCTCCTTGCGGTTGAGGCTCTCCTCGAAAAGCGCCGCAAAGGACTCTCCGGCGGCGGCTGCTGGCGACTGCGGGGAAACACTGGCCATGTAGTGAAAAAACCTTTTCAAACCGGAGGCTTGGCCCCCGGGCTAAGTTGAAAACGAGCACCGCTCCTAGCGGCGCTCACCCGTTACCTTGTCCTGCCACAACTGCAATACCCTGTCGGCGACCGCCTCGACCGAAAGACCCGAAGAATCGAGTACTTGCGAATCGGGCGCCGGGGCTAGCGGCGCCACGGCGCGGTTCGCGTCGCGCTCATCGCGCTCGGCGAGGTCCCGCGAAAGGGCGCTCAGATTAGCAGCGATTCCTTTTTCTATCAACTGGTTATATCTGCGTTGAGCCCTTATTTCGGGGCTCGCTGTCAAGAAAATTTTGAGGCTCGCATCAGGGAACACGATGGTTCCCATGTCGCGCCCGTCGGCCACCAGGCCCGGAGGCCGCCGGAACGCCCGCTGCCGCTCGAGGAGCGCCTGCCGCACCGTTGGCATGCGCGCCACGTCGGATGCCCGCTTGCCGACCTCCTCATGGCGAATATGAAGGCTAACCTCCTGGTCTTCAAGGAAAATTTCGTCCCCCTGGAAGTAAACGTCCATCCCGGCGGCCGCGGCTGCGGTGCCCGCCTCGTCCCGCAGCCCCTGCCGCAGCGCAATCAGCGCCACCAGCCGGTACAGCGCCCCGCTCTCCAGGTAGTGGAACCCGAGCGCCGCCGCCACGCGCTTCGCGATCGTGCCCTTCCCGGACGCCGACGGGCCGTCGATCGCGATGACCGGCACGGTCACGAAAGGATCGTTCTCCAAGAATCGAAGAACCCGGGGAAGGTCTTCGCCACGCACTGCGGATCGTCGATCCGCACCGGCACCCCGCCGAGCGCGACCAGCGAGAAGCTCATCGCCATGCGGTGGTCATCGTAGGTGTCGACAAGAACGTCGCGCTTGATCGACGTCGGAGGCGCGATCTTCAGGAAATCCGGCCCCTCCTCGACCTGCGCGCCGAGCTTTCGCAGCTCGGTCGCCATCGCTGCAAGACGATCGGTCTCCTTGACGCGCCAGCTCGCGACGTTGCGGATGACGCTCGGCCGGTCGGCGAACAGCGCGAGCACCGCGGCGGTCATCGCGGCGTCGGGGATATGGTTCATGTCCATGTCCAGCGCCTTCAGTTTCCCTTTCCCGCCTCTCACTTCAATTGCATCGTCCGAGAGGGTTACCGAGGCGCCCATGCGCTCCAGCACCTCGGTAAAGCGCACATCGCCCTGGATGCTGCCTCTGCCGACTCCCTCGACGCGCACCGGGCCGCCGCCAATGGCGCCTGCGGCGAGGAAGTATGACGCCGACGAAGCATCGCCTTCGACATAGATTTTTCCGGGAGAGCGGTAAACGGCAGCGGGCACATCGAAATACCGCCAGCCGGTTCGCTTCACCTCGATGCCGAAGCGCTGCATGACGTTCAGCGTGATTTCGACGTAGGGCTTGGAGATGAGCTCGCCCTGCACCTCGACGCGCGCCGGCCTGCCCGAGAGCGGCAGCGCCATGAGCAGCGCGGTGAGGAACTGCGACGAGACGTCTCCCCGCACTTTCACGTTCTCGGTGTTCAGCTTTGCGGCATGCACGACCAGGGGCGGAAAACCTTCCTTGCCCGCGTAGTCGATGCGCGCGCCGATGCCGCGCAGCGCGTCGACCAGGTCGCCGATCGGCCGCGCGTGCATGCGCGCCACGCCGTAAAGCCGGTACTCGCCGTTGGACAGCGCGAGCGCGGCGGTGAGCGGTCGAAACGCGGTTCCCGCGTTGCCGAGGAATAGCTCGGCTTTCTTGACCGGGAATGGGCCACCTACCCCGGTCATCTTGTGGTTCGAAAACTGAACACCGAGCTTCGCCAGCGCTGCGCGCATGACGCGCGTATCGTCTGCGTCGAGCAGCCCCAACACTTCGGTCTCGCCGCGCGCGAGCGCGGCGAGCAGGAGGACGCGGTTGGAGATGCTCTTGGAGCCGGGAAGCCGCACCGTGCCGGCGGCGCGGCGCGCGGGCTTCAGCTCGAGCGAATCCATTTGTCGCGCGCGGCGCGCGCTTCGGCGAACAGCTTCTCGATCTCGGCCGGGTTGTCGAGCAGACGCTGCACCTCGTCGAGCTTGGTTCTGAATTTTTTCAGCTCGGAAACCAGTCGATCCTTGTTGGCGATGCAGATGTCGCGCCACATCTCGGGGTGGCTGGAGGCGATGCGGGTGAAGTCGCGGAAGCCGCCCGCGGCGAACGAGAACAGCTGTGCGGAGTTGTCGCGCCCGGCGACCTCGTGCACCAGGGCGTAGGCAAGGAGATGCGGCAAGTGGCTCACCGTGGCGAGCACCGCATCGTGCTCCTCGGCACTCATGCTGCTGACGTGGGCACCGCATGCTTTCCAGGCTTGTTCGATTCCCGAAATGGAGCCTTTCGAGTTCTCTTCGAGCGGAGTCAAGACCACCCGCTTGCCGCGAAAGAGATCCGCACTCGCGGCCGTGGCGCCGCTTTTTTCCGCGCCGGCGATCGGGTGCGCGGGCACGAACCGCGCGATCTCCGCGCCGAGCGCCTTGCGCGCCGCGGCGATTACGTCGCGCTTGGTGCTGCCGCCGTCGGTCACCAGGGTTTTCGCTCCGAGGCTTCCTGCCAAGACCTTGAAGATTTCCGTGAATTGCGCCACGGGGGTCGCCACCAGCACGAGATCGGCGCCGCGTGCGGCGGCGGCGGCGTCGGGCGCGGTGGAATCGATGATGCCGCGCTCGAGGGCGGCCTTGAGGTTGGCGGGGTTGCGGCCGACGCCGACGACGTGCGAGACGGCTCCTGCCTGCTTCAGCGCGAGAGCGAAGGAACCGCCGATCAGGCCGACGCCGATGACGGCCAGCTTCATTTTCCCCGGGTCATTCCTTCAGGGAAGCGGCGAGCGCGTTGAGGAAGCGCTCGTTCTCCTCGGCGGTGCCCACCGTGACTCGCAGGTGCTCGGGCAGCGCGTAGCCGCCGCCGACCGGGCGCACGATGACGCCGCGGCGCAGGAGCCGCTTGTAGGTCTCGGCGGCCTTGCCCACGCGAATGGTGATGAAGTTGCCGTACGAGGGAATGTAGTCCAGGCCGAGGCGCCTGGCGCCGTCCTCGAGATAGCGCATGCCCTTCAGGTTCTCGGCATAGCTGCGCGCGACGAATTCCATGTCGTCGAGCGCCGCGGTCGCCGCGGCGAGCGCGATGCTGTTCACGTTGAACGGCTGGCGCACGCGGTTCATCACGTCGGCCACCGACGCGTGCGCGAGCGCGTAGCCGACGCGCAGGCCGGCGAGGCCGTAGGCCTTGGAGAAGGTGCGCGTGACGACGAGGTTGGGGTGGCGCTTGACGAGCTTGACGGTGTCGCCGCGCAGCTCGGGCGCGAGGTACTCGTTGTACGCCTCGTCGAGCACCACCAGCACGCGCTCCGGCACCCGCTTGACGAAGGCTTCCACCTCCTCGTAGCGCGCGAAGGTGCCGGTCGGGTTGTTCGGATTCGCGACCCAGACGACGTAGGTCTCCTCGTCGATCGCCCTGGCCATCGCCTCGAGGTCGTGGCCGTAGTCCTTCGCCGGCACGATGATCGAGCGCGCGCCGCGCGCCTGGGTGGCGAGCGGATACACCGCGAAGCAGTGCTGCGAGAACACCGCGGCGCGGCCCGGGCCGAGGAAGGCAGCCGCGACCAGCTCGAGCACGTCGTTCGAGCCGTTGCCGAGCACGATCGAGCTCGCGTCGACGCCATAGCGCTGCGCGAGCGCCTGCTTCAGCTCGAAGCCGTTGCCGTCGGGGTAGCGCGCGATGTCGCCGATCGCCGCCTCGATCGCGGCGCGGGTGCGCGGGCCGATGCCGCGCGGGTTCTCGTTGGACGCGAGCTTCACGATCGAGCGCTCGTCGAGCCCCATCTCGCGCGCGAGCTCCGGGATCGGCTTGCCGGGCTGGTAGGGCGCGATCGAGCGCACGTAGGAAGGCGACAGTTCGCCGAGGTCCATTAGCATGAAACGCCACGCATTTTCAGTTAGCGGCCGGATAGGAGCCGAGGATCTTGAGATAGGGCGCGAGGCGCTTCAGCTCGCCGAGCGCCTTGGCCACGGGCTCGTCCTGCTGGTGACCCTCGACGTCGATGAAGAATAGGTACTCCCACAGCGCGGAACCGATTTGCAAACTTCGGCGGGCGGGACGCGACTCGATCCGGGTCATGCTGACGCGGTGCTGCGCGAGCGGCGTGAGCAGCGCGTGCACTGCGCCGGGCTTGTTCTCGGCCGACATCACGAGCGAGGTGCGGTCCCTGCCGGTCGGGCCCGGCTCGAGGCTGCCGAGCACGAGAAACCGCGTGGTGTTGTTGGGGTCGTCCTCGATCGCGCGCGCGAGCACGCCGAGCTGGTAGCGCTCGGCAGCGGCCTCGCCGGCGATCGCCGCCGCGCCCGCCTCCTCGGCGGCGCGCCGCGCCGCTTCGGCATTCGACGTCACCGGGATGCGCTCGACGGCGGGCAGATTCTGGCTCAGCCAGGCGTTGCACTGCGCGAGCGACTGGGCATGGGAATAGATCTTTTTCACGGATGAAATCTGCTCGGCACGCGACATCAGGTTCTGGTGGACTCTCAGCTCGATCTCGCCGCAGATGCGAAGCGGCGTCGCGATCAGCAGGTCGAGCGTGCGGCCGACGGCGCCTTCGGTGGAATTCTCCACCGGCACCACGGTGAACTGCGCCGCGCCCGACTCGCAGCGCCGGAACGCTTCGTCGACCGACGCCGCGGGCAGCGCGTCCACCGCGCGCCCGAAATGCCTGCGCACCGCCTGCTCGCTGAACGTGCCCTCGGGGCCGAGATAGGACACCCGGATCGCTTCCTCGAGGCCGCGGCACGCCGAGATGATCTCGCGAAACACGGCGATGATGCGCTCGCCGGAGAGCGGGCCGCGGAGCTTGCTCACCCTTTGCAGAATCCGGCTCTCGCGCTCCGGCCGATAGGCCGGCGCACCCTGCTTCAGGGTCCCGATCCTCTGCGCGAGGCCCGCGCGGCGCTGGACCAAGCTCGCCAGCTCGTCGTCGAGCCGGTCGATCTCTGCCCGGAGTTTTTCGATCTCGTCAGCCATCCACCGGAAGATAGCGCACGGCGAGGACGCCCGTCAGGCCGGAGAGCTCCTTGAGCGCCTCCGCCGGCACCGGGCTGTCGACATCGACCAGGGTGTAGGCCATCTCGCTTTTCGACTTGTTCAGCATGGTGTGGATGTTGATCTTGCGCCGGCCGAGGGCGTGGGAAATGCTGCCCAGCATGTCGGGCACGTTGGCGTTGGCGATCGCGAGGCGGTAGGGCGCCTCGCGCGGCATCGCGGCGTCGGGAAAGTTGACCGCGTTCTGCAGGTTGCCGTGCTCCAGGTACTCGCGCACCTGGTCGGCGACCATGACGGCGCAGTTGTCTTCCGCCTCGCGGGTCGAGGCGCCGAGGTGCGGCAGCGCGATCACGCCGGCGTGCCGGACCAGCCCGGCGCTGGGAAAGTCGGTGACGTACCACTTGAGCTTGCCGCTCGAAAGCGCCCTCGAAACCGCCGGGTCGTCGACCACGCCCTCGCGCGAGAAGTTGAGCAGCACTGCGCCCGCGCGGAAGTTCTCGAGCATGCGCGCATTGACCAGGTGGCGCGTCTTGTCGCCGAGCGGAACGTGCAGCGTGACGAAATGACTGGCGCGCACGAGCTCCTCGATCGACGCCGCGCGCCTCACCTGCGAAGGCAGGCTCCAGGCCGCTTCCACCGTGATGTGCGGGTCGTAGCCGTGCACGCTCATGCCGAGCCGGATCGCCGCGTCCGCGACCAGGCTGCCGACCTTGCCCAGGCCGACGACGCCGAGCGTGTGGCCGGGCAGCTCGACGCCGGCAAACTGGGTCTTCCCGCCTTCGACGCGCTTTTCCAGGTCGTCCTGGGGAAGGCTCTTGGTGAACTCCAGGGCGGGGGCGAGATTGCGCGCGGCGATCAGCACCCCGGCGAGCACCAGCTCCTTCACCGCGTTGGCGTTCGCGCCGGGCGCGTTGAACACCGGCACGCCGCGCTTGGAGAGCGCCGCCACCGGGATGTTGTTGGTGCCGGCGCCCGCGCGCCCGACCGCGCGCAGCGAAGGCCCGAACTCGAACTTGTGCAGGTCCTGCGAGCGCACCAGGATCGCCTGCGGGTCCTTCGACTCCTTCACCACCGCGTAGCGGTCGGCCGGGAAGCGCTTCAGGCCGACCTGCGCGATCTGGTTGATCACCAGGATCTCGCACTTGCCTTTTCTACGCATGGGTCTTTTCGAATTCGCGCAGGTAATCGACCAGCGCGCGCACCCCTTCGAGGGGCATGGCGTTGTAGATCGAGGCGCGCATCCCGCCCACCGAGCGGTGTCCCTTGAGCTGGACCAAGCCACGCTCCGCCGCGCCCTTCAGGAAGCGCTCGTCGAGGGACTTGTCTTTCAACGTAAACGGCACGTTCATGCGCGAGCGGTCTTCCTTCGCCACCGGGTTCCTGAAGAACGAGCTCTGATCGAGGAAGTCGTACAGCAGCCTCGCTTTCTCGACGTTTTTCCTCTCGATGGAAACCAACCCCCCCTGCTGCTTTAGCCATTTGAACACCAGCCCGGCGATATACAGCGAATAGGTCGCCGGCGTGTTGAGCATCGAATCGGCGTCGGCCTGCAGCTTGTAGTCCATGACGCTCGGCGTGCCCTTCGCCGCCTGGCCGATCAGGTCCTCGCGCACGATCACGATCGTGAGCCCGGCGGGGCCGGCGTTCTTCTGCGCCCCGGCGTAGATCAGCCCGAACTTCGACACCTCGATCGGGCGCGACAGGAAGTGCGACGAGGCGTCGGCGACCAGCGGGAGCTCGGTCCCGGGGGTTTCGTGATACTCGACCCCGCCGATGGTCTCGTTCGAGCAGTAATGGACGTAGGCCGCGTCCTTGCGAACGCTCCACTTCTTGGGTGCATAAGTGAAGCTGCGGTCCTCGGAGGTCGCGGCGATCGCGACGTCGCAGTAGTTCTTCGCTTCCTTCACCGCCTTCTTCGACCACTCGCCCGTGACCACGTAGTCGGCCTTCCCCTTGCCGCGCAGCAGGTTCATCGGCACCTGCGCGAACTGCAGCGTCGCGCCGCCCTGCAAGAACAGCACCTTGTAGCTCGCCGGGACGGCGAGCAGCGCGCGCAGATCGGCTTCGGCCTCGGCGGCGATCGACATGAACTCCGCGCCGCGGTGGCTCATCTCCATCACCGACATGCCGGCGCCGTGCCAGTCGAGCATCTCGTCGCCCGCGCGTGCGAGGACCTCTGCGGGGAGCATCGCCGGCCCCGCGCTGAAATTGAATAGGCGCGACATCAGTGAACGGTGGGGGGAGGAGTCCCGGACGGCGGGACTTCCTCGTGATTCTCGCCGTTGCCGCCGTTCCCGTTGCCGAGGTCGCGCTCCTCGATGCGCTCCATGCCGGCGAGCGTCTCACCCGCGTCGAGCGAGATGAGCGTCACGCCCTGCGTCGAGCGGCCCATCTCGGGGATCTGCGAAACCGCCGTGCGGATGAGCACGCCGCCGGTCGAGATCAGCATCACCTGGTCGTGCTCGTCCACCAGCACCGCGCCGATGAGCGCGCCGTTCCTCTCGGACACCTGGATCGCGATCACGCCCTGGCCGCCGCGCCCGTGGCGCGGGTAGTCGGCGATCGCGGTGCGCTTGCCGTAGCCGTTCGCGGTGGCGGTGAGCACCGAGCGCGAGTCGTCCTTGGCGGCGAGCATGCACACCACGCGCTGGCCTTCGCCGAGGCGCATGCCGCGCACGCCGGTTGCCTGGCGGCCCATCGGCCGCACGTCGCTTTCGGCGAAGCGCACCGACTTGCCCTCGGAGGAGAACAGCATCACGTCGTAGCCGCCGTCGGTGAGCACGCAGCCCACCAGGTAGTCGCCCTCGTCCAGGCCCACGGCGATGATGCCGCTCGGCCGCGGGCGCGAGAATTCGGCGAGCGGGGTCTTCTTCACCGTGCCGTGCGCCGTCGCCATGAAGACGTAGTGGTTCTCGTCGAACTCCTTTACCGGCACCACCGCAGTGATCTTCTCGCCCTCCTCGAGCGGGAACATGTTGACGATCGGCTTGCCGCGGCTTGCGCGGCTGCCGACCGGGACCTCGAACACCTTGAGCCAGTAGAGGCGTCCGCGGTTGGAGAAGCACAGCAGGTGGTCGTGCGAGTGCGCGACGAACAGGCGCTCGATGAAGTCGTCCTCTTTCATCGCGGTCGCGGTGCGGCCGCGCCCGCCGCGGCGCTGCGCCCGGTAGTCCGTGAGCGGCTGCGACTTCACGTAGCCGCCGTGCGAGAAGGTCACCACCATGTCCTGCGGCGCGATCAGGTCCTCGATCGAGATGTCCTCGGCGACCGTGACGATCTCGCTCTTGCGCTTGTCGGCGAACTCCTCCTTCAGCTTGCGCAGCTCCTCGCCGATGATCCGGGTGATGCGCGCGGGCTTCGCCAGGATGTCGAGCAGATCGGTGATCGCGGCGATGACCTCGCGGTACTCGCCGCGGATCTTGTCCTGCTCGAGCGCGGTCAGGCGCTGCAGCCTGAGCTCGAGAATCGCCTGCGCCTGCTCTTCCGAGAGTCGATAGCCCTGCTCCTTCAAGCCATATTCCTGCGAAAGCCCCTCCGGCCGGAACTGCGCGACCGGGCCCTCTCCCAGCAACCCCTTGACCAGGTCGGAACCCCAAGCCCGTCCCATCAGCGCGCGCTTGGCGTCCGCCGGGCTCGGCGCCTTCTTGATGAGCTCGATCACTGCGTCGACGTTGGAGAGCGCCACGGCAAGGCCCTCGAGCACGTGGCCGCGGGTGCGCGCCTGGCGCAGCTCGTACACGGTGCGCCGCGTGGCGACCTCGCGGCGGTGCGAGATGAAGGCCTCGAGCAGGTCTTTCAGGTTGAGCAGGCGCGGCTGGCCGTCGACCAGCGCCACCATGTTCATGTGGAAGGCGTCCTGCAGCTGGGTCGTCTTGTACAGGTTGTTGAGCACGACCTCGGCCCGCTCGCCGCGCTTGAGCTCGAGCACGGCGCGCATCCCGGACTTGTCCGACTCGTCGCGGATGTCCGAGATGCCCTCGAGGCGCTTGTCGTTCACCATCTCGGCGATCTTCTCGAGCAGCACGCGCTTGTTCACCTGGTAGGGCAGCTCGTCGATGATGATCGCCTGGCGCTCGCCCTTGCCGATGTCCTCGAAGTGGGTGCGCGCGCGCATCACGGCGCGCCCGCGGCCGGTGCGGTAGGCCTCGTGCACGCCGGCGAGGCCGTAGATGACTCCCGCGGTCGGAAAGTCGGGCGCCGGCATGAGCTTGATCAGCTCCTCGATCGCGCAGTGCGGCTGCGCGAGCAGATGCAGGCAGGCGTCGACGACCTCGCCCAGGTTGTGCGGCGGGATGTTGGTCGCCATGCCGACGGCGATGCCCGAGGAGCCGTTCACCAGGAGGTTGGGAACGCGCGTCGGCAGCACCGCGGGCTCGAGCTCCTTGCCGTCGTAGTTCGGGGCGAAGTCGACGGTCTCGGCTCCGATGTCCGCGACGAGCTCGGCCGAGATCTTCTCCAGCCGGCATTCGGTATAGCGGTAGGCGGCGGCCGCATCGCCGTCGACCGAGCCGAAGTTGCCCTGGCCGTCGATCAGGGTGTAGCGCATCGAGAAGCCCTGCGCCATGCGCACCAGCGCCTCGTAGGTGGCCGAATCGCCATGCGGGTGGTACTTGCCGAGCACCTCGCCGACGATGCGCGCGCACTTCACGTACGGCCGGTTCCAGACGTTGTTTGCCTCGTGCATGGCGTAGAGCACCCGCCGGTGGACCGGTTTCAGGCCGTCGCGCACGTCGGGGAGCGCCCGCCCGACGATCACGCTCATGGCGTAATCGAGGTAGGAGCGCCGCATCTCTTCTTCGAGCGAGATGGGCAGCGTCTCTTTGGCGAATTGCTCCATCGGGAAGGGCCTGAATTTTATCATGCAAGCATCGGTTTTCCCTCTAAAAACAGCTTGTCCGGAGCGCTTTCCTTGTGCTTAAATCGGCCCACGTTTTCGAAGCTAAAAAAGGGGAGGAAGATGAAAGCCCAGAAGCCGCTCCAGCTGCTTTTCATCGCCGCCGCGCTCGCTTTCATCGGCGCCTGCGCGACCGAACCGGAGAAGCCCGCGCCGAAGCCCGCCGCCGCGCCGCCGCCCGCTCCGGCGCCGGCGCCCGCGGTTCAGCCCGCGCCGCCTCCGCCGCCGCCGCCCGCGCCGATGGCGAAGCCCGAGCCGACGCCCGCGCCGCCGAAGAAGCCCGCGGTGGTGAACATCGCGTCGACCGAGCTGTTCGAGTTCAACAAGGCGGTGCTCACGCCCGAGGCGCGCGCCAAGCTCGACGGCGAGGTGATCGCCAGGCTGCGCGACCTGAGGGACGTGCGCTACATCATCGTCAACGGGCACGCCGACCGGCTCGGCAGCGCGCAGTACAACCAGAAGCTCTCCGAGCGGCGCGCGGAAGCGGTGCGCGCCTATCTGGTGTCGAAGGGCGTCGACCGGTCGAAGGTGGAGACGCTCGGGTTCGGCAAGACGCTGCCGGTCAAGTCGTGCCCGGACCAGAAGGACCGCAAGCAGCTGATCGAGTGCCTCAGCCCCAACCGGCGGGTCGTCGTCGAGGTTCAGGGCACGCCAAGATAGAGGAAACAAAACTCCTCAGCGCGCGCTGGGTCGTCCCGGTCGAGCCGGCGGGCGCGGTCCTCGAGGATCACGCCGTCGCGGTGCGCGACGGCGTGATCGAGCAGGTTCTTCCCGCGCCGCAAGCCGCCGCGCGCTTCGTGGGCTACGAACGCGTGGCGCTCCCCGACCACGTGCTCTTCCCCGGCCTGGTCAACGCGCATACGCACGCGGCGATGGCGCTGATGCGGGGTCTCGCGGACGACCTGCCGCTCGAGCGCTGGCTCGAGGAGCGCATGTGGCCGGTCGAGAGCCGCCATCTTTCGCCCCGCATGGTGCGCGACGGCACCGCGCTCGCGTGCGCCGAGATGCTCCGCGGCGGCGTCACCTGCTTCAACGACATGTACTTCTTCCCCGAGGCGGCGCTCGAGGCCGCGCTCGAGGCGCACATGCGGGTCGCGGTCGGCCTGATCGTCGTCGACTTCGCCACCGCCTACGCGTCGGACCCCGACGACTACCTGCGCAAGGGCCTCGCGCTGCGCGACGCGAGCCGCGAGCAGCCGCTCGCGTCATTCTGCTTCGCACCGCACGCGCCCTACACCGTCTCCGACGACACCTTGCGCCATGTGGCGACGCTCGCCGCCGAGCTCGACCTTCCCGTGCACCTGCACCTGCACGAGACGCAAGGCGAAATCGAGCGCTCGCTTGCCGAGCACGGCGTGCGGCCGCTGGAGCGGCTGCGGCGCGCGGGGCTCCTCGGGCCCGGGCTGATCGCGGTGCATGGCGTTCATCTGCTGCCCGAGGAGATCCGGCTGCTCGCGCGCCACGGCTGCTCGGTGGTGCACTGTCCCTCGTCCAACCTCAAGCTCGCGAGCGGTTTCGCACCGGTCCACGCGATGCTGGAGAACGGCGTCAATGTCGCGCTCGGAACCGACGGGGCCGCGAGCAACAACCGGCTCGATGTGCTCACCGAGATGCGCACCGCGGCGCTGCTCGCCAAGGCGGTGGCGCGGGACGCGCGCGCCCTGCCCGCGCACGCCGCCCTGCGCGCCGCGACCCTCGGCGGCGCGCGCGCGCTCGGCCTGGGCGCGCGCATCGGCTCGATCGAGCCCGGCAAGCGCGCCGACCTCGCCGCGGTCGCGCTGCGCGGCCCCGAGCTCGTGCCCTGCTACGACCCCGTTTCGCACCTCGTCTACGCCGCGGGTCGCGAGCAGGTGACGCACGTTTGGGTCGACGGCAAGCTCCTCGTGCGCGACGGCGCTCTCGAAAATCCGGCCTCCGGCTTGGACACCCGGTGGCAGATCTGGCAGAATTCCTTCAAGAGTCACCCCGGCTCTTGACCGCGAAAATTTTTCGCTCAGCGGAGGAGGAAAAATGACGAAGAAGGTCTGGCTAGTCCTGATCGCGCTCGCTTTCGCCGCCGGGTGCGCCACCGAACCGGAGAAGCCCGCGCCCCAGCCCGCTCCGCCCCCGCCGCCGGCACCGAAGCCCGCGCCCCCGCCTGAGCCCAAGCCCGCCCCGGCGCCGGCCCCGGCGCCGAAGCCCGAGCCCGCCAAGCCCAAGCCCGTGGCCGAGAAGATCACGTTCGCCGCCGATGTCTTTTTCGACTTCGACAAGTCGGTGATCAAGCCCGAGGGCAGGTCGAAGCTCGACGACCTCTCGACCAAAGTGCGCGGCATCAACCTCGAGGTGGTGATCGCCATCGGGCACGCCGACATGATCGGCACCGACCAGTACAACCAGGGCCTGTCGGTGCGTCGCGCCGAGGCGATCAAGGCCTATCTCGTGTCGAAGGGGGTCGAGCCGAACCGCGTCTACACCGAGGGCAAGGGCGAGAAGCAGCCCGTCACCGGCCAGAACTGCAAGGGCCAGAAAGGCGCCAAGCTCATCCAGTGCCTGCAGCCCGACCGGCGCACGGAGATCGAGGTGATCGGCACGCGCAGGCAATAGCGCGAACCTGCACACAGGAAACCCCGCCGCGGCGGGGTTTTTTGTTTTAATAGCCCCGTGAACGTCGATCCGGCCGAAGTCGAGAAGTTCAGCTCGCTCGCCCACCGCTGGTGGGATCCCGAGGGCGAGTTCCGCCCGCTGCACGACATCAACCCGCTGCGCCTGGAATGGATCGCCGGCCGCGCCGGGCTCGCAGGCGCCTCGGTGCTCGACGTCGGCTGCGGCGGCGGCATCCTCGCCGAGGCGATGGCGCGGCGCGGCGCGCGCGTGACCGGGATCGACCTCTCGGAAAAGGCCCTGCGCGTCGCGCAGCTGCACCTGCACGAAAGCAGGCTCGGCATCCACTACGAAAAGTCTTCCGTGGAGGACTTCGCCGGCGAGTTCGACGTCGTGACCTGCATGGAGCTGCTCGAGCACGTGCCGCAGCCGGCAGCCATGGTCGCCGCCTGCGCCCGGCTCGCGCGCCCGGGCGGGCGCGTGTTCTTCTCCACCATCAACCGCAACCCGAAGTCGTATCTGTTCGCTGTGGTGGGCGCCGAGTACGTCCTCGGGCTGCTGCCGAAGGGAACGCACGACTACCTGCGCTTCATCAAGCCCTCCGAGCTTTCGCGCTGGAGCCGAGCGGCGGGACTGCGCGTCGAGGAGATGGCCGGCATGATCTACAACCCGATCACGCGCCGCTACCGGCTGGGAAGCGACTGCGACGTGAACTACCTCGTCTGCTGCTCGCGCGATGAGTAGGCGCGCGGTGCTGTTCGATTTCGACGGCACGCTCGCCGATACGGCGCCCGACCTCGCCGCCGCCATGAACCGGATGCGCCTCGAGCAGGGACACGAGCCCATGCCGCTCGAGCGCCTGCGGCCGTTCGCCTCCGCGGGCGCGCGCGGCCTGCTGCAGGCGGCCTTCCGCCTCAAGCCCGAAGACGCGGAGTACAAGGCGATGCGCCAGGAATTTCTCGATCTCTATGCCGAGACCTGCTGCGGCCAGACCCGGCTCTTCCCCGGCGTCGCCGAGCTCCTGCGCGAGCTGCAGGCGCGCGACATCCGCTGGGGCGTAGTCACCAACAAGGCCACGCGCTTCACCGAGCGCATCCTCGCCCACCTCCAGCTCAAGCCCGACTGCGTGGCGTGCGGCGACACCACGCCGCACCTGAAGCCGCACCCCGCTCCGCTCCTGCACGCCGCGAAGCAGCTCGACCTGCCGCCCGCGAGCTGCTGGTTCCTGGGCGACGACCTGCGCGACATGAAGGCCGCGCGCGCCGCCGGCATGCGGCCGATCGCGGTCGACTGGGGCTACCACCACCCCGAGAGCGGCGGCCCGGGCACGTGGGACGCCGAAGCCGTCATCGCCCACCCCATGGATCTGCTCCGGCACCTGTGAAAGCCGTCGACCACACGTTCGCCGACCTCGAGCTGCCGAAGCCGTCGCCTGGGCCGCGTGACCTGCTCGTCAAGGTCGAAGCGATCTCCATCAACCCTGTCGACTACAAGCAGCGCAAGCAGGCAACCGCCTCTCGCATCCTCGGCTGGGATGCTGCCGGCACGGTAGAAGCAACAGGAAAGGAAGTCACTCTCTTCAAACCCGGCGACACGGTCTACTACGCCGGCGACGTCACCCGCCCGGGCTGCAACAGCGAGTTCCACCTCGTCGACGAGCGCATCGTGGGGCGCAAGCCGAAAACGCTCGACTTCGCGCAGGCGGCGGCGATGCCGCTCACGTCCATTACCGCCTGGGAAGCTTTCTTTGATCGTCTGAAAGTAAAACCGCAAAGAACCCTGTTGATCATCAGCGGCGCCGGCGGCGTGGGCTCGATCGGCATCCAGCTCGCCAAGCACGCCGGCCTCCATGTGATCGCAACCGCTTCACGCCCCGATTCCATCGCCTGGGTGAAATCGCTCGGGGCCGACGAGGTCGTGAACCACAGGGAGAGCCTCACCGCCCAGATCAAGAACCCCGTGGACTACATCGCCAACTTCAGCGGCGAGCTCGACGCGTACTGGGACGCCATGGCCGAGCTCGTCGCCCCGCAGGGCGCCCTCGTCGCCATCGTGGGCAACACGAAGCCCCTGCCGATGGACGCGGTGCGCATGAAGAGCGCCACGGTGTGCTGGGAGCTCATGTTCACGCGGCCGCGCTTCAAGACGCCCGACATGATCGAGCAGCACCGGCTCCTCAACCAGGTGGCCGACATGCTCGACTCGGGCAAGCTGCGCTGCACGCTGAAGGAGACGCTCTCCCCGATCAACGGCGCGAACCTGCGCAAGGCGCACCAGCGCCTCGAATCGGGAACTATGATCGGCAAGCTGGTTCTAAAGGGTTGGTCTTAGAAGTAGAATCCATACCGATTCCGGGGGCGACCTGGTTTCGACGTGGGCATCGAAGCAGCGCAGGGCATGCCGAGGGCCAGATCACCTCGCTAATCCAGTCTGGAAACACTACAAACGCCAACGACGAGCGTTTCGCTCTAGCCGCCTAACACCGGCTGGACGCTGCACTAGATTGCTGATGGTCTAGGCCCCGCAAGGGGTGCAGCGTCATTTACATCAGCCTCTCTGCCGGGTGTGGTCGCTTCGCCCGGCGGATCCGTCGAAGCGGCTAGCCGAGCGCCAGCCTGCCGGTTGGCGTGCGCAAGGCGAAGGCATTAAAGAACCAGGCTAAGCATGTAGTCCTGACTGTGTAGGGCTTACGGACGCGGGTTCGATTCCCGCCGCCTCCACCATCTACCCTCGCTGCTTCGCGGCGAGTTTTTCCTCGTACTCCACCCAGTCGTACTGCCGGCCTTCGCGGTGGCGCCCGGTGTGCAGCACCCGATGACAAGGCACCGCAAAGGCGAACCAGCTGCGCGAGCAGGAGCTCGCGACCGCGCGGATCGCCTTCGGCATGCCGATCGCCTCGGCGATACGCGAGTAGGTCGAGGTCTCGCCGAAGGGGATCTTGCGCACCTCGCGCCAAACGCGCTGCTGCAGCTCGGTGCCGCGAATGTCGAGCGGCAGCGGAAAAGGCCGGAACGGCGCCGCGATGTAGCGGGCGACTTTCGCGACCGTGGCCTTGCCGCCCTTCTCGTCGCGGACCAGGTTCGCCTTGGGGAATCGCGCGCCGAGGTCGCGGATCAGGCGCGAGCTCGTGTCGCGCACCATGATCGAGACGATTCCCCGTTCGCTCGACGCGACGAGCAGCGCCCCGAGCGCGCAGCGGCCGGTGCCGTAGCGGATGGTCTCCGGCGCCCTGCGGGTGAGCGGACCGTCCCTGAACATGCGCTGCGGTAAATTACCACCCATGCCCATCATCGACTCGCAGGTCCACGCTTACGAAGCGAACACGCCCCGGCGGCCCTGGCACAGCGTGCCGAACTGGCCTCCCCACGTCACCGGCGACGAGATGGTCGCCGCGATGGACCGGGTCGGCGTCGACGGCGCCATCTTCATCTCGGCCTTTTCCCTCTACCAGTACGACGCGAGCTACGCGGTCGAGGTGCAGCGCAAGCACCCCGGGCGTTTCGCGATCATCAAGCCGGTCAACCCCGCCGACCCGGCGGTCGGCGAGGTGATCGCCGAATGGAAAAGGCAACCGGGCGCAGTCGCGGTGCGCATCATGATGACGACGCGCGAAGCGGGCTTGCGGCCTGACGATCCCGGCCTCGACCGCATCGCGCGCGAAGCCGCGCGGCACGGCTTCCCGGTCAACGTGCTGTTCTGGGGAAACCTCGAGGCGGGCGCCACGCTCATCGATCGCCATCCGGATACCCGCTTCATCATCGACCACATGGCGATCCTGCAGCCGCGCACGCCGCCCGCACCGCCCGAGCCCTGGGCCGACCTGCCCAAGGTGCTCGCGCTCGCGAAGCGTCCCAACGCGCTGATCAAGGTGAGCGGCGCCTGCACGCTCTCGCACCAGCCCTATCCGTTTCCCGACATCTGGGATCCGCTCGCACGCCTGTTCGATGCCTGGGGCTTCGAGCGCTGCCTGTGGGGCACGGACTGGACGCGCGCCTTCGCGGTGGTGAACTACGAGCAGGCGGTCGAGCCCTTTCTCAAGACCGATCGCCTGAGCGAGAGCGAGCGCGCCACGCTGATGGGCGGCGCCTGCGCGAAGGCCTACGGCTGGTCTCCCGACAACGCGCGGTAGCTGCCGCGCCGAAGCCCCGAAGCTGAGCGGCGCCTCAGTTCGCCCGGAAATCGATTCCCGCCGCCTGCACCCGCTTCAGCTGCAAAGACCGAGGATCTTTTCCTCCGCCGCGCACGCCTTGGCCGGCGCCACCGGCTTCTGTGCCGCGAGGCAGCTACGGATCTCCCTCGCCGTCGGCCCATAGTAGGTCCAGCCGTCGTTGAGCGCCGGCAACGCAAGCTGCACTTCGCGCCACTTGGGATGACCCTTCTCCTGCAGGACCGAGAAGTTCCGGCACAACGAGCGCGCAAACCGCGTCAGATGCTCCACGGTGCCTTGCATGCTGTAGTCATAAGTCACCAGGAAAGCGCCGACCGAGATGGTGGTGAAATCCTCGCTCAAGATATTCGGGTAGCTCTTCGCGCGCACTGTCGCAGGCGCGTAGACGGAGAGCGGCTGCTTGCTCGTCGGATGCGCCGGATCGAACTTCAGCAGCTTGATGTATTTTTGCGCCTCCGGCTTCATGTTGGCGATGATCGGAGCGGGCTGACCGGCTGCAACGACAGCCACGTCCACCGATTTGTCGGTAATGAGCTTGACGAGCGCTTCGGCATTCGGCAGGTAGCTCGCATTGGCCTCCGGGATGGCAGTGTTGAACATCATCCGGTAGAGCGTGTGCGTGATAAACGCCGCTCCACTGCCCACCAGACCGCCGTTGATCTTGGCTTCCTTGAGGTCGTGGAGGTAATTCAACTGCGAGTCGGCGCGCGCAACGTAGTGGATTTCGGTGTTGTAAAGCGGCAGGATGACGCGCAGCGGCCGGATTATCCTGGACGCCTCCGGGTTCGCCTTGGCGGCGCGTTCCACAAAGGCTTGATACACGTCGGCCTGGACGATGGCCAGCTTTACGTGCGGCTCGAAGCGGAGCAATTTGATGTTTTCGGCCGATCCCGAGCTCGGCACTGGTTCCAGCTGGATGTCCGCGCCGGGTGCCACGAACTTCGCGAGGTCGCCCCCAATGGCGTGATACGTCCCACGCACGTCGGCGGTAACGATCTTGTATGCGGCCGCGGCTTGCGCGGTGCCGTACGGAATAAGCAGCGAGGCCGATATTGCCGCTGCGCGGGACAAGTTGAGCATTTTCATTGACCTCCACCTTTTGCGCTGACGTTGCAAAGACCGAGAGCGGCAACCGCCTCGCCACAACCGGCCTCGGACTTCTGACCGGCGTCCGGCGCAGATGGCGCCACCGCCGCAGGCGGCGGGGTCGAGCTGGCATCCGTGGGCCGGGTATGCGTTACGGGCGTACGTGCCGGGCTTGCTTTGGGCGCAGACCCAACGCTCGCCTTCGGAGCGGCCGCGGGCGTGCGTGTCTTGGCCGCCGTGCTCGGTGGCGGAACGCGAGCGGGCGGCTCGACCAGCTTCACGGGCGCCACTTGGATAACCCCGCTGTGTTGAGAGCGGTCCGTCTTGCCGGTTCGCGGGGAATAGTGGTACGCGAAGCCGACCGTCGCGACCACGACTGCCGTCAAGATCAAAGCCAAGCGCGCGCGGTTCATTCGCTTGACCGGAGGGGCCGCCGTTCGCCCGTCGCTCGCCTCGGTGCGCACGAGGCTCGTTCGGCTGGCTGGAGGCGCCGGCGCGGGCTTGTCACGAGCCTCGCTGCCGAGCGCGGCGCCGCAGGCATGGCAGCGCAGCGCGCCCGGGTCGTTCGCGGCTTCGCACGCGCCGCAGAGGACGAGATGCAGAGAGGTCCCGCACGCCTCGCAAGACTGCTCGCCGTTTCGATTTTCGTGTAGGCAGGCCACGCACAGGCGCACGCCGTGCGCGAGAGCGCTTGGTGCGGCGGCGGGCGTAGTGCCGCGCACGGTTTCCTTTTGCATTATGGTCTGTCCCCTCTGAATTGTTGTTCCGCTGCAGGGACCTAGGCAATGGTTAATTCGAGCTAATGTGATCGTCCTGCCGCTGCGTGGACTGGTGCACTAACGGCCGGAAATCGATTCCCGCCGCCTCCACCCTTTCATCGCGCTGCGCCGGTTTTGAAGCCACCTAGACCACTCGGGAGAACGCATGTCCAAGACAGTTCTGATCACGGGCGCCGCAAGCGGCTTCGGCCGCGGTGCCGCGGTCCAGCTTGCCGAACGCGGGCACAAGGTCGTCGCCGCCGTGTTGAACGAGCAGCAAGCCGCCGAGCTCGCGAAAGCGGCGCCGAAGCTGACCGTGGTCAAGATCGACATCACCGACGCCGGGGACATCGCGAAGGTCGACCCGTGGAGCCCGGATGTCTTCATCGCGAACGCGGCGATCGGGCAGACCGGGCCGCTGTCGCTGATTCCTCTGGAGAGGCTGCGCGCGGTGTTCGAGGTGAACGTCTTCGGCACCTTCGCCATTACTCAGCGCGTCGCGCAGAACATGCGCAAGCGGCGCGCCGGGCGCATCATCCTCACGTCGTCGATCGGCGGCGTGCGCGCCGGCGTCGGGTCCGGGCCGTACACGATGACCAAGCATGCGATCCAGGCGTTCGGCACCGCGCTGCGCGCGGAGCTCAAGGCGTTCGGGGTCGACGTGTGCCTGATCAATCCGGGGCCTTATGCCACCGGCTTCAACGACCGCATGGCGAACGACCCGGGCCCGTGGTTCGATCGCAAGAAGGCCGCGCCCGAGGACGTGGCCGTCATGGATCAGCTCGTGCAGCGCATTACGGTCGGCCAGATGGACCCGGCCGAGGTCGTCAAGCGATATGTGGAGCTGGCGGAGGCCGAAACCACCGAGCTGGTCAATTTCGTTCCGCCGGATATCGTCGAGCGCATGAGCAAGTCCATGCCGGCGCGTTAACGTCTAGCGCGCGCTTCGAGCCTCGCCGGCTAGCAGGCCACCTCGACCCGCAAGAAAGTTGCCGGGATCGTGGTGGCGTTCGCGCTCGTGTTCTGGGCGCTGAACAGCTCCTCCAGCTCTCTTTGCAGGCTTGCGGCGCGCCCGTTCTTCTCGGCGGCCTCGAAGGCATTCATGGTAGGCCCGTAGTAGTTCCTGAACTCTTCCACGAACTTGCCCGGCGACCCCGCAAAGCGAAAGGTGAAGGTATCGCGGACGAACGAGATCTTGTGCGCCGGTATTCCTGCGGCGGCAAATCGCTCGATGACGTTGTTCTCGACACCCCACGTCATCGGGCTCACGAATCCGGCCGGAGGTGCGGGCGTGTAGGCGGAGCTGATCCGGAGAATCTGCGCGACCAGCGTCGGGTCGCTCGGAATCCAGTTGCCCATGACGATCCGCCCGCCGGGGCGCGTCACGCGCACCATCTCTTTGGCAACGTCGAACGGCTTGGGCGCGAACATGGCGCCGAAGATGCTGACGACGAGGTCGAACGTGCGGTCGGGGATCGGCTGCAGGTTTGTCGCGTCTCCCTCTTGAAAGCTGCAGTTGGACAAGCCCAGCTCGGCAGCTCGCAGGTTCCCGGCCTTTACCAGATTGCGCGCGATATCGACGCCGAGGACATCCGCGCCCGCCTTCGCGGCGGGCACCGCCGTGGTACCGTCACCGCTGCCGAGATCGAGCACTCTGAGTCCTCTGTTGATGCCGATCGCCCGCACCAGCGCTTCTCCGCTTTCACGCATGGTCGCCGCGATACGGCTGAAGTCGCCTTTTTCCCAAAGTGCCTGGTTCGGGTTTTGCGACATGAGAGTCGTCCTTTCGCCCCTTGGGGAAGTTGTTGACCTGGAGCGATGATGAACAATCCTCGTATCGGCCTCGCTTCCGCCCGACGCCGATCGTGTTGCGGAATTGTTTCTGAAACGTTCCCGAGCAATATTCCCTTCTGCCGGGGCGCTCTGCGGGATCAGGATGTAGCAGTGTTCACCCGCGCAAGCTCGTTTGCTTTCGCCCTGGCGGCCATGCTGGCCGCAGCGGCCGCGTTCGCCGGCGAGTGGTGTACGGCGATCGACGGCTACACGCTGCGCTGCAGCGGCGGCGAGCGGGTCAAGGTCGAGGGCCTGCGCGCACCCGAGCTGACCGAGCCGGGAGGAGAGGAAGCTCGCCAGCGCCTTCAGCGGCGCATTCAGTCCGGCGAGCTCGTCATCAAGCGCGGCGGCAAGGACAAGTACAACCGTACGCTTGCGCGGGTATACGTCAACGGCAACCGGATCTCGCAGATGGATGTGAGCCCGAAGTCCGTAAGCCCGAAGACCATCAGTACGCGGTAGGCGGTTCCCTATCTCCAGTCGCCGCGCAATGCGGCCACCGCGGCGTGCAGGCCGTCCAGGCTGACGCGCTCCGGCGCGACCGGCTCGCCGACCGACAATTTGACCTTGGGGAAGAGCTTGGTGGCATGGCGCAGCCGCGCGCGGTTGCGCGTGAAGAGGCTGCGCCACAGGCCCGAGAGCGCCATCGGCACCACCGGCACCGGGGTGCGCTCGAGGATCTTCAGGATCCCGCTGCGGAATTCGCTCATCTCGCCGTCGGCGGTGAGCTTGCCTTCCGGGAAGATGCCGACGAGCTGGCCGTCGTCGAGCTCGCGCGCGATGGCGTCGTAGGCGCGCTCGAGCATCTGCGGGTCCTCCTGCGCCGGGGCGATCGGGATCGCCTTCGCCGTGCGGAACACGAAGCTCAGCACCGGGATCCTGAAGATCTGGTGGTACATGACCCAGCGGATGGGGCGGCGGCAGCCCGCCGAGATCACCAGCGCGTCGACATAGGAGACATGGTTGCAGACCACGAGCGCCGGGCCCTCGTCCGGGATGCGCTCGAGGCCCGTCTTGCGCAGCCGGTACACCGAGTGAATCAGCAGCCAGACGATGAAGCGCATCAGGAACTCGGGCACCAGCGTGTAGATGTAGAGCGCGACCACCGCGTTCATGAGCGCGGTCACCAGGAAAAGCTGCGGAATCGTCAGGCCGGCGCCGAGCAGAGCGATCGAGATCCCGGCCGCCGCCACGATGAAGAGCGCATTCAGGATGTTGTTCGCCGCGATGATGCGCGAGCGGTGGGTGCGCTCGCTGCGGCTCTGCACCAGCGCGTACAGCGGCACGATGTACAGGCCGCTGAACAGCCCGATCAGGAACAGATCGGCGAGCACCCGCCACTGCGCGTGCGCCGGGCCGTCCGCGGTCGCGACGCCGAGATCGATGCCGAAAAGCGTCAGGCCGATCGATCCGAACGGCACCAGGCCGAGCTCGACCTTGTGCCCGGAAAGGCGCTCGCACAGAAGCGAGCCCGCGCCGATGCCGACCGAGAACACGACAAGGAGCAGCGTGACTGCATGCTCGTCGCCTTGCAGGACGTTACGCACCAGGTTCGGGAACTGGGTCACCAGCATCGCGCCGTAGAACCAGAACCACGAGATGCCGAGGATCGAGAGCCACACGGTGCGGTTCTCGGCCGCGAAGCGCATGATGCGCCAGGTTTCCCCGGCGACGTTCGGGTTGATCGCAAGCTGCGCATCCGGGGCCGGGGACCTGGGAATGAAGCGCGAAAGCACGATGCCCGCCGTGGACAGCGCGCAGGTGACCCCGGCGACGCCGGCGACGCCCCATCCGGGCTGGGCGATCATCCAGCCGCCGAGAATCATGCCGGCGAGAATGGCGATCGCGGTCCCGGTCTCGACCAGGGCGTTGCCGCCGACGAGCTCGGATTCCGAAAGGTGCTGCGGCAGGATGGCGTATTTCACCGGCCCGAACAGCGCGGACTGCAGGCCGCCGAGGAAGAGCGCCGCAAGCAGCAGCGGCAGGCTTTTCATGAACAGCCCCGCCGCGCCGAGGAGCATCACCCCGAGCTCGACGGCTACGGTGAGCGTGATCAGGCGCGATTTCTCGTACTTGTCGGCGAGCTGTCCCGCGGTCGCCGAGAACACGAAGAACGGCAGGATGAACAACGCCTGCGCAAGGTTCTGAAGGGTGTCGGACGACATCGCGGTAAACGACGCCGTCTGGTAGGCGAGCAGGATGACGAGCGCCTGCTTGAACACGTTGTCGTTCATGGCGCCCAGGAACTGCACGCCGAAGAAGGGGCCGAAGCGGCGCTCGGCAAGAAGCCGGAACTGGCTGCCGTCAGACAACCGGATATCCCTCCCCTGGAACCGGGTTATGTTGTGTCAATAACCCGTAGCCTATTGCAATAGTTGTTACTCGCTTCGAGAAGTTCTCACCCCCGG
The DNA here is from genome assembly GCA_035454645.1 of Burkholderiales bacterium. Taxonomy (GTDB): domain Bacteria; phylum Pseudomonadota; class Gammaproteobacteria; order Burkholderiales; family SG8-39; genus SCGC-AG-212-J23. Next base: position 24,040 of record DATIGR010000220.1, read on the forward strand.
ATAGCCCGTTCCCCCGACAATACGGGGCCGAGCCAGAATGGGCCACGTCGCGCAAATCGAGCACGAGCACCTGGACAATGCCGTGAGCCGGCTATTGGTGATCGACGACGACCCGGACATGTGCGCGCTGGTCGTGCACGCGGCCGCGTCGGCCGGCGTCGAGGCGAGGTCGGCGACCCATTTCAAGGAATTCCAGGCGTCCCTCGGACCCGACATCGGGGTGATCGTGATCGACCTCATGATGCCGGAGGTCGACGGCATCGAGGTGCTGCGCTACCTGAGCGAGCAGAAGTACACGCGCGAAATCGTCCTCATCAGCGGGTACGACAAGAAGGTCCTGAACGTCGCCGCCCAGCTCGCCACGACGCTCGGGCTCGACGTGCGCGCGTCGCTGCAGAAGCCGCTCAACCCGCGCCAGCTGCGCGACGTCCTGGCGACGCGCCGCGACGGCAAGCGCCATGCGTCGAGCGCCGCGGCCGGCGGCGAAAGCCTGGGCGACCAGGACAGCGTCCACCGGGCGATCGCGAACGACGAGCTGATCGTCCACTATCAGCCGCAGTTCCACATCAGGACCCGCGAGCTCGCGGGCTTCGAGGCGCTGGTGCGCTGGCAGCACCCGGCGAAGGGGCTGCTGCCCGCGGCGGCGTTCATCGAGGCGTTCGAAGCGGCCGGGGTAATCGACGAGCTCACCTGGATCGTGCTGAAGCGGGTCCTCGCCGACCGCAAGAAATGGTCCTCCGACGTCGCCCGCGTCCCGGTGTCGGTGAACATGTCGGCCCTGCTGCTGCGCGACCTCGCGCTGCCGGAGCGGCTGCACGCGGTCATCACCGAGCACGGCGGCAGGCCTTCGGATTTCGTCATGGAGATCACCGAGAGCGGCCTGATGCGGGAGCTGCATACCTCGCTCGACATCCTGGCGCGCCTGCGGCTCAAGCAGCTGAACCTCTCGATCGACGATTTCGGCACCGGCTATGCGATGATGCACCAGTTGCGGCGCGTGCCGGCGCGCGAGCTGAAGCTCGACATGGCCTTCGTGCAGTCGATGCTCGCCGACGAGTCGGCCGACATCATCCTGAGGAAGACGCTCGAACTCGCGCATGACCTCGACATGTCCGTCGTCGCCGAAGGGGTCGAGACGAGCCGGCAGCTCGACCGGCTCGCCGAATACGGCTGCGACATCGCTCAAGGCTACCTGCTCGGCCGACCCGGCCCGCTCGGCGCCTAGCCGGCGCCTGCCCGTCCTCCCGCAATTAGCAAGTTAAGCGAAAGATTCGCCGCGCTGGCGCGCCGGCTCACGCGGCGTGCGCCCCCGCCGGCGCCCGGGCGGTTCTCGGTCAACCGCAAGTCGAGCCTCCACGGCTTCATCCACGTCGCGCCGGCGCCGCCCTGGCGCGAGTACCTGCTCTATCTGCCGCGCAACTTCGGAGCCATCGAGCGGCCCGCGCTCGTGGTGTGGATCCACGGCTGCCGGCAGGACCCCGAGGCGTTCGCGGCCGGCACGCGCATTGCGCGCTTCGCCGACGAGCGCGGATTCGTGGTGCTGCTGCCGCGCCAGAGCCGCATGGCGAATTCCGAGCGCTGCTGGAACTGGTTCGACCGGCGCACCGCCGCGGGCGCGGGCGAGGCGGCGATCGTCGCGGCCCAGGCGGCCGAGGCGATCGGCAAGTTCCGCATCGACCCGCGTCGCGTCTACGTCGCGGGCCTGTCGTCGGGCGGAACGCTCGCAGCCACGCTCGCCCTGCGCGCGCCGCAGCTCTTCGCGGCGGCCGCGGTCCACTCGAGCGTGCCGTGCGGCGCGGCCACCGACGCGCACGATGCGGCGCGGGCGATGGTCGAGGGGCCGCGCGCCGCCACCGACGCGCTCGCCATCGAAGCGCGCGCCAAGGCGGGTGACAAGGCGCGTGTACCCGCGCTCGTCATCCACGGCACCGCCGATGGCAGCGTAACGCCGGTGAACGCGGTGCACATCGTGCGGCAGTTCCTGCTGTTGAACGGACTGCCGCCGCGCGAGCTGCCGGCCGGCGCCGCGCTGCCTCCGGCGCAGGTGCGTCCTTTCCAGGCGCGCGTCTCGGACTATCTCGCCGCCGACTACCACGCCGGCCGCCGGCTCGCGGCCCGCCTCGTCACCATCCCCGGCCTCGGCCACGCCTGGAGCGGCGGCGATCCCGCGTTCGAGTTCTTCGACGGCCGGCGCCTCGACGCCACGGCGCTCGTCTGCGATTTCTTCGCCGCTCATTCGCGCAGATAGCCGTTC